>JBHWRM010000118.1:0-27210 GCA_043426695.1 Corynebacterium sp. | reverse complement strand
CCAGGCCGGCGAAGCCGTGGGCGGCGGCATTTCCCAGTTCGCCACCACCCTGTACAACGCCTCCTACTTCGCGGGTATGGAAGACGTGGCCCACACGCCGCACTCCTACTACATCTCCCGTTACCCGGCGGGCCGCGAGGCCACGGTCTTCGAGGGCGCGATCGACCTGCAGTTCAAGAACCCGTTCGACACCCCAGTGCTGATCGAAGCATCAGCGGGCTCGGATAGTGTGACCGTGCGGATGCGAGGCGTGAAGCAGGTTGAGGTGGAGTCTATCGCCGGCTCCCGCACCAGCCCCACGAAGCCGGAGGTCCGTAAGGGCAAGGGTGATAAGTGCATCCCGTCGAGTGGCGCTCCGGGCTTCACGGTCACGGATACCCGCGTGATCAAGGATCTGCGCGGCAAGGAGATCAAGCGCGAGACGCAGACCACGGTCTACGATCCGCAGCCGATCGTTCGCTGCAGCTAGCAACGAGATCGTGATGGGCGCCCCTGGGTGGGGCGCCCATTTGTCGCACGGGCAGTTCGCCGTTGTGTGAAGGGGCCGACCTTAGGAGTAGTTGGCCTCGTGGGGCGGGTGGCCACTGGCGATGGAAACGCGGTTGAAGGCGTTGATCGCGATGATCGCCCACTCGAGGACCGCGAACTTCTCTTCACCCAGGGTACGTAGTGCCCGGTTCTGGATGTCCACCAGCCCCGGGCCGCTGATCGTTCCGGTGGTCCCGTGGCCGATGGTCAACGCCTCGGCGAGCTCGAGGGCGATGCGTTCTTCCTCGGTGTAGATCTCGGCGTCCTGCCAGCTGGGCAGGAGGTCGAGTTTGAGCTCGGATACGCCCGCGCGCCGGGCGGCGGGGACGTGCACGCTCAGGCAGGCGGGGCAACCGTTGAGCTGGGAGACGCGCACGTTGACCAGCTCGGTGAGTGCGCGGCTGAGGCCCGCTGCGCGTTCTGCACGTCGGACGTGGCGGGTCACGCCCGCGAGTGCCTTATAGGTCTCGGGGTGGGTCTTGTCGAGGAATGGGCGTTCGGCGGAGCTCATCGGTTTTCCTTCGCGATGTGGGGTGGGTGTTTGGCTTCGTAATGGGGGAGGGTAGCGGAAAACCAAAGCCGGGTGGGAAGCCACGGTGTTGTGGTTTCCCACCCGGCTGGGTGGTGCTAGCGCGCGACCGTTGTTGTGGTGCGTGGTGGCCGGTGCGCTAGGCGGACAGTTCCTAAATTAGAACTGGCCCTCCTCGGTGGAGCCCTTCAGGGCGGTGGTGGAGGAGTTCGGGTCGACGGTGGTTGCGATGGCGTCGAAGTAGCCTGCACCGACCTCGCGCTGGTGCTTGACGGCGGTGAAGCCGCGCTCCTCGGCAGCCTTGAACTCGCGGTTCTGCAGGTCGACGAATGCGGTCATCTGCTCGCGAGCGTAGCCGTAAGCCAGGTCGAACATGGAGTAGTTCAGGGCGTGGAAGCCAGCCAGGGTGATGAACTGGAACTTGAAGCCCATTGCGCCCAGCTCGTTCTGGAACTTGGCGATCTCGTCTGCCTCGAGGTGTGCGGACCAGTTGAAGGACGGGGAGCAGTTGTAGGCCAGCAGCTGGTCTGGGTGCTCCTCGCGGACAGCCTCGGCGAACTTCTTAGCCAGCTCGAGGTCCGGGGTGCCGGTCTCCATCCAGATGAGGTCAGCGTACGGAGCGTATGCCTTCGCACGAGCGATGCATGGCTCGATGCCGTTCTGGACGTTGTAGAAGCCCTCAGCGGTGCGGCCGCCGGTCAGGAACGGCTTGTCGCGGTCATCGACGTCGGAGGTCAGCAGGGTTGCGGCCTCGGCGTCGGTACGTGCGACGACCAGGGTCGGGGTATTAGCAACGTCAGCTGCCAGACGAGCAGCGTTCAGGGTACGAATGTGCTGCTGGGTCGGGATCAGGACCTTGCCGCCCAGGTGGCCACACTTCTTCTCGGAAGCGAGCTGGTCCTCCCAGTGGGAGCCAGCGGCGCCAGCCTTGATCATGGCCTTCTGCAGCTCGTAGACGTTCAGAGCGCCACCGAAGCCAGCCTCACCGTCAGCGACGATCGGGACGAGCCAGTTCTCGACGGAGTCATCGCCCTCGACGCGAGCGATCTCGTCGGCACGCATCAGAGCGTTGTTGATGCGCTGAACAACGGTCGGCACGGAGTTTGCCGGGTACAGGGACTGGTCCGGGTAGGTGTGGCCAGAGAGGTTGGCGTCACCTGCGACCTGCCAACCGGAGAGGTAAACAGCCTTCAGGCCAGCGCGGACCTGCTGGACAGCCTGGTTACCGGTCAGTGCGCCCAGGGCGTTGATGTAGGAGTCGTCGCCCTTGTTGACGGCCTCCCAGAGGATCTCAGCGCCGCGGCGTGCGAGGGTGTGCTCCTCGAGGACGTTGCCCTGGAGCTCTGCAACCTGCTCAGCAGTGTAGTCACGCTTGACCTGTGCCCAGCGCGGGTTCTCGTCCCAGTCCTTCTGGATTTCAGCTGCGGTACGTGGAGTTCCGACAGTCGACATGTGATGTCACTCCCTTTGTTGGTGGAGAATTGTGCCTAACAGTACGAACCTCTGAGGCCGTACGACGCTCAAGTCGGGCCCGGTGACCCCGGTGTAAAACCCGGTTAGAGGGCTCGACCTTGTGTGTCATGGGCCACTTTACCAAAGCATTCCTGCACGTCAACGGGGTGCGAGCGAGTGAATTGTGTGGGGGTAATCGCCCTTTTTGCAAAGTTTGCAAAGTTCTATCTATTCAGATTTTTTCGATCGCGGTGTGATTTGTCTCTCGTGCAGGGGTGATGCGGGGCTTTGGCGTGCAACATCCGGGGGTAACTCGGGAAATTGTTCAACGAAAAATTTTGCTTTTCTCCAGGGAATGGGGGTAGCTGCCGTGCGCTTGTAGGCCGGTTTGCTTCTTTCGTGATCGAGGTCACCTAATGTGGGTGGGGTAATACACAAGGGAAACCGCAACACAAAGGAGTCGAATATGGCCCAGACTCAGCAGACCGAACGCGTCAGCGCTGGTGGCCTCCAGGTCGCCAAGGTTCTCTATGACTTCGTGAATAACGAGGTTCTTCCGAAGGCTGGTAAGTCCGGCGAGGAAAACCAGAAGAAGTTCTGGGATGGCTTCGGCGAGATCGTCGAGAAGTTCACCCCGCGTAACAAGGAGCTGCTGGCCAAGCGCGATGAGCTGCAGGCCAAGCTCGACCAGTGGTACACCGACCACAAGGGCGCTCAGGATCCGAAGGAGTACGAGGCCTTCCTCCGTGAGATCGGCTACCTGGTCGACGAGCCAGGCGAGTTTGAGATCGCGACCCAGAACATCGATAGCGAGATCGCAGAGACCGCCGGCCCGCAGCTGGTCGTCCCGATCCTCAACGCCCGCTTCGCTCTGAACGCGGCGAACGCTCGCTGGGGCTCCCTGTACGACGCCCTCTACGGCACCGACGCCATCTCCGAGGAGAACGGCCAGGAGAAGGGCAGCAGCTACAACAAGGTCCGCGGTGACAAGGTCATCGAGTGGGGTCGCGAGTTCCTGGACCGCGCAATCCCGCTGGAGTCCGGCTCTCACAAGGACGTCACCAAGTACTCCGTGACCTCCGGCCAGATCACCGGTGAGATCGACGGCGAGCAGGTCAACCTGCGTAACCCGGAGGTCTATGCAGGCTACGCCGGTGAGGAGACCAACCCGTCCGGCATTCTGGTCCGCAACAACGGCCTGTACTTCGAGATCCAGATCGATCCGGAGTCTCCGATCGGTAAGACCGACAAGGCCGGCGTGAAGGACATCCTCATGGAGTCCGCCATCACCACCATCATGGACTTCGAGGACTCCGTCGCGGCAGTCGACGCCACCGACAAGACTCTGGGCTACCGCAACTGGCTCGGCCTAAATGTCGGCGACCTCTCCGAGGAAGTTGAGAAGAACGGCAAGACCTTCTCCCGTACCCTCAACGAGGACCGCTACTACACCGATAAGGACGGCGCCGAGCTGCGCCTGCAGGGTCGTTCCCTGCTGTTCGTCCGTAACGTCGGCCACCTGATGCAGAACCCGGCGATCCTGGACGCCAACGGCGAGGAGATCTTCGAGGGCATCATGGATGCCGTCATCACCTCCGCAGCTGCGATCGAGGGCCTGAACAAGGACAACGCACACCGCAACTCCCGCACCGGCTCCATCTACATCGTGAAGCCGAAGCAGCACGGCCCGGAGGAGGTTGCTTTCACCAACGAGCTGTTCGCAGCCGTGGAGGACCTGCTGGACCTGCCTCGCTACACCCTCAAGGTCGGTGTGATGGATGAGGAGCGCCGCACCACCGCTAACCTGGATGCCTGCATCGCAGAGGTTAAGGAGCGCCTGGCGTTCATTAACACCGGCTTCCTGGACCGCACTGGTGATGAGATCCACACCTCCATGCTGGCCGGTCCGATGGTGCGTAAGGCGGATTTGCAGACCGCACCGTGGAAGATCGCTTACGAGGACAATAACGTCGACGCTGGCCTGGAGCACGGTCTGCCGGGTAAGGCTCAGATCGGTAAGGGCATGTGGGCCAAGACCGAACTGATGGCCGACATGCTGGCCCAGAAGATCGGCCAGCCGAAGGAGGGAGCATCCACCGCGTGGGTGCCGTCCCCGACCGGTGCGACCCTGCACGCGACCCACTACCACGAGGTGGATGTCTTCGAGGTGCAGGACAAGCTGTGCACCGAGGGCCGCCGCGAGACCCTGGGCGACATCCTGACCCTGCCGGTGGCCGAGTCCGCTGACTGGTCTGCTGAAGAGATCGCCGAGGAGATCGACAATAACTCCCAGTCCATCCTGGGCTACGTGGTCCGCTGGGTGGAGCAGGGTGTTGGTTGCTCCAAGATTCCGGACATCCACGACATCGACCTGATGGAGGACCGCGCGACCTGCCGCATTAACTCCCAGCACCTGGCCAACTGGCTCAAGCACGGCGTGGTGACCGAGGAGCAGGTCCTCGACTCCCTGCAGCGCATGGCCGCGAAGGTCGACCAGCAGAACGCTGGGGATGCTGCCTACCGCAACATGGCACCGAACTTCGACGACTCCGTGGCCTTCCAGGCCGCCAAGGACCTGGTCTTCAAGGGTCTGGAGCAGCCGGCTGGTTACACCGAGCCGATCCTGCACGCACGTCGCCTGGAGTTCAAGGCTAAGAACGGCATCGCCTAAGGCGGCTGTTGACTCTCGCCAGAGCCCTTGAAGCGGGGCCAGTGAGAGAAGTGACGGGGCGGACACACCATTGTGGTGTGCCCGCCCCGTTTTTCTCTTGGGTAGGAGGCGGCGGTGAGGCAACGGTGTGGCGAAGAGGGAGTTCGTAGGCGGAAGCGCAAGGGGAGAAAACCCTGCCTGGCCACAAAACGCGGCGGGAAACGTACTATCGGCAGCATGAACCCTGGGAACGTGAACAAGCGACAGCCCGAGACGTCGACAAGCGGGCAGGGGAGTAGTAGCGCAGGCGCAGATCTGCCCGACCTGTGCCTACCCGATCTGTGGCGGTACGGCGCGATCCTCTTCGACCTCGACGGCGTGATTACCCCCACCGCTGATCTCCACCGGGAGGCCTGGGCCCACATGTTCAGCGAATACTTCGGCGAAATCAGCGCCGCCGGGCAGAGCGTGGCCGAGTACACCGACCAGGACTACTACGACTACCTCGACGGCCGCCCGCGGACCGAGGGCATCGCCGCGTTGTTGCACTCCCGTGGCATCGACCTGCCCGCCGGCAGCGAGGAAGACACGGCGGCTGAGAACACCGTCTACGGGCTGGGGGAGCGCAAGAATGCCGAGTTCCTCCGACTGCTGGGCCAGGGCATTGCGGCCTACCCGGGCAGCGTCCAGCTCCTTGACGCCCTGGCTGCGCCGAAGGAGGGCGTGACCCCGCCGCGTCTGGCGATCGTCTCCTCCTCCAAGAACGCCCGCCCCGTGCTCGAGGCGGCGGGCCTGCTGGAGCGCTTCGAACTCATCGTGGATGGCCTGGTTGCCGCGGAACTCGAGCTGCCCGGCAAGCCCGCCCCGGACACCTACCTGCACGCGGCCACGTGGCTGGGCGTGCCAGCCGAGAAGGCCGTGGTGGTAGAAGACGCGCTCAGTGGAGTGGCCTCTGGACGCAATGGCAAGTTCGGCCTCGTCGTGGGGGTGGACCGGGGAGCAGGCGAACAGGAACTCCGCGACGCCGGGGCAGACACCGTGGTCGCTGACCTCGCGGACTTCGTGGGCTAGCCCCTCCGATCGCGCGATGTCGCTTGCTGCACCGCACTGTGCGGCCGCGCAGTAGAGCGACGCAATAAGCTGCGCCCGCGATTCGAGGCGGTGCAACCCGCCCGCTAGAATGTGCGCGGCTCAGAAGAAAAACCTCAACATGTGGGACACAATGACCTCAGCTTCGCAATCCGGCAACGCACAGCTCCAAGCCTTCCTCGCCGCCAAGCGTCATGGTGGCGCGCCGGGGCCGAACCGGCCGATCGACGGTGCGGACTTGGCTACCGAAGGCTACCGGGCGGACCGCCACCACCACGGCGTCGACCCGCTGGAGCTGATCGACCGCGATAACAACCCCGTCTGGGAGTGGGGCTGGGCGGAAACCAAGCCCAACCGAACCGACTTGGGCGTCGCCGAAACGCTCTTCGCGCAGTCCAATGGCTACCTTGGGATGCGCGGCAACCCGCCAGAGGGGCGCGATTCCGCCGTCCACGGCACCTATATCAATGGTGTCTACGAGAACTGGAAGATCACCCACGCCGAGGACGCCTACGGCCTAGCCCGCGACGGTCAGTCCATCATCGACGTCCCGGACGCGAAGGCGATGCGGCTGTACATCGACGACGAGCCGCTACGCCTCGGCAACGCGGATATCAGCAAGTACAGCCGCACCCTCGACTTCCGCGACGGCGTGCTGCGCCGCAGCATGATTTGGCGCACCCCCGGCGGCAAGCGCGTGCGCGTGACCACCGAGCGCATGGTCAGCTTCCAGGAGCGTCACCTCGCGATCATGGCTCTCGAGGTGGAGCTGCTGGACTCGGACGCGGCCGTCGTCGTCTCCTCCCAGCTGCTCAACCGCCAAGACGGCGAGGGCGAGTTCCCGGATAACAACGGCCCCGTCGCCGTCCAGGGCGGGGAGCTGGACCCACGGAAGGGCTCGACTTTTGACGAGCGTGTCCTGATCCCGAAGTACCAGTCCCAGCCCGAACCTGAGCGCGCGACCCTGGGCTACCAGGTCAACCATTCCGGAATGACGGTCGCCGCCTCCATGGACCACGAGCTGCGCGTGGACAACCCGGCTACCGCGGACTCCGGCGACGTCGAGGTGACCACGGAGGTCGCGGAGGATGTCGCCAGCGTCGTCTACCACATCAACGGTGCGAAGGGCTGCCACCTGCGCCTGGAGAAGTTCGTTAGCTACCACTCCTCTCGCCATGTGGCCCCGAAGGAGCTGGCGTTCCGCTGCGACCGCACCATCAACCGGGCGAAGCAGGTGGGCTACAGCAGCCTGGTGGATAATCAACGCGAGTGGCTGGGCGAATTCTGGGAGCGTTCGGACGTTCGCATCGGTGGCCAGCCAGAGCTGCAGCAGGCAGCCCGCTGGTGCATCTTCCAGCTGATCCAGGCCTCCGCGCGGGCGGAGACCACCGGCGTTCCTGCCAAGGGGTTGACCGGTGCTGGCTACGGCGGGCATTACTTCTGGGATACGGAGATCTACGTGATGCCGTTCCTCAGCTATACGAACTCGAATTATGCCCGCAATGCCCTGCGTTTCCGCTACGAGATGCTGCCCTCCGCGCACGAGCGCGCGCTGGAGCTTTCCCACGACGGCGTGCTTTTCCCGTGGCGCACGATTAACGGGCACGAGTCCTCCGCGTACTACGCCGCCGGCACAGCGCAATATCACATCGACGCGGACGTGGCCTTCGCGCTGATGAAGTACTTCTACGCCACCGAGGACAAGGAATTCCTCATGCGCGAGGGCGTGGAGATCCTGCTGGGTACGGCCCGGTTCTGGGTGTCCATCGGCTTTTTCAACTCCGCGCAAGACCGCTTCGAGATCCACGCGGTCACCGGCCCGGATGAATACACCACGGTGGTGAATAACAACCTCTACACCAACGTGATGGCGCAATATAACCTGCGAATGGCTGCGAAGGTGCTGAAGACGATGCGCGCCGAGCGGCCGGATGACTACGCGGACCTGGCTGCGCAGCACAAGCTCAACGATTCCGAGTTGGACCGCTGGGAGCTGGCTGCAGAGCAGATGTACATCCCCTTCAACGAGGAGCTGGGGATCAATCCGCAGGATGATTTCTTCCTCAACCGCCAGATCTGGGACCTGGACGACCCGAACGGTGAGCCGAAGCGCCCCCTGCTGCTGCACTATCACCCGCTGACGATTTACCGCTATCAGATCTTGAAGCAGGCGGACGTGGTGCTGGCACTGTTCCTGCAGGGGAAGCGATTCTCCCAGGAGATTAAGCGGGCTGACTATGACTACTACGACCGGCTGACGACGGGGGATTCCACCCTGTCGGCGGTGGTGCAATCCATCATGGCCGCGGAGCTTGGCTATGCGGATAAGGCATTGGAGTTCTTCCACCGCGGGCTGTTTGTGGACCTGGCGGATATGCATGGCAATACCGCTGACGGCGTGCATATCGCCTCCTGCGGTGGAGTGTGGACTGCGCTGACCTATGGCTTTGGTGGCCTGCGCGATCACGAGGGCGAGTTCACCATTGACCCCCACCTGCCGGAAGGCTGGGAGCACCTCAGCTATAACGTCACCATCCGGGATGCCCAGGTTCGCGTGACGGTTCGCCCGGGTGAGGTGGAGCTGGTTTCCGTTCGGGGGAAGGACGCCGGTGTGGTCACGGTGCTGGGTCAGGAGGTTCGGGTCGCCGGTGAGCCGCAGGTTGTCCTGGGGGAGACGGTTCTCGCGGCAGGCTAGGGGCCGAATTTTTCCATTCTTCTCCCCACAACCGGCGGCGGCTATGCCGCCGGTTGTGGGAAGTTTTGTGGCTGATGCGACTGGTGTGATTTGAGGACATTTACGCAACGAAGTTGTTGCGCAATAGGTGCGCTTCCTGTGATTTTGCCCTAAATAGGGTGTAAAAGCCCAGGGTGGACCATGGCAGTTAGTGACCAAGGTCTCGAAGCTCGTAGAGTTATTGCGACACTGGAGGTGCCATGACTGTAAAGAATGACGAAAACCGGGACGCCCTTGTCCACGGGAAAATAACGACGAAAGCCCTGCGCGAAAAGCCGGGCATCCCAACCTGGGTTATGAAGCTGACGATGGCCATCACTGGCATCATCTTCGGCCTGTTTGTTCTGGTCCACATGCTCGGAAACCTGAAGGTTTACACCGGCGCTGAGGGCCTCAATACTTACGCGGACTTCCTCCGCGAGGTCGGTTCGCCGATCCTGCCTGAGAGCGGCATGCTGTGGATCTTCCGCATTGTGCTGCTCGTGGCAATCGTGCTGCACGTGTGGTTTGCGTTCGCACTGGTCGGCCGCAGCCACCAGTCCCGCGGCCGCTTCCGCCGCAAGGGCATGGTCAGCAACTGGAATACCTTCTCCGCACGCACCATGCCGGTGACCGGCATCGTGCTGCTGCTGTTCATCATCTTCCACATCCTGGACCTGACCCTGGGTGTCCAGCCGGCTGCGTCCAGCGACTTCACCGAGGCTGTTGACGGCAACCACGCTGCTTACCAGAACCTCGTGGCCTCCTTCGAGCGCCCGGCAGTTGCGATCATCTACATCGTCGCGATGTTCATCCTGTTCGCCCACCTGTCTCACGGCATCTGGACCGCGTCCTCGGACCTGGGCATTACCGGCCATCGCTGGCGCCAGGTGATCCTGTGGATCTCCTACCTGGTCCCGGCCCTGATCCTCATCGGCAATATCTCTATCCCACTGGCTGTGTTGTTCGGAGGCATTGAGCAAATGCCATTCGTCCCAGGCGTTTAAGCTCGCGAGTCTGTTAAGGAGTAAACGGCTATGAGCGATGTTATTAACCACCCGCACAACCAAACTGCGGATTTCAACTACGACGAGGCAGTCGCAGCTTTCACCGCGCCTGAGTCCTCCGTCGACGGCGTGACCGTCGGCAAGGTCCTGAAGGATAACGCCCCGCACGAGGTCGGCCAGGATCAGCAGTGGACCTACGCCAAGGACCACTTCGGCCTGGTGTCCCCGCTGAACCGCAACAAGTTCCGCGTCCTGATCGTCGGTACCGGCCTGGCCGGCGGCGCTGCCGCCGCAGCCCTCGGCGAGCTGGGCTACGACGTGAAGGTCTTCACCTACCACGATTCCCCACGCCGCGCGCACTCCATTGCTGCGCAGGGTGGTGTGAACTCCTCCCGCGGTAAGAAGCTGGATAACGACTCGACCTACCTCCACACCAAGGACACGGTCAAGGGCGGCGACTACCGCTGCCGCGAGAACGACTGCTGGCGCCTGGCTATGGAGTCCCCGAAGGTCATCGACCACATGAACGCCATCGGCGCGCCGTTCTCCCGCGAGTACGGCGGCACCCTGGCAACCCGTTCCTTCGGTGGTGTGCAGGTCTCCCGCACCTACTACACCCGTGGTCAAACGGGTCAGCAGCTGCAGCTGGCGACGACCTCCGCGCTGTACCGTCAGATCGGTGCCGGCAATGTGGAGATCTTCACCCACGCAGACATGCAGGACGTCATCGTCGAGGACGGCGTCTGTAAGGGCGTCGTGATGCGTAACCTGATCACCGGTGAGCTGACCGCGCACACTGGCCACGCAACCGTGCTGGCCACCGGTGGTTACGGCAACGTGTACCACATGTCCACCCTGGCGAAGAACTCCAACGTCTCCGCCATCATGCGTGCCTACGATCAGGGCGCCTACATGGCGTCCCCGTCCTTCGTGCAGTTCCACCCGACCGGCCTGCCGGTCAACTCGGACTGGCAGTCCAAGACCATTCTGATGTCCGAGTCCCTGCGTAACGACGGTCGCATCTGGACCCCGAAGAAGAAGGGTGACGACCGCGACCCGAACAACATCCCGGACGACGAGCGCGACTACTTCCTGGAGCGTCGTTACCCGGCATTCGGCAACCTGGTCCCGCGTGACATCGCGTCCCGCGCGAACGCCCAGCAGATCAACGCTGGCTACGGCGTTGGCCCGAAGAAGAACTCCGTCTACCTGGACCTGGGTGACGCCATCAAGCGCCTCGGCAAGGACACCATCCGCGAGCGCTACGGCAACCTGATTCAGATGTACGAGGAGGCCATCGGTGAGTCCGCGTACGAGACCCCGATGCGCATCGCTCCGACCTGCCACTACACCATGGGTGGCCTGTGGACCGACTTCCACGAGATGACCTCCATCCCGGGGCTCTTCTGTGCCGGTGAGGCATCCTGGATGTACCACGGTGCAAACCGACTGGGTGCTAACTCCCTGCTCTCCTCCTCCGTCGAGGGCTGGTTCACCCTGCCGTTCACGATCCCGAACTACCTGGCACCACTGCTGGGCGAGGAGGTCTCGGCTGAGGACTCCCCGGCCGCACAGGAGGCCCTGGAGCGCTCTCAGAAGCGCATCGAGCGGATCATGAACGTCCGTGGCGAGGAGCCGCACGGCGCGGCTTACTACCACCGTCAGCTCGGCGAAATCCTGTACTTCTCCTGTGGCGTGTCCCGTAACGTCGAGGACATGAAGGACGGCATCGAGAAGATCCGCGCACTGCGTAAGGAATTCTGGGCCAACGTCCACGTCCCGGGCGAAGCCAACGAGATGAACCAGGAGCTGGAGTACGCACTGCGCGTGGCCGACTACCTGGACCTCGGCGAGCTCATGTGCGTCGACGCACTGGACCGCGACGAGTCCTGCGGTGCCCACTACCGCGATGACCACCTCTCCGAGGACGGCGAGGCCGAGCGTGACGATGACAACTGGTGCTTCGTCTCCGCTTGGGAGTCGAACGGCGATGAGAAGTTCATCCGCCACTCCGAGCCGCTGTACTTCGATCGAATCCCGCTGATGACAAGGAATTACAAGTAATGAAGCTGAATCTTGAAATTTGGCGTCAGGCGGGCCCGAACGCCGAAGGCCACTTCGAGTCCGTCAAGGTTGACGACGCCGCAGAGCAGATGTCCATCCTGGAGCTGCTGGACCACGTCAACACCATGTACGTCGAGGCTGGCAAGGAGCCCTTCGCCTTCGCCTCTGACTGCCGCGAGGGTATCTGTGGTACCTGTGGGCTGATGGTGAACGACCGTCCACACGGCCCAGACCAGAACAAGCCTGCCTGCCAGCAGCGCCTGGTTTCCTTCAACGATGGCGACACCATCAAGCTGGAGCCGCTGCGCTCCGCTGCATACCCGGTCATCAAGGACATGGTCGTCGACCGTTCCGCGCTGGACCGCGTCATGGAGAAGGGTGGCTTCGTCTCCGTCCAGGCTGGTACCGCACCGGACGCCGACGACCTGCTGGTCAACCACTCCGACGCGGAGAAGGCTCTGGACCACGCAGCCTGCATCGGCTGTGGTGCGTGTGTCGCAGCCTGCCCGAACGGCGCCGCCCACCTGTTCACCGGCGCGAAGCTGGTTCACCTCACCCTCTCCCCGATGGGTCGCGAGGAGCGCGGCAAGCGCGCCCGCGCCATGGTCGACGAGGTGGAGACCAACTTCGGTCACTGCTCCCTGTACGGCGAGTGCGCGGACGTTTGCCCGGCTGGCATCCCGCTGACCGCCGTTGCCGCGATCACGAAGGAGCGCGCACGCGCTGCCTTCCGCGGTAAGGACGACTAGGTTAAGCTGTAGATACATACAGTTTTCCGGAAAGTAGGAAAGAAATGGCTCTCGCTGAAAGCCTCCAGATGGAGCGTTACTACGAGGACGGCTTCGTCCCGTCGAGCTACGATGCGCCGCACTCTTCTCTGCACCGCTCTATCACCTGGGTCGCAATGGGTTCCATCCTGAGCTCCCTGCTCTTCTTCGGCCTGGCGATCTACGGCCTGGCTGGTGCAGCTGGTAGCGAAAACCCGACCCCATTCATCATTGGCGGTGTGATCGGTGCTGTGCTCCTTCTCTTCGGTGGCTTCGCGATGGTCCACATTGGCCGCGCGAACTACCGCGAGTACGTCAAGCGCAGTGGTCGCATCCACTAAAACTTGGCTAGCAAGCGCGTGATGCACGCGCAGGGCACGCACCTCCAACGCAGCCCGCAGCGCTAGTACTTGAGGCCGCCCCGGTCCCGTCATTGAAGACGGTGACCGGGGTGGCCTTTTGCGTGCCGCTGTTCGGCGGTGCGAGGGCATAGTAGGCGTGGGCGGCGCGGCGGTGGGGGAGGGGAAGACCCCAAAGGCTAAAGCTGCGATACTGGTGGGGTGAGCCATCGCAGCATTGATAACCCCGCCCCAGCAAGCAGCAGCCTGCCGGTGCCCGGCCCCTCCCCGGAGTCCGAGGCCCAGCGGCGCCACGACCTACGCAAGCACAAGGCCATCGCCTCGGGCCTGTTGATCTTCGCGGCAATCGTTTTCGCCATCTGCCGCATCGTGGACCACGGTGGCAATGCCCCGGCCTGGGTCGGCTACGTCCAGGCCGCCGCAGAGGCCGGCATGGTGGGTGGTATCGCAGACTGGTTCGCCGTCACCGCGCTCTTCCGCCACCCATTGGGCCTGCCAATCCCGCACACCGCGATCATCAAACGGAAGAAGGACCAGGTCGGTCACTCGCTCTCCGAGTTCGTCGGCGAGAACTTCCTCAACGCCACTCTCATCTCCGAGAAGCTGCGCGCCGCCCACTTGCCCACCCGGGCCGCCAAGTGGGTCGTGGAATCCGAGGGGGACAAAGTCATCAGCCGGGAAATCGGCAAGCTGATCCGGCTGACGGTCAACGGGGTTAATGCCAAGGAAGTGGAGGCCGTCCTGCGCGTGATGGTCATCGACCGCCTCCGCGAACCACACTGGGGTCCGCCGATGGGGCGCGGCCTCCAGCAGCTCATCGACGAAGGCCGCACCGAGCCACTGGTCGACGCGGCCGTCATCTGGATGGACGATAAGGCCCGCGAGTCGGAGGAGTTCATCGTCAACCTCATCGACGAGCGCACCCCGCGCTGGGCGCCCCGCTTCGTTCGCGAGCTCGTCGGCGACCGCGTCTACCGCGAGGTCGTGGACTTTACCGCCGCGGTGCGGGCCAACCCCAACCACGAGGCCCGCCAGCAGTTCCGCAGCTTCATCGCGGGCCTGGCCCGTGACCTTCAGCACGACCCAGTGATGATCCAGCGCATGGAGAAGATCAAGGAGGACATCCTCAACTCCGGGCCGATCACCGCGCTCCCGGCGACCGTGTGGGAGAACACCCGGCACGTGCTCGCGGAGCAGGCCGAGGACCCAGAGTCCATGCTGCGCACCCGCATCGCGGCGTGGGTCACCGAATTCGCCGAGCGGGTGCTTGCGGAACCACAGCTGCGAGAAAACCTGGAAGACCGGCTGGTTGGGGCGGCGTCCTACCTGGCGGAGAACTACGCAGGCGAGGTCACCAGCATCATCGGTGAGACCGTGGAGCGCTGGGACGCCGAGGAAGCCAGCGACCGCATCGAGCTGATGGTGGGCAAGGACCTGCAGTTCATCCGCGTCAACGGCACCGTCGTGGGCTCCCTGGCGGGGCTGGTTATCTACTCGCTGGCGCAGCTGATCGGCTGGCTCTTGTAGCGGTAGGCACCGTGGCCTGCCGCTGACGCTGCGTGTCCGGGGAGTGCATTAGGATGAGGCCATGATGAATCCCGCAATACTCATCGGCTTTCAGGTGGCTTTCTACCTGTATTTGTCCCTGTCCGTGATCGTGCTGATCCTGGGGGTGGCTGCCGCTGCCCAGGTGGCAATGACCCGCGATGATGCCTTCGAGGTCATCAACCGCAAGAAACAGAACTGGCTGCTGCTTGGGGGCGGGGCAGCGCTGACCGGCCTAATCGGCATATTCGGCGGCGGTTTCTTCCCGCTGTGGATCATCGGTGCGGTGATCGTCGGTATCTACTGGCAGGACGTCCGCCCGGCGATCCGCGACGTCCTCGATAACGCCTCCGGGGCGTGGTAGCCGTGTCTGCTTCCCATAACTCATCCGGGTCGGTCTCCCCAAGTCGCGAGCAGGTCGCTCAGATGATGGACGCCACCCTGCTGGCCACCGACGCCAGCCGGGAGGACGTGCGGGCTCTGCTCCGCGAGGCCCAGGAACTCGGCTGTGGTGCGGTGTGCGTATCCCCGTCCATGCTACCGATTTCGGGGGATTACCCCGGGCTGCGCGTGGCCACGGTGGCGGGATTCCCCTCCGGTAAGCACCAGAGCCTCATCAAGGCGACCGAGGCCCGCTTTTCGGTGGAACAGGGCGCCGATGAGGTGGACATGGTCATTGACGTGGCCAATGCTGTGGCCGCCGATGAGAATGCCATGCTCTCGGAGATCATGGCCGTGCGCGAGGCGCTACCCGCGCCAGCGGTGCTGAAGGTGATCCTGGAGTCCGCGGTGCTTTCCGAGGAGCAGCTGCGCGCCGCAGTGCGTTCGGCCGCCCGCGCTGGGGCGGATTTCGTGAAGACCTCCACCGGCTTCCATCCGGCGGGTGGAGCCAGCGTCGAGGCTGTGAGGATCATGGCCGATGAGCTGGAGCGGATGGGCAAGCGCGGCCAGGTGGGGATCAAGGCCTCCGGCGGCATTCGCACCTGGGAGCAAGCCGTGGCCATGATCGAGGCGGGGGCGACCCGCCTGGGGGTTTCTGCCGCCCGCGCCATTTTGGAAGGCGCGCCGCAGCAGTAGCCGGGGGGGGGAAGGGGCTTAAGCCGCAGCCCGGTTGAAGATCTCGCCGCCGGAGCCCACGGGCCCTGGGCGATCCTCCCCGGTCGGGGTGTTGTCCCCGGCACCGTCGTTACCACGACCCGCGCGCGGGCTTTCCTGCCCGCCCTGCTGGGATTGCCCCGCCTCATTGAGGGAACCCTGCAGCTCGTTGAGGTCGACATCCGTGCCGTGCAGGGAGATCTGCAGGCCGTTGTCGGTGACGCGCACATCGCGGGGCTCAAGGCCACCCGGCGTGTTCTGCTCCACCGACTGCTCGACAGCGCCGCCGAGTGCCTCAGCAAGGACATCCGGCAGCTCCTGACCGAAGACCTTCACGGCCGAGACCTCCATCGTCAGCTGGCCCTTCTCGATCTTCGGGCTCATCACGATGCTGGCCAACCCGCCGCTGAACTGCACCTCGAGTGTCTGATCCTGGGGGTTCGGCACAACGTCATCGACCTGAAGGAGGCTGTTCAGCAGGTCATCGTCCGACTGGCCGGACTGATTGGCGATCATCTCGGCCTTCATGACCTCCTTCGGCAGCTCCGCGTCGACGGTCAACTCGCCGAAACGCATGTCCTGCGGGGTGTCACCCATCGAGAGCTTCTTTCCGGTGATGTGGGTTCGCGGCATGCCGGTGACGACCGGGCGGCTGGGGTCGTTGTCCTCATAAGAGACGTCGATGCTGGAGGGGACCTCCACCTCCAGGTGCGGCAGCGAGCGCTGCACCAACCCAAAAAGAACCGGGGTGGTACCCAGCGAGACCTTCGGGTCTTCGACCGTGCGTGAGTTCGACGCCTCGGTCAGGGAGTTCTTGATCTCATGCTTGATGTACCAGCGCGCGCCGAACTCGGCGATCAGAGCGAGCAGAAGCACGATGATCACGATGATGGCCAGGACCTTCGGCGCCTTCGAGCCCTTCTCCGGCGCCTGCTGGGCCGGGGATCCGGAGAACTGGGGCTGCTGGGGATAGTAATTTTGAGAGCTCACCCAACATAGTGTTCCGCAAAGCCGGCAAGATTTCTATAGAACCGCGCTCCGGTGGCAGTTGCGGACGATCCAGCGGGACCCTCCATCCGCAACGGAACGATGCCCGCCAGGGGTGCGGCCGAAAGGGCTCAGAGCCGGATGTCGCTCACGAGCGCCCAGGGGACGGTGAGCAGATTGTCCTGCATTCGCCGCCGCGGGTTGAGTTTCGCCACCTCGGCCGGGAGCTGGCCCAGCAGGTCCTCGCGGGCGAATCGCCAGCGTACCCGCGGGCCGTAGGGCGCATAACCCGCGGCCCGATCCCAGGCCGCATCCGCAGCCTGCAGCAGCGCGAAAATCTTGTGGCCCTCGGTGTTCTCATGGATCAGGGCCTTCGGCAGCCGCTCCGCGACATCCGAAGGCTTGTCAACATCGGACGGATCCCAGGCCAGAGTCAGCGTCCGGGGGCCGGACTCGTCCAGGAGGACCCAGGCCGCCCGCCGTCCGATCTCATCGCACGTTCCCTCGATGATCCGGCCACCGGGGCTCAGCCCCGCAATCATCATCCGCCAGGCCGCCAGTACCTCGGAGACGTCGTACTGGCGCAGCACGTTGAAGGCCCGCACCAACTCGGCGCGGTGGCCCGCCAGCTCGAAGCCACCCAGGGCGAACTCCACGCCATCGCGGGGCGGCAGCACCCGGGAGGGCTCGATCTCGAGCCCGAGCACGCGCACCTTAGGGTCCACCCGGCGCAGCCACCTGGCCCACTCCACCGTGGTGGTGTGAGAAGCCCCGTAGCCCACGTCCACGGCAAGCGGGCGACGTCCGAACAAAGAAGCAGCATCAAAGGCAGCGCGCACCGCGGGGTGATGAGCGAGCCACCGGTCGGCCTTGCGCAGCCGGTTGAAGCCGGTGGTGCCGCGGGTGGGTACGCCAACGGGCCCGTCCTGCGACCAGGAACGGGCCCGTAGATTGTGGGCGTGATCAGCCACGGAAGTTTAGGCGTTCTCCTTGAGATACTTCTCGATCAGGGAGGACTCGTGGGCGATGAACTGCTCGACCCACTCCATGATCTTCGGCTCCAGCATGGAACCCATCATGGGGATCTTAACGTCCACCGCGGACTGGGCGCTCAGGGAGGTCGCGCCATCGGCGTCCTGCAGCACCAGGTTGGCATTGAACTTCACCGGCAGGCCCGAGACCTCGGCGGTGACGGCGCCGGTCGCGCGGTCGCCCTCGACCGGGCCCAGGGTGACGGTGCGGGCTAGCTCCAGGGCGGCCGGAACCATCGCGCGGAAGGACTCCGGCACGGCGTCGATTGGCAGCTTCTCGGCCAGCTCGACCTTGACGTTCGGGCCGCCGGTGAAGTTGCGGACCTCGCCGGGCTCGTCGCCGATGTTCTTCGCCTCGTACTCCCAGTACTCCTGGGAGGACAGCGCGGCGTGGACATCGGCGAGCGGGAAGCCGATGCTGTGGGTGTTCTCACTGTTAGTCGTCATGGCTACAGGCTACCGTTAGAGGGGTGACACAAAAGCAGAATCACGCCAATACTTTTCCGCCCACAACTACCGGCCCCGCCGCCGCTCCGACGCTCGACGAGGTGGCCGCCGCCGTCGCCCCCACCGGGGCCACCGTGGACCGGCGAGCGCTCGCGGAACTGACCACGCTGCGCATCGGTGGGCAGCCTGCCGCCGTGGTGGAGAGCACCACGGCCGAGCAGCTGTCCGGTGTGCTGGAGGCCGTCGACGCCGCGGGTTGGCGCGTGCTGATCGTCGGTGGGGGATCGAACCTGCTGATCGGGGAGGGGCCGGAGGTCTCCGAGCTGGTTGTCGTGCATGCCGCGGACACTCCGGCTGCGGCCATCAGCATTGATCCAGAGACGGGCGTGTGCTCCGCCTTCGCAGGAGTGGAGTGGGACCGTTTCGTCGCCGCGACCGTGGCCGCCGGCCTGGGTGGGCTGGAGTGCCTCAGCGGCATCCCGGGCTGCGTCGGGGCCACCCCGGTGCAAAACGTGGGCGCTTATGGGGCGGAGGTCTCCCAGGTGCTGCGCAGGGTGCGGCTCTACGACCGCGCCCGCCGGGTCACGGAGTGGGTGGCGCCCGAGAGCCTGGATCTGGCCTACCGCTACTCGAACCTGAAATTTACCGACCGCGCGGCGGTGCTGGAGGTGGAGTTTCAGCTGGACCCGACGGGGCTCTCCCTGCCGCTGCGCTTCGGTGAGCTAGCCCGCCGCCTGGGGGTGGCCCGCCCGGCCGAGGGGGAGGAGACCGATCAGATCCGCCGCCCGGCCGCCGAGGTTCGCCAGGCGGTGCTGGAGCTACGCGCCGGCAAGGGCATGGTTCTTAACACCGAGGACCACGACACCTGGTCCGCCGGTTCCTTCTTCACCAACCCGGTCGTCGCTGGGGAAGCGGCACGGGATGCGGTGGTCGCCGCCGTTCGCGAGCGCGTGGGTGAGGCGGAGGCCGAGGCCATGCCACTGTTCTCCGTCGGCACCCCAGAGCGCCCGGAGTTCAAGTTCTCCGCGGCCTGGCTCATCGAGCGGGCGGGCTTCCACAAGGGCTGGCACGTGCCGGGCCGGCAGCGCGCCGGGCTGTCCACCAAGCACACCCTGGCGCTGACCAACCGGGGTGGGGCGAGCAGCGAGGACGTGGTGGCGCTGGCGACCGCGGTGCGCGACGGGGTCTTCGACGCATTCGGCGTGGAGCTTGTGCCCGAGCCGGTGTGGATCGGGGCGGAATTGCCGCAGGTCAACAGCGCAACTGATTAGGCGCTAAAAACAACGCCCTAGGCGCGAGCTTCGTGACCCCCACAGCAGGGTCCAGCCTCGGCCTAGGGCGTTGTGCGTGGTTGGTGCCGCCGGGCGAGTGCCTGAGGCGGGCGAGCACCCGTTTCGGGCATCGAACCCGGCACTCCAGATGGAGGCTTAGCCCTCCTCGGCGACGATCTTTTCGACCATGTCCTTGATCTCGCGGCGGCGGATCTTACCGATCAGGTCCGCTGGCAGCTCGTCGACGACGAAGAAACGACGCGGCACCTTGTAGCGGGTCATCTCGTGGCGTGCCCACTCCTTGACCTTCTCCTCCTCGAAATCCTCCTTCTTGACGTGCTCGTCGAGCACCACGGCGGCGACGACCTCGTCGGAGCCATCCTCCTTGGCCAGGCCCACCACACCAGCCTTCGCGATCATCGGGTGATCCGCCAGGACTTCCTCGACCTCCGCCGGGTAGACGTTGAAGCCACCGGTGATGATCATCTCCTTGATGCGGGAGACGATGCGCAGGAAGCCATCCTCCTCCATGACGGCCATGTCGCCGGTCTTGAACCAGTCCTCGAAGAACGGCTGCTCGTCCTCCGGCACGTTAATGTAGCCGCCGAAGATCTGCGGGCCACGGACGAGCAGCTCGCCAGGCTCGCCGTCCGGCATGGTTCGGGAGAAGTCCTCCGGATCAGCGACCCGAACCTCAGTGCTCGGGAACGGGATGCCGATATAGCCCGCGCGGGCGTTCTCCGAAATCGGGTTCGCGGTCACGATCGGGGAGGTCTCGGTCAGGCCGTAGCCCTCGATGATGGAGCCACCCGTGCGCCCCTGCCACTGGTGCGAGATGGACACCGGCAGTGGGGCAGCGCCGGAAAGCGCGTTCTTCACGCCGTTGATGTCCAGGTTGTGCTCCTCCGCAGCTTCCAGGATCTTGTCGTACAGCGTCGGCACGCCCGGCATGTACGTCGGAACCTGCTTCTTCATCTGATCCACGATCAGCGGGATCTCCGGCTTCGGCAGCAGGCAGATCTTGCCGCCGGTCGCCACGCCCAGCGCCGCGGTCAGGGTCAGGCCGAAGATGTGGAACATCGGCAGTGCAGCCAGGTAAATCTCCTGCTCGCCCTCGCCGAGCTCACCCACCCAGGCCAGGCCCTGGGCCACGTTCGCCATGATGTTGCGGTGCGTCAGCATCGCGCCCTTCGGCTTACCGGTGGTGCCGGAGGTGAAGAGGATGAAGGCCTCGTCATCCAGGCTGCGCTCCGGCACCGGGCTCAGGTAGGCGCCGTCGCCGCCGATGGTGCCGTCGACCAGCTTCTGGAAAGGCACCGTGCCCGGCGCCGGGGAGTGCAGCTGCTCCCGCTTTTCCTTCAGCGAGGAGATCGGCAGCTTCAGTGCGAACTGCTTGATCTTCGGCATCGCCTCGATCATGTTGACGGTGACGACGGTATGCAGCTGCGTGCGGTTAACCAGCTCCTCACATAGCGGGGCGATCTTGTCCCAAGCAATCATGACCTTCGCGCCGTGGTCGATGAACGGTCCCTGCAGCTCGCGGGCGGTGTACAGCGGGTTGTGCTCCACCACCGTCGCGCCCAGGTACAGCACCGCGAAAATGGAGATCAGGTGCTGCGGGCAGTTCGGCAGACAGATGGCGACGCGGTCACCAGGGCGGACGCCGAGCGCCTTCAGGCCGGCGGCAACCTTACGGACCTGCACGTGCGCCTGAGCATAGGTCGTTGTGCCGCCGAAGAAATCGAGCATCACATCCTTGCCGTGCTCGTTGCTGGCCTTGATGAACATGTCCACCAAAGTGTCGCCGCTGAGTTCGATCTCCGCAGGAGTCCAGGAGTTGTAGTACTTCAGGTACGGCTTCTCCCGCCACGCGCGGCCTTCGGGCTTCTTGCCTTTTTCGTTCGCCGCGGAAGAATTGGGGGCGAGGGTTTCGGTCATGTCTTTGGCCTCCTTGGGGTCCGAAACAAGGAATGTGGTGCGGGTCTCACTAACGCTAGCCGGTTCCGGGACATTTGTGTGTGAAAACAAATAACTCCTTAGGGTATTAACGTCGGCGGGGCAGCCTCCTCAAAGGGGCTTGGGCGAGTGGGGGGAACGTAGGATCGGAAAGCATGCGCATCGCGATGATCTCTATGCACACTTCCCCGCTGGAACAGGCGGGAACCGGCGACGCCGGCGGAATGAACGTCTACATCCGAAACACCGCCGAACAGCTGGCCAAATTGGGGTTAAGCGTGGACATCTTCACCCGCGCCACCCGGCCACTGCAGGGGGAGGTCGTGGAGCTCGATGACGGCGTGCGGGTGATCAACTGCGTGGCCGGCCCCTATGAGGGACTGAGCAAGGAGGAGCTGCCGACTCAACTGGCCGCGTTCACCGGCTCCGTGCTCGCCTTCACCCGGCAACACGGGCTGAGCTATGACCTCATCCACTCCCACTACTGGCTCTCCGGACAGGTCGCGTGGCTGCTGCGGGACCTGTGGAATATCCGCTGGGTGCACACCCCGCACACGCTGGCCGCGGTGAAGAATAACTACCTCTCCGAGGGGGACCACCGGGAGCCGGAGTCCCGTCGTATCTGCGAGCAGCAGATCGTGGACAACGCCGACGTCCTGATCGTCAACACCGAGGCCGAAGTCGCGGACGTTGAGGAGGGCTACGACTCCCATAAGGCCCGCATCGCGGTGGTCACCCCCGGCGCCGATATTGAAAAGTTCACCCCCGGCACCGAACGCGCCACCGAGAACGCCCGCCGAGCCCTGGGAATCCCGCTCTCCGCGAAGGTGATCGGCTTCGTGGGGCGCCTGCAGCGGCTCAAGGGCCCGCACGTGCTGCTGCGGGCCGCCGCGACCCTCATCGAGCGCCACCCGGACATGCCGATCCGCGTGCTGATCTGCGGTGGGCCCAGCGGCTCCGGGCTGGAGCGACCGAAGTGCCTGGAGGAGCTCGCCGAGGAACTGGGGATCACGCGCGCGGTCCGCTTCCTGCAGCCCCGTCCGCCCGAGGAACTCGTCTCGATCTACCAGGCCGCGGACGTGGTGGCGATGCCTAGTGCGAATGAGTCTTTCGGCCTGGTCGCCCTGGAGGCGCAGGCCACCGGCACGCCCGTGGTCGCTACCCGAGTCGGTGGGCTGCAGGCCGCGGTCGCGGAGGGCAAGTCCGGCCTGCTAGTCGACGGCCAGGACCCGCAAGTGTGGGCCGATGCGTTGGGCCAGCTGCTTTCCGACGACGACCAGCGCATCGCGATGGCGGAATACGCACCCCAGCACGCCGCCCGCTATAGCTGGGAGAACACGGCCAAGCAGCTGGTGGAGCTCT
The DNA here is from genome assembly GCA_043426695.1 of Corynebacterium sp. GTDB lineage: Bacteria > Actinomycetota > Actinomycetes > Mycobacteriales > Mycobacteriaceae > Corynebacterium. The sequence continues at coordinate 4,358 of JBHWRM010000118.1, read as the reverse complement.
ACCGGAGCCTCCCGACGATGCCGGAGGAAGGCCCCGCGGAGCGCCACCCGGCGGGCAGCGCGAATTAGCGCTCGCACCTTACGAGGTTCGGCTGCGGGGGTAGGTTGGGGGCATGAACCTCGAAAAGATCTCTGCGCTCTTAGACGAAGCCGACGTCGACTACGTCGAATCCGGCGGCAACCTGGTCGTCGTCCTCCCGGGGGAACGCAGGCTCAAGACCAACTGCCTCTTCATCCCGCAGGAGGGCATGTTCCGGGTCGAGGCCTTCGTGTGCCGCGCGGTGGAGGAGGCCCAGGAGGAGGTCTACCGGCTGCTGCTGCAGGCCAACCGCCGGACCTACGGGGTGCACTACACCCTCGACGGCAATAACGACATCTACCTGGTCGGACAGTTCGGAGAATCCACCACCGCCGAGGACATCCAGCGGATCCTGGGGCAGGTGCTGGAACGCGCGGACGGGGACTTCAACCGCATTTTGGAACGCGGCTTCGAATCCTCCATCCGCCACGAATGGGCCTGGCGGCTTTCCCGCGGCGAGCCGACCTTTAACCTGGGGGCCTTCCAGCGCCTCCGCCCCACCGACGAGGAGGTCGACCAGCTGGCACCCATGCCCGGCAAGTCCCCGCGCGAGGTCGTGGCCGAGCAGGCCGCCGCCGCGCCGGCCGAGGCTGAGGGGGAGGCGAGCAAGGAGTCCACCGGCCAGGACACGGAGTAGCGGGCCGCGCGCCGGGACAGCGCGGGAGTGTGCCCCGCGAACGGGGCCACCTGCCGCCTGGGCCGCAACGTTTCATGGCAAAATGGAGGTATGAGCAACACTGAAGGAACACTGATCCTCCTCCGCCACGGGCAGAGCGAATGGAACGCAACGAACCAGTTCACCGGCTGGGTGGACGTCAGCCTCACCGACCAGGGCAAGGCCGAGGCCAAGCGGGCCGGCCAGCTGATTAAGGACGCCGCCGTCGAGCCGACCGTCCTGTTCACCTCCCTCCTGCGTCGCGCGATCATGACCGCGAACATCGCGCTGAACGAGGCAGACCGCCACTGGATCCCAGTGCAGCGCGACTGGCGCCTCAACGAGCGCCACTACGGTGCGCTGCAGGGTCTGAACAAGGCCGAGACCCGCGATAAGTACGGCGAAGAGCAGTTCATGTCCTGGCGCCGCAGCTACGACACCCCGCCGCCGCAGATCGACGTGGACAGCGAGTACGCACAGACCAACGACGTGCGCTACGCCGACCTGCCGGAGGTTCCGCGCACCGAGTGCCTGCAGGATGTCGTCAAGCGCCTCGTCCCGTACTACGAGGCCGAGATCGAGCCACGCCTGAAGGCGGGGGAGACCGTCCTCGTCGTCGCGCACGGCAACTCCCTGCGCGCGCTGGTCAAGCACCTCGACGAGATCTCCGACGAGGACATCGCCCAGCTGAACCTGCCGACCGGTATGCCGCTGGTTTACAAGTTCGACAGCAACGGTGCGGTCAAGGTCAAGGGTGGCGAGTACCTCGACCCGGAGGCTGCAGCAGCCGGTGCGGCCGCCGTGGCCGCCGAGGGTAAGAAGTAACCCCCTCCGCTGAGCTCACCACCTAAGGCTCATCACCTAAGCGAGACGCCCCAGGAAAACTTCCTGGGGCGTTCTTGCGTCGCGTGGGCTGTGGTCGCACCCTGTTCGGGGCGGGAGCCCCCACTGAAGCGCGATTGAGCGGGCGTACTAGAGCTTGCGCTCGCGGGCCGCCCGGGTCGCCGGGTGGATCGTCAGCAGCGGGAAGCCGCTGGGTGCCAGCGGAGCCCCCGCCTCGTTCTGCTCGCCGGTGGCCGCGGCGCGCGCTTCCAGGGCCTCGCAGTGCTCCGCCAGCACCTCGTAGGACTCTTCGCCGATGAGCTCCACCAGCTCGTCCTTGTGGGTGCGCCACATGGCATCTGCCGGCCCGCCCTGCCCCTCGGCGCTGCCCGCGTGGCAGTTCGGGTCGGTGGTGCACCACCAGTCGAAGTCCGCTCCGCCGTCGCCCCAGGCACGGCGGTTGTACTCCGTGATTGTCGTGCGCAGCATTTCCTGGCCATCGGGGCGGGTCTCCCAGTCCTCCAGGCGGCGGAGCGGCACCTGCCAGCAGACCTCTGGCTTGGACTCCACGATGGACTCACCGTTCTCGGCGGCCCAGATGTGCAGCGCACAGCCGATGCCGCCCTCAAAGCCCGCGCGGTTGGCGAAGATGCAGGCGCCGTCGACGGTCTTGGTCTTCAGCGCGGGCTCCATCTCGCCCTCGTCGTTTTCCAGCTCGTCCCACTCGAGCCATGGCTCGAGTTCCCCGTCAGCCTGCTCCTTCTCTCCCGGGGTTTCGCCCGGCGTGTAGAGCTGCCACTGTTCGGGGCTGAGCTCCTGGACCACACGGTTGAGGTTGGCGCGGTCGTCGTCGTCCGTAAGAAAAGCACCGTGGACGCAGCAGGCCACGCCCGGGTCGGCAGCGACGTCGATGCCGTGGCAGGCCTCCGTGCCGAAACGGCAGCGGTAGGTGGACATCAGCCAGGTCAGGTCGATCTGGATGATGTGCTCGGAGTCCGCCGGGTTAATGAATTCCAGCCATTCGCGGGGGTAATCGCCGGGCAGCTCGACGCCGCGGCGTACCGAAAGGTCAGCTGGGGTGCCGTCTGGATAGCCGGACGCGATGGGGTGGGGGGAATTTGGCTCGCTATTTCTCACGCAATCCACCGTAGACCCGCTAGGCTGAAAACGTGAGATTAGGTGTCTTGGACGTTGGCAGTAATACGGTTCACCTCGTGGTTGTGGATGCCCAGTACGGTGGCCCGCCAACTCCCATGAGTAATTGGAAAACCCCCATGCGGTTGGTGGAGTACCTCTCGAAGAAGGGGAACATCAACTCGAAGGGGATCGATAAGCTCACGCGCGGCGTGGGTCTGGCTTCGGAGATGGCGGAACAGTTCCGCTGCGAGGAGCTGTTGCCGTTTGCGACGTCGGCGATCCGTTCCGCGAATAATTCCGAGAAGGTGCTGGACGCCGTCGAGGATGCCACCGGCGTGCGTTTGCAAATCCTCACGGGCGAGGAAGAGGCCCGGTTGACCTTCCTCGCGGTGCGCCGCTGGTATGGCTGGTCGGCTGGCCGTATCTGCGACCTCGACATTGGCGGCGGTTCCCTGGAGATGTCCGTGGGGACCACAGAGAGCCCGGACGTGGCGCTGAGCCTGGATCTGGGCGCGGGCCGGTTGACCCGGGAATGGTTCGACAGCGATCCACCGTCCCGGAAGTCCGTGAAGAACCTGCGGGAGTTCATCGAGGAGCAGCTGGACGCCAATATCAAGGAATTCCAGGATGCCGGCCCCATCGACGTGGCGGTGGGAACCTCCAAGACCTTCCGCATGCTCGCCCGCCTGACCGGTGCGGCGCCAAGCTCCGCGGGACCACGGGTGAAGCGAACCCTGACCCAGCCTGGCCTGCGGCAGCTCATCGCATTCATCTCTCGCATGACCGCGGCGGACCGAGCGGAGCTGGAGGGCGTGAGCCAGGAACGTTCCCACCAGGTGGTGGCTGGCGCGCTGGTCGCGGAGGCGGCGATGCGCAAGCTGGGCCTGGAGTCCTTGGATATTTGCCCGTGGGCGCTACGTGAGGGAATGATCTTCCACCACACGGACGTGGCTTTCGAAGATTTTTCTTAGTTTCCTAGCGCCATTAGGGTGTGGAATGAACAAAACTAAAAATGGCGCTTCGTATACTATGCGAAACAGTTATTTGTATGTTCACGTGGACATTGATGGGAACATTCGATGAGTGAGAAGCTTACGGTCGCGGAACTGCTCGCCCGCAGCGGTCGCACCTCTTCTGATAGCGGCCGCCGCCGGCGCCGTCGCAGCCTCGACGAGGGTGGCATTTCCGTTGCCGAGCTGACCGGCGCAATCCCGGTCGTCGAGGATACCGAGAGCGAAGCTTCCACCGCGCCCGCAGCGGGCGCTGACAAGCGTGAGCAGCCCACGGCGGATCGGGCTGAGGCCGGGCTCAAGCAGGCCGAGAAGGCCGAAAAGGCTAAGCAGGCTAAGGCCGCCGAGGAGGCTGCCGCAAAGAAGGCGGCCGAAGAGAAGGCCAAGAAGGCTGAAGCCGAAAAGGCAAAGCAGGTTGAGGCCGAGAAGGCCAAGAGGGCCAAGGAGGCCGCTGCAAAGAAGGCAGCCGAGGAAAAGGCTGCGGCAAAGAAGGCAGCCGAAGAGAAGGCCAAGAAGGCTGAAGCCGAAAAGGTAAAGCAGCTAGAGGCTGAGAAGGCGAAGAAGGCCAAGGAGGCCGCAGCCAAGAAGGCTGCCGAGGACAAGACCAAGAAGGGCGCGGCCCAGAAGGCTGAACAGAAGAAGCCTGAGCCAAAGAC
>JBHWRM010000117.1:0-4161 GCA_043426695.1 Corynebacterium sp. | reverse complement strand
CGGCATCGAGGTGGATAAGGCCGCCCTCGAGGAGCTCGCCAACGAATACGAAGCCCAGATCGCCGACGAGGTGACCGCCGCCCGCGAACTCGCCGAAGACGATCAGCTCAACCTTTCCAGCCCCAAGCAACTGCAGAAGGTACTTTTCGAGGACTTCGGCCTGCCGAAGACCAAGAAAACGAAGACTGGGTACTCCACCGCCGCCGCGGAGCTGGAGAAGCTGCAGCAGCAGACCGAGCACCCCTTCCTCAACCACCTCATGGCGCACCGTGAGTACCAGAAGATGAAGAGCACCATCGACGGTCTCATCAACGCCATCGACGGCGACGGCCGAATCCGCACCACCTTCAACCAGAAGGGTGCGGCCACTGGCCGACTGTCGTCCTCGGAACCGAACCTGCAGAACATCCCCGTGCGTACGGAAGCGGGCCGCAAGATCCGCTCCGCGTTCCGCGTTGGAGAGGGCTACGAAACGCTGCTGACCGCCGACTATTCGCAGATCGAGATGCGCGTCATGGCGCACCTTTCCGAGGACGCCGGCCTCATCGAGGCCTACCGGGCGGGCGAGGACCTGCACAACTACGTCGGTTCCCGCGTCTTCGACGTCCCGGTGGACGAGGTGACTCCGGAGCTGCGCCGTCGCGTCAAGGCTCTCAGCTATGGCCTGGTTTACGGCCTCTCCGCCTTTGGTCTCAGCCAGCAGCTGGGCATTAGCCCGGGTGAGGCCAAGGGGATCATGGAGAACTACTTTGACCGCTTCGGTGGCGTGAAGAGCTACCTGGACAAGGTCGTCGAGGCGGCTAAGGAGACCGGCTACACGGAGACGCTTTACGGTCGCCGTCGCTATCTGCCGGAGCTAGCCAGCTCGAACCGTGTCGCCCGGGAGAACGCGGAACGCGCCGCGCTCAATGCGCCGATCCAGGGTACGGCCGCGGACATCATCAAGCTCGCGATGCTGCGGGTTGATCGCGCGCTGCGCAACGCGAATCTGAAGTCCCGGGTTTTGCTGCAGGTCCACGATGAGCTCGTCCTGGAGATCGCACCTGGTGAGCTTGAGCAGATTCAGCAGTTGTTGGAGGAGAACATGGATTCGGCCGCCAGCCTGCGGGTTCCCCTGGATGTCTCCGCCGGGCACGGCGAGAACTGGGATCTCGCCGGGCACTAGTCTTCGCCGCAGCGCTCTGGCTGCATGATCGCAGCGTGCGTGCAAGGTCACGCTCACAGCAATGCGAAACCCCACGGTGTTCGGTCACCGTGGGGATGTTTCGTCTTATTGCAGGAGCCCTTAGGCCTTCGCGGTCGCCTCGGCCTTGTCGCCCCCGAAGCGACGCTCCGCGAAAATCATCGCGGCCACGATCGCAGCCCCCAGGACGAACAGTCCGATCGCGCCACCGATGTTTTCGCACGGTGCCAGCAGACCAGCGGCGTCGTCCTGCCACGGCCACAGCGCGCGCAGGCTACCCAGCAGCAGACCGGCCATCGCAGCCAGCGTGACGGTGCGGTGCTCGTTGAGCATCTTCTCCAGCAGGCGGACGAAGAGCACGATGCCCGTCAGCGCGCCGAGGGCGAACACGCCCAGGTAGGTGAAGTTCCGCTCGTCCACAGCACCCAAGGTGGCCTCGTAGAGGCCGACCGCCAGCAGGAAGAAGGAGCCGGACACGCCCGGCAGCACCAGCGCACAGACCGCGACCGCTGCGGCGAAAAACACGATGATCAGGTTTGGTTCACGCTGCGTGGTGCTGGTGAACCCGGTGGCCCAGAAGGTCAGCACTGCGAAGATGCCCATCACAGGCAGCACCTTCGCCAAGCTGGCCGAGGCACTATTCCAGTCGATCATCAGCAGTGGCACGGCGATGGAGACCACCACCATGCCGAGGAACAGCGAGCGCGCTGCGATCGGCTGATTGGCTACGAAGTCCTTCATCGGGCCAGCCATGAGCACCACGATGAGTCCCATGCCGATGAGCATCGGGAGCAGCAGGCACCAGTCCACGTCGCGGAAACGCTGGCCCGCCTTCGCCCGGTCCTTCGGCAGGGTTTTCACCCCGTCGAGGAAGACATTGGCGTTGTAGAGCACACGCTCGTACACGCCGGTCACCAGCGCGATCGTGCCGCCGGACACGCCCGGCACGAGCTCGGCGAGGCCGATCAGGCCGCCGCGAATCGCGTTGAGGATGATCGTGAGCGCGGAGGGCTTGGTCTTGTCAAAGCTCACGCCGCTGGAGCTGCCGGCCGTGCTGGCCGGGGCCTGCTCCGATGCTGCAGAGTGCGAAGAGTAATCAGTCACCCGAGGTACTTTACGGCCGAATCCTTGTAAAAGACACCAGGCACGCTGGGTTTATTTCAGGACGTCAGGTTCGGGCAACGCGCAAGAATAATGCAAAGACCCTGTGCTCGCCTGGTCTGCGAGTCCTAGGGTGGAGGGCATGGCTAATACAGAAAATTGTCGTCTCGGAGTCTGGCAGGGCGAGGGCATCGGGCCGGAGATCGTCGCCCCAACGGTGCGGGCGGTGGAGCTCGCGCTGCAGGCCAGTGGGGAAGCGGTGCCGCAGTTTGTGCCGCTGCTGCTGGGCCGCGAGGCGATCGACGCCACCGGCCGGGTCGTGCCGGAGGAGACGTGGGACACCATCACCGGCCTGGACGGCTGGGTCTTGGGGCCTCACGATAATGTGTCCTATCCAGCGAGCGTGGCCGGTCAGCTCAACCCCTCGGCCCATCTGCGCACAAAGGGGGACCTGTGGGCGAATATCCGCCCGGTGCGCGGCGTGCCGGGGGCGGTGAACCCGGACCTGGATGTGGTGATAGTCCGCGAGAACACCGAGGGCATGTACGCCGACCGCAACATGCTGGTGGGTAGCGGCGATATCACGGTCAACGGGGAGGTCTCCCTGGCGATCGGCGTTTTCACGCAGACCAAGATCCGCCGCATCGTCCGTCGCGCTGCCGCCATCGCCGCCGCCCGCGACGGGGTGCTGACGGTGGCGCACAAGTCCAACGTCCTACCCGAGACCTCGGGACGCTACGTCAGCGAGGCGCAGGCCTGCGCGGAAGAGTTCGGGGTCGAGGTCCAGCCGGTTCACATTGACGCCCTGTGCGCGGAGCTGGTGACCCGCCCGCAGCGCTATGCCACGATCGTGGCCGAGAACATGTTCGGCGATATCTTGAGCGACCTGGCCGGCGGGCTGGGCGGTTCGCTGGGCATCGCGGGCAGCATCAATGCCAGCGAGTCACAGGTCATGGCCCAGGCCGCGCACGGTTCCGCCCCGGATATCGCGGGCCAGGGGATCGCCAACCCGGCGGGCATCATGAACTCTGCCGCGCAGATGCTCGACTCGTTGGGATACCCGCAAGCTGCGGAGCTCCTGGAAGGCGCGGTACGCGAGGCCGTGATCAAGGCGCCGACTGCGGATCTGCTCCGCGAGGCGCCCGCCACCGCCCCCGAGCCCGAAACCGCTGGGGCTCATGATTCCGCTGTGGCGAGTGGGGCGGAAGGTGCGCCCCGTCCCGCCACGACCGAGGAGTTTGCAAAACAGGTGTTTGTGCAGCTAAAGCCTCTCGTGTAACCTTCAGTACGTTACGCGTCGAAAGGCGCAGTTTGACCCTGTCCATTCCTATTTGATTTCCGTTTCGGAGAACACTTCCATATGCCAACCAACAACGTCCCTCAGGTAGCCATCAACGACATTGGCTCCGCTGAGGATTTCCTCGCCGCCGTCGATGAGACCATCAAGTACTTCAATGATGGCGATATCGTCGAGGGCACCATTGTCAAGGTCGATCACGACGAGGTCCTGCTGGACATCGGCTACAAGACCGAGGGCGTAATCCCGTCCCGTGAGCTGTCCATCAAGCACGACGTCGACCCGAATGAGGTTGTCGAGGTTGGCGACGAGATCGACGCTCTGGTCCTCACCAAGGAGGACAAGGAGGGTCGCCTGATCCTGTCCAAGAAGCGTGCCCAGTACGAGCGCGCTTGGGGTGCCATCGAGCAGCTCAAGGAGAACGACGAGCCGGTCACCGGTACCGTCATCGAGGTCGTCACGGGCGGCCTGATCCTGGACATCGGCCTGCGTGGCTTCCTGCCTGCATCCCTCGTCGAAATGCGTCGCGTCCGCGACCTGGAGCCATACATCGGCCAGGAGCTGGAAGCGAAGATCATCG
>JBHWRM010000116.1:0-2561 GCA_043426695.1 Corynebacterium sp. | reverse complement strand
GGCCGGCCCTGGCCAGTGGGCTGTCGCTGCCGATCGCCCCGGGCCACGGGGTCCTGGCGGATCGCGCTGCTGAGCTGGGGGATCCTCGCAGTGATCGCGCTGCCGCTGTGGCTGCCGCAGGTTGGAAAGGTGAAGCTGCGTCCGGGTACCCCGGCGGCGAATGTGCAGTTCACTGACTCCGGCGAGGCGTCCGGCGCTGCGGAGGGAGCGGGGGAGGATCCCGCCGATGCCTCCGGCGCGGCATCCAGTGCGAAGGCGGCCCCACCGGCGATCGCGATGAGCAGCATGCTGCGCTCCCCGCTGGCGTGGGCGGTGAGCGTGTACTTCGCGGTGCTCTCCGTACTCTTCTACACGGTCAACGCGTGGCTGCCGACGATGTTCCTGGAGCAGGGCCGCGGGGAGAACGCGGGCGGCGAGATGCTGACCGTCGTGAACCTGGTGGCCATCCCGTGCGCACTGGCGGTGAGCATCCTCGTGCACCGCACCCGCAGCCAGGTGTGGGCGACCTCCATCGGCTCGGTGGGCCTGGGCGTGGGCCTGGCGGGCATGTACTTCGCGCCCGCCCACCTGGGCATGGCTTTCGCGGTGCTTTTCGGCATCGGGCACGGTACAGCCACGGGTATCGCGTTCTCCCTGGCCATGCTGCGCACCCGCACGGTGGCGGGGACGGCGGGGCTGGGCGCGCTCAGCCAGACCGCGGGCTACACCTGCTCCGCGATCGGCCCGGTTGGCGCGGGCGCGCTGCACGACGTGCTCTCCGGCGGGGGAGTGGCCCAGCCGTGGTCCGTCGTCATGGCTGGGCTGGTGGCCCTGGTGGTGCTGCAGTTCCTCGCCGGCCTGTGGGCAGGCCGCGACCGCTACCTGGAGGACGCGCTGAGCTAGCTTTCCTTCGGCCCGAGCTCTTCCTCCAGCACTTCCTGCACGACCTTCATCGCGCTCAGTGCCGCAGGAGCCCCGCAGTACCCAGCGGTGTGCAGCACGGCCTCGGTGATCTCCTCGCGGGTCAGCCCATTGCGCAGGCCCCCGCGGACATGCCCGCGCAGCTCACCGGTGGCCCGCAGCGCGACGAGCATGCCGATGTTCAGCAGGCTGCGGTCACGCTTCTCCAGGCCCGGCCGGTTCCAGATGGAACCCCAGACGGTCGCGGAGATGTGCTTCTGCAGCTCTTCGCCGTCCTTACCCGCGTTGCGCTCGAGCGCGGCGTCCACGAAATCATCGCCCATGACCGCGCGTCGCATCTCGATCCCGGCGTCGTAGGCGGTATCCATCGCCTCCGCCAGGGATTCGTTTTTCTTCGTCTCTTCGGTCATACTCTCGCCTTTCGTGTGGTGTTGTGGTTGCGGTGCTGTGTTTTTTAGCGACGCCGCCCGCCTCAAGCAGGCGCTAACCCCAGCTTAGAACCCGGTGCAGACACGCCCCGCGCAACGGTGCGACGATCGCCTCGGCGTGCTTGGTGATCACATGTGTGATCGTGTCCTGCTCGTCGGTGGCGGGTCAGTCCATCTGCAGAACGGTGCGCAGCTCTGCGAACAGTTCCGGGCGGACCTGGTGGGTGACCGTCCGGCCTACTCGCACCTTGTCTAGCAGGCCGGCTTCGGTCAATCGTTTGAGGTGGTGCGACACAGTTGGCTGACTCAACCCAGACCTCTCTGTTAGTTCCCCGACACTGACCGGGCCGCATCCCTCGGCCGCCAACCTCGACAGCAGCCGCAGGCGGGCAGGGTCGGCCAGCACCTTGAACAAGGTGGCATAACGCTCGGCCTGTTGCTCGGTCAGGGGGCCAGAACCGAGCGAGCAACAGGAGGCAAGATCAGTGAGTGGAAGGATCTGCGGGAGGGTCATAATAGCCATCCTATATTGACGGGCATCTATATGAAGATTACTTTTAATATCGATGACCATCAATATGTAAAAGGGGTCTTATGACTGTTTCCCATCGCCCGCGTATGTCCTTTTTGGACCACTTCCTGCCTGTGTGGATCCTTCTGGCCATGGCTGTTGGCCTACTCCTGGGCCGGGCGTTCCCCGGCATTAGTGACGCTCTGGGTGCCCTGGAGGTCGGCGGGATATCCCTGCCGATCGCCTTTGGCTTGCTGGTGATGATGTACCCGCCGTTGGCGAAGGTTCGTTACGACAAGACTCGGGAGATCGTCGCCGATAAACGCCTGATGACCGTTTCCCTCGTCCTAAATTGGCTGGTCGGCCCGGCTTTCATGTTTACTCTGGCCTGGATTTTCCTACCAGATCAGCCGGAGTTGCGCACGGGGCTGATCATTGTCGGCCTGGCTCGGTGCATCGCGATGGTGCTCGTCTGGTCGGATCTGTCGTGTGGTGACCGGGAGGCCACGGCCGTGCTGGTGGCTATCAACTCGGTGTTCCAGGTGATTATGTTCAGCGTGCTTGGTTGGTTCTACCTCCAAATCCTGCCCTCCTGGCTGGGGCTGGCGACCACCTCGGCTGAGTTTTCCTTCTGGTCCATCGCCACCTCCGTGCTCGTCTTCCTCGGCATCCCGCTGTTGGCCGGAGTGCTCTCTCGACTCATCGGTGAGAAGACCAAGGGG
>JBHWRM010000115.1:0-5180 GCA_043426695.1 Corynebacterium sp. | reverse complement strand
GGGGGGATTAGAAGCCGCCCATGCCGCCCATGGCGTCTGCGTCCGGCATAGCTGGAGCGTCCGGCTCCGGCTTATCCGCAACCACAGCCTCGGTGGTCAGGAACAGACCAGCGATGGAGGCAGCGTTCTGCAGTGCAGAGCGCGTCACCTTCACCGGGTCGGAGATGCCAGCAGCCAGCAGGTCCACGTACTCGCCGGTGGCGGCGTTCAGGCCCTCGCCGGCAGGCAGGTTGTTGACCTTATCCTCAACAACGCCCGGCTCCAGGCCAGCGTTGCGTGCGATCTGCTTCAGCGGGCCAGCCAGGGCCGCGCGCACGATCTGCACGCCGGTTGCCTCGTCGCCCTCCAGGCCCAGGTTATCCTCCAGGACGTGTGCGGCCTGCACCAGCGCAGCGCCACCGCCGGCAACAATGCCCTCCTCGGCAGCAGCCTTCGCGTTACGCACGGCATCCTCGATACGGTGCTTGCGCTCCTTCAGCTCCACCTCGGTGGCAGCACCGACCTGCAGCACAGCCACGCCGCCAGAGAGCTTCGCCAGGCGCTCCTGCAGCTTCTCACGGTCGTAGTCGGAGTCAGCGTTCTCGATCTCCTGGCGGATCTGCTTGATGCGACCCTCCAGCTGCTCCTTGGAGCCAGCACCATCGACGATGGTGGTGTCGTCCTTGGTGACAACAACCTTGCGGGCGGTGCCCAGCAGCGGCAGGTCGGCGGTCTCCAGGCTCAGGCCGACCTCCTCGGCGATGACCTGGCCGCCGGTCAGGATCGCGATATCCTGCAGCTGAGCCTTACGGCGGTCACCGAAGCCCGGAGCCTTCACGGCAACGGACTTGAAGGTGCCGCGGATCTTGTTCACAACGAGGGTGGACAGTGCCTCGCCCTCGATGTCCTCAGCCACGATCAGCAGCGGCTTGCCGGACTGCATGACCTTCTCCAGCAGCGGCAGCAGGTCCTTGACGTTGGAAATCTTGGAGCTAACCAGCAGGATGTACGGATCCTCCAGGACAGCCTCGCCGCGCTCGATGTCGGTGGCGAAGTAGCCGGAGATGTAACCCTTATCGAAGCGCATGCCCTCCGTGACGGAGAGGTTCACGCCGAAAGCGTTGGACTCCTCGACGGTGATCACGCCGTCCTTGTTCAGCTGACCATCGCCGACCTTGTACATAGCCTCGGCGATCAGCTTGCCGATCTCCTCATCCGCAGCGGAGATGCCAGCGGTGGAAGCGATCTGCTCCTGGGTCTCAATCTCCTTGGCGTTCGCCAGCAGATGCTCGGTCACCTTCGCGACACCAGCCTGGATGCCGCGCTTGATGCCCATCGGGTTGGAGCCGGCAGCCACGTTGCGCAGGCCCTCGCGGACCAGGGACTGAGCCAGAACGGTAGCGGTGGTCGTGCCGTCACCGGCGACGTCGTCGGTCTTCTTCGCGACCTCCTTGACCAGTTCCGCACCGATCTTCTCGTACGGATCCTCCAGCTCAATTTCGCGAGCGATGGTCACACCGTCGTTGGTGATCGTCGGTGCGCCCCACTTGCGCTCGAGGACAACGTTGCGCCCCTTCGGACCCAGGGTGACCTTGACGGCGTCAGCCAGGGTGTTCAGGCCTGTCTCAAGACCGCGGCGGGCCTCTTCGTCGAATGCAATCATCTTCGCCATTAGGCTTCAGATCCTCCGTTAGAGTTTGTGCGACACATGCGGGTCGAATCCAGCGCCCGCGACGGCACGGACGGGCAAGTGCCGCTCCACCCGTCCTCACTGAACTCGATCGTTCGTTCATCTGGCACTCGACCAGTGCAAGTGCTAACACCGTTTTTAGCACTCACACCCCTTGAGTGCAATATTCGCAACTTTGGGAAAAGCGTTACCCTGGACCCCATGACAATTAACGCAATTCCTACCCCGAACGAGGCCCGCGCAGCCCTCGAGGCACAACTGCCCTTTATTAAGGACGCGCTGACCGAACTCATCGCTTTCCAGTCCATCCACTCCGTCCCTGAGCTCCAGGAGCACAACGACGGCGCCGCGGACTGGGTGGTCGGCCAGTTCCGCGAGGTCGGGGTTCCCGTCGAGGCCTACCCGACCTCCGACGGATCGAAGTCCGTCATCGGCCTTCGCCAGCCGGAGGACGGCTACCCCACCGTCCTGCTGTACAGCCACTTCGACGTCCAGCCCGCCGGCAACGTCGACGCCTGGAGCTCCGACCCATGGACGCTGACCGAGCGCGACGGCCGCTGGCACGGCCGCGGCACCGCGGACTGCAAGGGCTCCGTGAGTATGCACCTGGGCACCCTGCGTGCCCTCAACGAGCTCGCCGAGCAGTACCCGGTGCTGAACAAGGTCGGCATCCGGGTTGTTGTGGAGGGATCCGAGGAGCGCGGCGGCTACGGCCTGGAGAACCTGCTGGCCGAGCGCCCCGAGCTCTTCGCTGCGGATGTGTTCCTCATCGCGGACTCCGGCAACGACTCCGTGGGAGTGCCGAGCCTGTGCACCGCCCTGCGCGGCTCCGCGGCGGTCACCGTCCGCCTGCAGACCCTGGAGCAGCCGCTGCACTCCGGCCAGTTCGGCGGTGCCGCCCCGGACGCGACCGTGGAGCTGATCAAGCTGCTCAGCACCCTGCACGATGAGAAGGGCCTGATCGCCGTCGAGGGCCTGGCGCCGAGCACCACCTGGGAGGGCGTGGGCCCGGACGTGGCCACCTTCCGCCGCGACGCCGGCGTGCTGGACGGCGTGGAGGTCTACGGCGCCGATCAGGGCTTGAAGCCCAATGACCTCACCGTCGCGCGCCCGGCGATCACCGTCACCGCCATCGACGCCCTGCCAGTCAAGGACGCCGTCAACGCGGTGCCGGCCGAGACCGCGGCCGTGGTGAGCCTGCGCGTGCCACCGGGAATGGAGCCGAAGGAGTGCCAGGACCTCCTGGTTGCCCACCTCGAGAAGCACGCCCCGAACGCGAAGATGAGCATCGAGCGCGAGTCCCTGGCCGAGCCCTTCAGCGCTGACCTGACCGGCCCGGCGCTGCAGCGCCTCGCCGGTGCCCTGGGCGACTCCTACGCCGCGGCTGAAGGCAAGGAGCACATGGACATCGCGGAGGTCGCCTCCGGCGGCTCCATCCCGCTGACCAATAAGCTGCTCTCGGCCCACCCGGGCGCGGAGCTGGCACTCTATGGCCTGGCTGAGCCGCAGGCTCGCATCCACTCCGCCGATGAGTCCGTGGACCCGACCGAGATCCACTCCGTGGGTGCTGCGCAGCTGCTCTTCCTAGCCCGCACGGCCGCTGAGGTGAACTAGCGGGATGGCGGACATGGCTCAGCGCTCCCCCGCGCCCGGTGACTTCTGGACTGTCCAGACCACCACCGGCCGCATCAAGGGTCACGCGGAAACCGGCGCCGCGGCATTCCGTGGCATCCCCTATGCCCAGCCGCCCATCGGGCCCCGCCGCTTCCGCCGCGCCGAGCCCATCACCCCCTGGGAGGGCACCTTCGAGGCCCGCGCGGACGGCGAGTACTGCTACCAGTTCCGCAACAAGGCCACCGGCTGGATCGGCTCCGAGGACTGCCTGTGGCTGAGCGTCGTCGTGCCGCGCGGCACGGCGCGAGGCAGTGACGCTGTTGCGGGCAGCGAGAACGCTACGGACATGGAAGCTGCCACGGGCGCGGGCAACGCAACAGCCCCTATTAATAAGGCGCACGCGATCGACGCCACTCCGCGCCGACCCATCGCGGTGCACCTTCACGGCGGCAGCAACGTCCACGGCTCTGCGGCCGATCCGCAACGCTCCGGCGAGCACTTCGCCCAGGCCACGGACTCCATCTACGTGGGCGTGAACTATCGGCTCGGAATGTTCGGTCAGCTCTTCTTCGGAGAGGACTTCGACGACGAGCGCATCGACACCAACGCCGGGCTCTCCGACATCATCGAGGCCCTGAAGTGGATCCAGGCCAACGCCCGCGCCTTCGGCGGCGACCCGGAGCGCATCACCATCTTCGGCGAGTCCTCGGGCGGGGCGATGGTCACCGCGCTGATGACAAGCCCGGCCCTGGAGGGCGTGATCGCCGGCGCGATCGCCCAATCCCCCGCGGGAGCCATGGTGCACACCCCGGAGAATGCCAAGTACTGGCGCGAGCAGGCCGTGGCGGAGCTCGCCCGGATCCGCGGGCTCGTCGAGAAGGACGAGGCTAAGACCAAACAAAAGGGCAAGGGCGCGGACAAGGCAGAGGCCAAGTCCACAGGCGCGAGCGCCGACCCCTCCCCCGCAACCGGCGGCCTCAGCATCGATGACCTCTTCGGCGCCACCGCCACCGAACTGGGCGAGATCACCGAGGCCCTAGTGGCCCACAACCTCCGCTACGCACCGGGGGTCTCCGGCCCCTTCGCCCCCATCGTCGACGGCGACGTGCTGCCCAAGCACCCGCTGGCCAAGGGCGCGCAGCGCGACCTCCCCTTGCTCGTGGGTTATAACCGCGATGAGTACCGCTTCATGCGCTGGGAGCCGCTGCGCACCAAGCACCAGTGGTCGCGCACCCTCACGCTCGCCGAGCATGTGAGCACGGATGTCGAGGAACTCATCCAGCACTACAAGGGTGTTCAGCGTCGCTCCGCGGTGGGCGAGTTCACCGGGCACGCGATCTTCGTGGCCCCGGCCTATCTACTGGCCGAGCAGCACCCGACCGGCAATGTGTGGTTCTACCGCCTGGACACCACCACCCCCTCCCTGGAACTCAGCGGGATGGGCGCGACCCACGCCCTCGACCTGCCACTGCTGTTCCGCCGGGTGAATACCGGCCGCGGCAAGCTCGCCCTCGCGCTCGGCGGGGCGAAGCAGATGAACCGCACCAGCGAGGCCATGCTGCGCCGCTGGCGGAAGTTCCTGCACGACCTCGACCCGGGCTTTGAGCGCTACCGGGGCGACGCGGGCGCCGCGGGGAACGCTGCACAGGGCGCTACTGTGCCGAACTCCGCGGAAGGGGCCGCCCCAGCGCGCCACATCCAGGTCTTCGACGGCAAGCGCTTCGAGGCCGGCGAGGAAAGCCAGCTCCTGGAACCTTCCCCACGATGGAAGGCCTGGGAGAAGCTGCATATCCCGCAGAGCTGAGCGTCAGGCGTGAGGCTGGTGACGTCCTAAATAAGAGGAAGGACGGGGAACAGTGAACGCGGTCCGTGGGAACACACCCCGGGCCGCGTCTCA
>JBHWRM010000114.1:0-13109 GCA_043426695.1 Corynebacterium sp. | reverse complement strand
TGGGTTCTTAGAATTCGAAAGTTCAGTCATTGCTGCTGATCTGGGCCTTTCGTCCCTCGATGGTGAGTCCGTTTCCTGCGATCTCGTGCAGGACCTGCACGATCAAACGCCGCTCCACGTGCTTAATTTTTTCGTGCAACGTCTCCACTTTATCGCTTGGGTGCACGTTTACCGCTTCCTGCGCCACGATCGGGCCGGAATCAACCCCGGCGTCGACCACGTGAACGGTGGATCCGGTGACTTTCACGCCGTATTCGATGGCGTCCACGACCGCCTGCGCGCCCGGGAAGGAGGGCAGCAGCGCGGGGTGGGTGTTGATGATGCGCCCCGGGAAGCAGTCCACGACCTCGGCGCCGATGATGCGCATGAACCCGGCGGATACGATAAGGTCGGCGTCCCAGCTTCCCAGCGCGGCGATGAGGTCGCGGTTCCACTGCTCGCGGTCGGTGACCTTCGGGATGTACTCCACCTTGAAGCTCGGCAGGCCTGCCTTCTCGGCCCGCTCAAGTGCGGTGCAGTCGCGGTCCGCGCCGATGGCGAGCAGCTCAACCTTCGCGGGGTCCAGGTTGTCGATGAGGGACTGGACGAGCGTGCCGGAGCCGGAGGCCAGCGCGACGATGCGCAGCGGCCGGCCCTGGGGCGCGGGCAGAGTGGTGTGGAAGTTCTGACTCATTAGTTCTCCTCGTTCTCGCCGGTCTCGCCGTCGGCGTCGTCCTCGTTGTCGACGTCCGCGTTCTTGGGCTCGTCGTTTTCTTCGTCTTCTTCTTCGGCGGCGACCTCGTCGTCGACATCGACGTCAGCGCCCGCGTTGTCGACCTCTTCGCCTTCTTCGTCTTCTGCTGCGGCGTCAGCGGCTTCCTCCTCGTCGAAGGATTCTTCTTCCCCATCGTCGGAGGTGGTGCCTTCGCCCTCGACGTCCTCCCCCTCGGCGACGTCCTCGCCTTCACCGTCGTAGTCAGCGGACTCGTCCTCATACTCGGTGTCCTCATACTCGGCGTCCTCGTAGTCGGTGTCGTCGGCAGGGGCGACCTCGTCGGCCGGGACTGCCTCGGTGACAGCGGCACCGGCGCGGGAGAGGAACCACATCAGCACGGTGGCGGGCAGCAGCAACCAGGCGCCAGCCTCAATGGCGGCGAGCCACGGCAGCGGCCCGGTGACGCCGACGGTGCCCAGCACGCCGCGCGCCAGCCACGCACCAATGAAGGCGAAGATCAGGGCAGCGACCCCTGCGCCCAGGCCGGTGAAGACCGGGGACTCCACGTAGCTGCGCTGGCGCACGAAGCGGTAAACCGTCGCCACGGCGACGATCGCTGGGATCGCCAGCAGGAACGGCCCGCCCGGGATGGGCGCGTTCGGGGCGGCGGCCAGGATCGGCAGCGGGGGCAGCTCGACGTTGGTGATATTGAATAGGCTGAACAGACCAAAGCCGAGGTTGTACTCCCCGCCCAGCAGGACGGCCACCGCGCCGATGATGATGTTCGGCAGGTAGAGCAGCGCCAGGAGGGTCATCCCCACGCCAGGCCAAAAGCCCGGCGCGATCTCGTAGGCCGCGCGGACGGCGGACCAGTTGCCGATCAGGGCGATCACGACACCCAGTAGACCGGCTGCGCACATCCAGCCCAGGAAGTTCCGGGCCAGACGGACGGATTCCACGGGCCAAGTCGGCCAGTGGCGGCGCATCAGCAGGGCCCGCCAGATGCGGCCCCTCATGCCGATGGCCACGGCAAGCCCGTTAACAAGGAAGGTGTTCAGCAGGGCCCGCCCCAGGTGGGGCGCCTGGACATCGAAGACGCGGCCAGCATCCAGGAGCATGAGCCAGGCGATGAGGGTCAGCACCAATGGCAGGCCGATCCCAAGGGTGGCGAAGACCCTTAATCCTCGGACGCTGACCTTATCCCCCAGCGCCTTCGTGATGCGGCGGGAGTGCCCGAGGATCACCGCGATCGCGGGAAGTAGTGGGACGAAGCCCAGCTCTACGCCCTGCATTTTCAGCGGGGCGGCGTTCGCCACCATCCAGACGCTGGCGAGGACGCTGGGCACCATCGAGAACTTCGCGCCGATGCCCACGATCACCGCGAAGGTCAGGGCGATCGCGATCGTGACCCCGTGGTTGGCCAGCAGGGTGGGCAGGAAACGCTTGATGTGGGGGCGCCACAATTCCCAGCGGTGCTTCAGTCCCGCTCCCCTGCCCGGCTGCTGTCGTTGGCCGGTGCGCGGGACGGTGCGCTCACCGCGCTCCGAGCGGTGGAAGCGCTCCTGGGAACTGTGACCAGCCACGGAGCGCCCGGCCGGGGTGGCCTGAATAGACGACGGGCGCGCCGGCGGGCGCCGGCGGGGACCGGCCGGGCGGCGGCCCGCCTGGCGGACGGCACTGCGGCGCGGTCTGGAACGAGGGTTGTCGGCTTGTCTACTCACATTGTCTATTGTGCCTGCCCCTGCCCGCACTGCGACATTCACGGCGCTTTCCGGCGTTTCCGGGTGAACACCGGGTGAACCCCGCGTGACTACTTCCCTGGTCGGCGCCAGAGAGGGGGCGAAGGCCTGGAAACGCAGGCGCGAAAAGTGTGACTTTACCCACCTTTTCGGGTGTGCTTCGCCAACACAGGGCTAAAAAACGCCGCATTGAATCGAAGAAAAGATGCCGTGAACTGCACGTTTAAGGTGCCCCTCAGTCATGACCCCGCCCGCCACAACAGTCACAGTGTTCACTTATTGTTATATTCCCGCAATATTGGTTGAAAGATACGGAAGGAAACAATAGAGTAACTCTCGTTCATAACGATCCGGTTACGAAAACCAGCGAGTAAATCACAGTCTCCAAAGCTTGAAAGGGCAAGGAACGTGCAGAAGACCTCCATCCCCCGGCGCGTTGGCCAGCACCGCAAGGTAGATAACAGCGCCAAGCGCCGTCTCGCATTGGTCGCCGTTGCAACGGGTGCCGTCTCCACGGCTGGCGCCGCAGGCGCCACCGCTGGCGCTCAGCAGGCAAACTCCGCTACCCCAGCTGATGGCACCATCGAACTGGCGGCTGACTCCTCCTTCCTGGCCCAGGAGGCCGAGGGCAGCTCCGCAGCTGATGCCCCGCGCATCCTGGAGGTCCCGCAGCTGCAGGAGACCACCGCGGACCTGTCCGCACAGCTCTCCTCCGCGCTGGAGTTTGCGAAGCAGCGCGCTGCCGCAGACGCTGCTTCCCGCGCTCCGCAGGCCGCTAAGCCGGCCGAGGGTTCCTTCACCTCTGGTTTCGGCGCTCGCTGGGGCACCAACCACAACGGCGCGGACATCGCTAACGCCATTGGCACCGCGATCCGCGCAGTCAAGGACGGCACCGTCATCGATGCTGGTCCGGCTTCCGGCTTCGGCAACTGGGTGCGCGTTAAGCACGATAATGGTGACATTACCGTCTACGGCCACATCGCCACCATCGACGTCTCCGTCGGTGACCGCGTGACCGCCGGCCAGAAGATCGCCGGCATGGGTAACGAGGGCTTCTCCACCGGCCCGCACCTGCACTTCGAGATCCACCCGAACGGCTCCGGCCCGATCGACCCGGTGCCGTGGCTGCGTGACCTCGGCATCGAGCTCTAAGCCGACGCTAAAACGACAACAGCTCCCACCCGTGCACGGGTGGGAGCTGTTCTTCTTATAACGACCGCGCTGGGTTCGTTATAGAGCGCGCTCTAAGGGGGCACCGCCCCTGCCCTAGAGCTTCTCCATCGGCACGCCGCCGAAGAGCATGAGCCGCACGGTGCCACGGCTGCCGAAGTCAATCATGACGGTGGTGTGGCTGCCCGCCCCATCGACGCTCTTGACGGTGCCAAGGCCGTACTTGTCGTGGTTAACCCGGTCGCCCACAGCCAGCTCCAGGGGCTTGCCGCTGCGGTCGGTGGGCTTCTTCTTAGCCTTCGCTGCCGCGCCCTTACCCGCAGCTTTACCCGGACGGAAACCGGTGGAATTGCCGCCGGACGCGCCACCAGAGCCGCTGCCCGCGGAGCTAAAGCCTGATCCCGCGCGGCCTGCACCGTAGGTCCGCCCGCCGTCGAAACCGCCACTCCGGCTGCCGTAGCTGCCAGAACCACCGGAGCCCCATCCCCCGGACCGACCCCAGCCTCCCGAATAACCAGAGCCACCGCCGAAGCTTGAGCCATCGGCATAACCGCCACTGCCCCACGAGCCGGACCAATCCGGCTCCTCGCGGAGCCACTCCACCAATTCCTCGGGCACCTCGGAGAGGAAGCGCGAGGGCGGGTTATTCACGGGCGCGCCCCAGCCGGAACGGGTGATCGCGCGGCAGATATAGAGCTTTTCCTTCGCGCGGGTAATGCCCACGTAGGCCAGGCGGCGTTCCTCGGCGAGCTCCGTCGGGTCGCTCAGCGCACGCATGTGCGGGAATTGACCGTCCTCCCAGCCGGTGAGGAATACGACCGGAAACTCCAGCCCCTTGGCGGTATGCAAGGTCATCAGCGTGATCTGGCCTGCGCCCTCCTCTGGGATCTGGTCGGCATCAGCGACCAGGCTGACCCGTTCCAGAAAGGCCTGCACGCTGCCCAGCGGAGCCTCGCCCTCGTCCAGCATCGCGTCGGCGACGTCCTGCTTGAGCTGCACCTCGGGCTGCACTGCCTTCCCGGCGGGCATCTCCTCGTAGGCCTTCTGGTGGGCCGCCTCCTGGCTGAACTCGTGGCCCACGCTGATCAACTCGTTGACGTTATCCAGCCTGGTCTGATCCTGCGGATCATTAGACTTCTCCAGCTCGGCCCGGTAGCCGCTCTGCTCCACGATGGCGGCGATGATCGCGCCCAGATCCGGCAGACCCAGCGGACTGCCGTCAGAGGCGCGCAGTTCCGCGTCCTCGACCGTTTTTCGCAGGTTCTCCATCATGCTGAGGAAGCCCGCGATAGCGTTGCGGCCGCGCCCGCCGAGACGGGCGACCTTATCTTCAGCGGCATCACGCAGCCCCTGCGCGAAGCTCACCCCCTGCGCTTCGGCATGGACTGTGACCTGCGCGAGTGCCCGGTCGCCGATGCCTCGCCGCGGGGTGTTGATGATGCGGCGCAGCGCGACCGTGTCCTCCGGGTTATCGAGAACCTTGAGGTAGGAAACGATGTCGCGGATCTCCTTGCGCTCGTAAAAGCGGGTGCCGCCCACCACCTTGTACGGCAGCCCGGAGCGCATGAGCACATCCTCCAACGCTCGGGAGGCGTTATTGGTGCGGTACATGATGGAGATGTCCCCGTAGGCCACGCCCTCGTCGACGAGCCTGTCGATCTCGCCTGCGATGAAGCGGGCCTCGTCGTGTTCGTTATCCGCCACATAGCCGGCGATCATCTCGCCCTGCCCGAGGTCTGTCCACAGCTTCTTGGGTCGCCGCTCGGTATTGCGGTCGATCACGGCGTTCGCCGCAGAGAGGATGGTCTGGGTGGAACGGTAGTTCTGCTCCAGAAGGATGGTGTGGGCGTTCGGGTAGTCGCGCTCGAATTCTTCGATATTGCGGATCGTCGCGCCGCGGAAGGCGTAAATGGACTGGTCCGCATCACCAACCACGGCGAGCTCGCCGCCACCGCTGCCTTCCTCGCCGACGAGGGTGGAGACCAGCACGTATTGCGCGTGGTTGGTGTCCTGGTACTCGTCGACGAGCACGTGGCGGAAGCGACGGCGGTAGTGCTCCGCGACCTGCGGGTTATTGCGCAGGATGCCGACGACCTCACCGATCAGGTCGTCGAAGTCCACGGCGTTCGCCGCCCGGAGGCGCTTCTGATAATCCGCGTACAGGGAGGCGACGGTCTGCTTGTGGAAGTTGCTGTCCGCGTCCGCCTCGGCCTTCGCAGCGGCGGGCCCGACGAGCTCGTTCTTCCAGTTGCTGATGGTGGACAGCACGCCGCGGGGTGCGAACTCCTTGACGTCCAGGTTGTGGTCCTTAATGACCATGGTGATTAGTCGCTTGGAGTCATCCGAGTCATAGATCGTGAAGTTGGTGTTCAGCCCCGCGACGAGGTGAGCGTTGCTGCGCAGGATGCGCACGCACATGGAGTGGAAGGTGGATACCCACATCCGCTCGGCGGCGGGTCCAACGAGGTCGGCGACGCGCTCGCGCATCTCCGCCGCAGCCTTATTGGTGAAGGTGATCGCGAGGATCTGCCAGGGCGCAACACCGGTGGATAGCAGCCAGGCGATGCGGCGCGTCAGCACGCTGGTCTTGCCAGATCCCGCGCCCGCGACGATGAGCAGTGGGCTGCCGGTGTGCTGCACGGCCTCCTTCTGCTGCGGATTGAGCCCAGCCAGCAGCTGCTCGCGGTTGTCCGGGGCGTGGCGCCGATCGAAAGGGCTCGCCGCCGTTACTTCAGGACGTCGGTTCCCATCGCTTGCGGTTCCCAGGAAGTCGTCGACGTCCCCGGTGTGCTGTGCCTGCGAAAATTGTGCCTGCCCCGGCTGTGACTGGTTCGGCACCTGCTGGCCCGTCGATTGCGCGGGGGCATGTTCGTCCTGCGCACCCAGTTGGGACGCGGCCTCGTTCATGAGCGCGACCAGCTCTTCGTAGCCCGCGGGTGGGGCGTCCTCTGGGGGCGGGACTGCGTCGTATCCTGGGTCGAACCCAGAGTCGAAGTCAGGGGCGAATTCCGGTTCCGGCAGCGGCAGTTCCTCTGCCTGTTCTGCCTCCGGTCCGCTCGCACCGGTTACTGGCTGCTCGCCGGCAGGGCTGGCCGTCTGGTCCGCCGGGCGTGCGGCACCAGGGCTCATGGGAAAGAGACCGTCTTGCTCATCAGGAGTGTTCATCGCCTACCAGGCTAGTAGATGCCCCAGACACGGCTGCGCGACGTACAATCAAAGCTATGACTAGCGAAGATGGCGCAACGATGAACCCTGGCATCGGGGAGGAGCCGGAGGCTCCGGCTAAGGACTTCGAGGTGCGCATGCCCTCCGGTACCGATGATCCGCTCTCCGATGAGGAGATTCAGAAGTATCGCCAGGAGATCAACCGGATGGACCGGAAAATCATTGATGCGATCCACCGCCGCTCCGCTGTCTCGAAGGCCATCGGCAAGACCCGCCTGGGCTCGGGTG
Source organism: Corynebacterium sp. (assembly GCA_043426695.1). GTDB lineage: Bacteria > Actinomycetota > Actinomycetes > Mycobacteriales > Mycobacteriaceae > Corynebacterium. The sequence continues at coordinate 6,053 of JBHWRM010000114.1, read as the reverse complement.
GCACTCGCCTGGTCTACACCCGTGAGGTTGCGATCATTAACCAGTTCCGCGAGGAGTTCGGCTCCGAGGGCGTGGAGATTGCCAAGGCGCTGCTGCAGCTTGGCCGCGGCCGGTTGGGCTAAGCCACGCCGTCAATCATTGAGGCCCTACGCAGCCTGCCTCCCTTACGCGAAGCTGGCCCCGACGCCACGTGGCGTTGGGGGCAGCTTTAGTTCTGAGGTCTACGCGCTTGAGCGTTAGCGACTGTGGTTCGCGCCGCGACTTCAGCGCTTTCCGCTAGGGCAGGCGGAAGCCCGCGCCGGAACCGCCGAGCGCGTTCATGTCCGCCGCAATGGCATCCCAGGTGGTGGACACCGCCGGGGAGTGCAGTGGCCCCTGCAGCGGGGTGGTGCAGCTCGGCAGCGGCTGGAAACCACCGTTGAGGATGCCGACCAGGCGTCCCCCCGCATAGACGGGCGCACCGGAGTCCCCGAGGGAGGCACAGATGTGGCTCACGAAGGTCTGGCCGAGCTGACCCAGCACCGGGCCACACTTGGTACCGGTGGCCACACCGGTCTTGCACGCCACATTTGGCACACCAGGCACCGGGCCACCAATTCGGTTCAGCGCCACGCGACCGTAGTTCCGGGTCAGCTGAACATCGGGGCGAAGGCGGATGACGGAATAGTCCAGGTTGCCGAACTTCACGACCTTGCCGATCACACCGGCCGCGGGGGCGTCCAGGGAGCGCACCGGGCTACCCGGCACACCACAGTGAGCGGCGGTAACGCCCACCTTGTTGCCCGCAGCATCAATACCCGTCACCGAGAGGGTGCAGATGCTATCGCCCACCATGATCGGGGTGGATGGCCCCAGAAGGGCCTGGGGCTGGATGCGCTGCTGGGCAGCCGGCGCGGTAGGCGAGGTGAAGTAGTGTCCCGGCACGCGGTGCGGGCCTGGCTGGCCGGTGGCAGTGAGTGCCACATCGAGGGAGCCCATCGGGTTAGCCGACGCCTGCCCGGCCGCGCCAACACCCAGCCCGGCAACCATGCCGAGGCTGGCCAGCAGCCCCGCAGCACCTCGCAAGATGCGCCCGCGAAGGGTGCGGTGGTGGCGGTCATGGGTCGGGGTGGTGCGCTGCATGGGGCGTGCCTTCTGTGACAGGTGGGGCGTGATCCACTCTCACCATAACGCCCGCGCCATGCACCACCTACGCCAACGCGCAGTGCGGCCCCAGCACTACCCCACACCACCCCACCCCCAAAGTTCAATGTATTGAACTTGGCAATTCAGGTAACTGAACACTATTCTTGGCTGCCATGAGCATTAGCGTCCAACACTTGAGCGTGAGCTACGGCGCGAATACCGCGATTCGGAATATCAGCTTCACTCTTGACTCCCCAGGCATGCACGGCATCATCGGCCCCAACGGCTCGGGCAAGTCCACCCTCATGAAGGCGATGCTTCAGATCCTGGACAAGCACCACGTCCACGGCACAAGCACCACCGACGCCTCTGCTGGCTACCCCGTCACCCTCGACGGCAAGGCCCCCGCCGAGCAGCGCCAAAAAATCGCTTATATCGAGCAACGATCTGACCTCGACCGCAACTTCCCCACCAGCGTCTTCGACACCGTCCTGATGGGCACCTACCCACGACTGGGACTGTTCCACCGCCCCGGCAAGGCCGAACGCGAAGCAGCCACCCAGGCACTCAAGGACGTCGGCATGTGGGACTTTCGCCACCGCCACATCAGCGAACTCTCGGGCGGACAATTCCAGCGCGTACTCTTCGCCCGCGCCATCGTGCAGGACGCGGAGTACATCTTCTTGGATGAACCCTTCGTCGGCATCGACGTCCCCAGCGAGAAGACGATCGTGACCCTGTTGCGGCAGATGGCGGATGCCGGCAAGCACGTCGTCGTCGTACACCACGACATGAACACGGTCCGTGACTACTACGACGACCTCATCGTCCTCAACGGCGAGCTCGTCGCGGCAGGCCCCACCGAGGAGGTCTTCGTCCCCGACGTGCTGCAAAAGGCCTTCGGTGCGCTCGTCATCCGCGAGCCGGCGGAGCCAGAGCACGCTACACCACGCCAGGCAGCACTTCAGGAGGAGAAAGCATGATCGCGGAGTTCCTCGACTCGCTACTCAACCACGGCTACCTGCAAAAAGCGCTGATCACCTCGGTGATCGTGGGCGTGGCCTGCGGCATCGTCGGCAGCTTCATTGTGCTGCGCGGCATGGCCTTGATCGGCGATGCCATCTCGCACGCGGTGCTGCCGGGGGTCGCGGCCTCCTATCTGCTGGGGACGAACCTCTTCCTCGGGGCGGTGGTCGCGGGACTGCTCGCCACACTCGCGATCGGGCTGATCAGCGAACGCTCAACGGTGAAAAACGATTCGGCGATCGGCATCGTCTTTTCCACCTTCTTCGCGATCGGCGTGCTGCTCATGGCGAAAGCGCAGACGGCGACGGACCTCACGGAGATCCTTTTCGGCAACGTCCTGACCGTTCAGGATGCCGACCGCAACCTCTCGATCGGCATCGCCGCTGCCGTGCTGATTCTCACGCTGGTCTTCTATAAGGAGCTCAAGCTCAGTACCTTCGACCCCGTGATGGCCCAATCGGCTGGTGTGCCGGTGCGAGCGATCCACTACGGGCTGATGGTGGTGCTCACCCTGGTGACGGTCATTTCCCTGCAGACAGTGGGCGTGATCCTGGTGGTTTCCCTGCTGATCACTCCGGCGTCGGCAGCGTACCTGCTGACGAATCGGCTGGGTGTAATGATCGGGCTCTCGGTGGCGATCTCGGCGACCAGCTCTGTGGTGGGGCTGTTCCTGAGCTATAGCTACAACGTGTCCTCCGGCGTGACGATCGTGCTGACCGCCAGCGCACTGTTCCTGCTGGCTTTTCTCTTTGCTCCAGGCAAGGGTCTGGTTGCCCGCTCGCTGGGTAACAAGTCGCTAGCCGCGCTGCTCGCCCTCCTGTTGGGTGGTGCCCTGGTGTTCGGCGCCGCTACCTTCTCGGCGCGGGGGAAGGAAGAGGGTGAGAAGCTGAACGTCGTCACCACTTTTACGCTGCTGGCGGACCTGGTGGAGGAGATCGGCGGCGAGGCGGTGGACGTCCATAACCTCGCGCCGACGGGCACGGACCCGCATGACTACGACCCCCTGCCCGCGGACCTGGACGCAACGAGCGACGCCGACCTGCTGTTCTACAACGGGCTGAACCTCGAGGGCGGCGAGCACGGCTGGCTCGCGAAACTGAAGAACACCGCGGGCCTGGATGAGTCGCAGATGGTCGAGACCACCAAGGGCGTGGAACCGAAGCACCTCAAGGATGAGGAGGGCAACCAGGAGATCAACCCGCACGCCTTCCTGGACCCGACCGTCGGAATAACGATGACCGAAAATGTGACCGCGGCGCTGGCCGAGACCCTGCCCGAGCGCGCCGAGCAGATCGAGAACAAGGGCACGGAGTACAAGGCCATGTTGGAGAGCATCGACGCCGACTACCGCGAGCAGATCGGTACGCTGCCGAAGGAGGATCGCGTGCTCGTGGCCAGCGAACACGCCTTCCAGTACATGGTCGACACCTATGGCATGGAGCAGCTTTATATCTGGCAGATCGACACGGATGAAAACGGCTCCCCGGCGCAGATCGAGCACCTCGTGCGTCAGCTGAAGGACAAGCGCCCGAAGCACCTATTCGTGGAGTCGAACGTGGATACGCGCCCCATGAAGACCGTCTCGAAGGAGGCCGGGATTCCGATTTTCGCCGAGCCGCTGCACTCCGATGAGCTCGGCAAGCCGGGCACGGTCGCCGGGACCTACGAGGATTTCCTGCGCAGCAATTTGAAGACCATGATCGCGGGGCTGAAGCGCTAGATCGCGAACGCGCGGGGCCCCGACAACGATTGGGCTCCCCCGCTCGCTGTTTCCCCTCCTCGTTTTCTTGCAGCGGGCTGGGTGGCAGGCCGTTCGCAGGCTTATTATTTGATACATGGCTAAAACTATCCCCGAGCAGAGGCAGCGAATTCTGCCCTCTCGCGCCCACCTCCCGTACGGGCTGGTGCTCGCCGCCTGGTGGAGCGCATGCCTGCTGCTGATCGCGGGCGGGGCGATCGTCGGCGCCCGTTTTGTGGAGAAGCTTGCGGTGGTTGTGGCGCCGCTGGCCATCGCGGTGCTGTTTTCCGCGATGCTCACCCCGATCGTCAATTTTCTCGACGTCAAGCTGCGCCTCCCCCGCTCCCTGGCATCCTTGCTGACGGTTCTGGGGCTGATCGGGCTCATCTCGGCGGGGGTGACGCTGTTCACGACCCAGCTGATCTCTGGGGTGCCGGCGATGCGGGATTCCGCCCGTCAGGGCGTGAATCAGATCATCAATTGGCTGGAGACCGGGCCCTTTAAACTCACCCAGGCGAAGCTCTCCGAGATGGTGCAGCACGTGCAGGGCGCGCTGTCCGAGAACTCCAAGACGATCGCGGATGGCGCGGTGCGCACGGGCACGACGGCGGTCAACTCGGGGGCTGCCCTGCTGATCTTCCTGATCACCCTGTTCTTCTTCCTCTACGAGGGACGGCGCATCTGGCTGTGGCTGGTATCCCTGGCCCCCCGGGCCTCCCAGGTGCCGATGGATGAGGCCTTCCGCCGTGGTTGGGTCTCCCTCGGAACCTTCGCCCACGTTCAGGTGTTGGTCGCCGCGTTGAACGCGGTGTCGGTCGGCATTGGCTGCTGGGTGATGAAGGTGCCGTTCGCGATTCCGATTTCGGTGCTGGTCTTCATCGCTTCCTTTGTCCCGATCGTGGGCGCGCTGATTTCCGGTGCGGTGCCGGCGCTGATCGGCCTGGTGGATCAGGGAGTGCTCACGGCGATCGTCATGGTGATCATCGTGACGGCGGTGCACCAGATCGAAACTCACGTACTGCAGCCCTTCCTGATGGGGCATGCGGTGGCGCTGCACCCGCTGGCGGTGATCGTGGTGGTGGCCGCGGGAACGTACCTCTTCGGCCTGGCGGGCGCGGTGTTCGCGGTGCCGGTGGCGGCATTGGTGAACTCGGTGGTGCGCTATCTTCGCGGCAATGACATGTTCCCGGCCCTCGGCGAGGCCTATGAGCTTCGGAAACCTGGGACCACGAGGGGGCTGACCGACCCGAAGGACGAGAACGCCACTGGGGAGTCTGCGGCTGGCGATCCCGCAACGGATGCTGCGGCCGCTGTGGCAAAGAACAGCACCGACTCCCGCGACTAGCACCTCCTCCCCTCCCCACTAGCGGGCCCGCTCCACCCCAGCTGAGCACAGAAAATCCCCCATCCTGTTGGTACATGCTCACCGGGATGGGGGACTTTTTGCTGGAGCTAGTAGCGCTCCGGCTCCTCGCCGAGCTGGAAGCGCCGGCCGGAGATCTCCTCAGGGGTGATCTCCACGTAGTTGTACTTCAGGGTCGGCAGCCACGGCTTCAGCGGCAGCTCGTCGGCCTCCTGGATCTCGTCCGTCCTCTGCAGGATGCGAGCGCGTCCCTTAACGATGACGGACCATGCCTTGTCCTCGGTGTGGTCATCGGCTTCGAAAAGCACCCAGTCGTTAATGGACACGGTGAACAGCTTGGAGCCCTCCGCGGTGCGGAAGTAGATCTTGCCCTCGTTCACCACGTAGTTCAACGGGTAGATGTCGAAGTCATCCTTGATGCGGACGACCAGGCGACCGAGCTGCTGGTCACCCATCAGCTCCAGGGCCTCGTCTTCCTTCAGGATCTCAATGGGGTTCTCAAAATCAGCCATACTTCCATTCTGGCACTGTTTTGCTTTTCGTGTCGGGGCACAGTTTCTAAGCCTCGGGCCCGGTGATCAGCATCAAGGTCACCGTGGCTGGCCCGTCGACCGCGCGCAGCTCGTGGGAGACGTTCGCCTCCACAGAGATTGCGGTGCCTGGCTTGATAAGAAGCGTCTCACCGCCAACGTCGAACTCGACCTCACCGGTCTGGCCAAGCACCAAAATCGGCGCTGGCGCATGGTGATCCGCCATGACGTCGCCCTTTCGAAAAGCGATGCGAACCACGGCCGCGTGCCC
>JBHWRM010000113.1:0-17590 GCA_043426695.1 Corynebacterium sp. | reverse complement strand
TTCGGATCGGCGCGAAACGCGAGTTCGTCCAGCGTCTTGGCCAGCTGGTTGCGGGTGCGCTCAATGTCACGCTCGATAGCGTCGATACTCCGTGCCACGGACATACTCCCTAAAAGACGGTAAAAATCAGTCGTTTCTTCTGAACAATTGTAGAGGATGCGCAGCCTTCGCGTGCGAAAGCCCACGGCTAGTCATCCGCGTAGGCTGGGCGGCATGACGAAGAACAATGACACAGCAAGTATCCGCCTCGCCGAGGGCGACGAGGCTCCGGGCTTCGCGCTCACCTCTGACAAGGGTGAGACGATCGACTTGAAGGACTACCGTGGCAAGAAGGTGCTCGTGTACTTCTACCCGCGAGCCAACACCCCGGGCTGCACTAAGGAAGCCTGCGACTTCCGCGACTCTCTGGCCCAGCTGAACGACCAGAACATCGATGTGGTGGGGATTTCCCCAGATAAGCCAGAGGCCCTGGCAAAGTTCCGCGATCAGTACGAGCTGACTTTCCCGCTGCTCTCCGACCCGGACAAGGCCGTCATGACGGCCTATGGCGCCTTCGGTGAGAAGAAGAACTACGGCAAGATCGTCCAGGGCGTGATCCGCTCGACCTTCCTCGTCGACGAGGAGGGCAAGATTGCCCTGGCCCGCTACAACGTCAAGGCAACCGGGCACGTCGCCCGCATTATGAAGGAGCTCGAGCTCTAGGACGTCGCCTGCGGTGGCCGTTGCCGATTCAGTTGTGGCTCGTCCCTGGCCAGACTGCTCCCGCAGCGCTAGTCCGATCGTGACGCCATGGTGGGGTTTCCAGCACGGTTAGGTTTTCGCCCCCGCGGCGTTGCTATAGTGTTCCTAGCCGTGGCGGACGACCGCCACCTGCGCCTGTGGCGGAATTGGCAGACGCGCTGGATTTAGGTTCCAGTGTCCTAGGACGTGGGAGTTCAAGTCTCCCCAGGCGCACCATGTTTCCCCTTGTGACCGCCGGATTTCCCCATCCGGCGGTCATTTGGATTCACCCCCGTGGTGGGTAGACTCGGGAATTGTGAAGGAATCGCGCGAACACCAGGACCCGAAAGAGCCTTTTCCCCTGCGCGTGCGCCTTGTGCAGATCTTCTTTCTCGCACTCGGCGTGATCGCCACGCTGCTGCTCGCGTGGTGGCAATACGAACGCTGGCAATCCACCAGCGGCTCCTTCCAGAACCTGGGCTATGCGCTCCAGTGGCCAATCTTCGGCATCTTCCTCATCGTCACCTACCGCAAGTACATCGAATACGAGCGGGAGCGTCTGCTCGGCGACGACGAGGCCGCCGTCGAAAAATACGCGGAAGACCAGCTCACCGAGGTCCCGGAGGACTTCCTAGCACCCACCGCGACGCAAAAATCCGAGGCCGCGGAGGTCTTCGACGATCACCGCAGGCGGGATGCCCGCTCGGCACCGCTACCGGCCCAGGAAGAACGAAGGAAGCGCCAGGCCAACGAGGGTTAGCGCCCGCACGCCTGATTCCCGATAATCCACCCCAACCGTAGAGGGAGAACTAGAGATGACGCAGCCAGCCTCGCCCCAGCCAGCGGGCGCCCAGATCCACCCGGCACGCCAGCAGCGGGTCGCAAAGGCCCTGAAGTGGTACTCGGTCATGGCGATCGCCACCGGTATCTGGCTGCTCGTGTTGGTCGTTGAGATGATCTTCAAGTACCTGATCCTGGGCAGCGATAACACCCCGGCCTGGTTCTCCTATATCGGCCCGGCCCACGGCATCTTCTTCATGCTCTACTGCATCACCTGCCTGGACCTGGGCACCAAGGCACGCTGGGAGCCCAGCAAGTGGCTGACCACCATCCTCGCCGGTGTGGTTCCGCTGCTGAGCTTCTTCGTTGAGCACAAGCGTCGCGTCGAGGTAAAGGAAGCTTTCGCGCTGAACTAACCGGTGGCGGGGGTGCCGTCGGACCGCCCCGGCACCACCCCGTTCCCCCTCCGGTCCTTACTAATCGCCCGGCGCAGTCTCGATCTGTGCCGCGGCGATTTCTTTTTCCGTCGGCTGCTGCCGCAGTTCCTCCGGGCTGGAGGTATCCGGCCAGCTGCGCTGCAGGCAGGCCAGAATAGCGACCGCTGCGGCCTCCGTGGCCACCGGTAGCGTGTCCAGGTCAGGAAGGAAGCCCGGGTTGTGGTTCGTCGGAATGTCGATATCCAGCCGTCCGGCCTGCTCGGCCCGCTGCCACTGGCGGCGCGGCGTAATGCCCACCGTCCACAGCAGATAAGGCACCCCGAAGTGCTTCGGGATCACGGAGAAGTCCTCGGATGCCGTCCACGGCTCCATGTCCAGGCTGTTCTCGGCGAAACGCTCATCAAAGGCAGGCCGCACCGTCTCGAAAGCCTCGGCTGCATTATCGGTCGCCCCCAGCATGCCGACGAATTTAAAACTCGGCTCCCGATCCGCGCCCGCTGCCTGGGCCTCGGCGCGCACGATCCGCTTGATCGCGGCCACCACCCGCTTGCGCAAGTCCTCGTCGTAGAAACGGCAGCTCAGGGAGATTTTCGCGGAGTCCGGGATCACGTTATTGGCCTTACCCGCCTCCACGGACGCGACCGTCACCACGGCAAACTGTCCCGGCGGGACCTCCCGGGAGACGACCGTCTGCAGGCGCATCACGGTGGATGCCGCCAGCACCACTGGATCAACCGAACGGTGCGGCATCGAAGCGTGCGCGCCGCGCCCGTACAGAGTGATTTCGATGGTGGTCGAGGAGGTCATCACCGGTCCCGGCGCGGTGTAGATCTCGCCCGCCGGTCCCGCGACAACGTGCTGCGCCAGGCACACGTCCGGGCGCGGAATGATCTGGTCGAGCCCGTCGGAGACCATGCGGTGGGCACCCACCGCGGCCTCCTCCGCGGGTTGAAAGAGCGCGATGACTGTACCGGACCAGTCCTGACGCGTCGCATCCAGGATCGCCATCGCACCCAGCAGCGAGCTGGTGTGGTGGTCGTGGCCGCAGGCGTGCATCGTCGGCACTCGCTGGCCCTCCGCGTTGAGCTGGGAATGCTTCGAGGCATAGTCCACCTCGGTGGCCTCGGCGACGGGCAAGCCATCGAAGTCCGCGCGCATCAGCACCGTCGGGCCGTCACCGTTGTGCAGCACCGCGGTGATGCCGTAGCCACCGATGCCGGTTGCAACCGACCAGTCGGGGAAGCGCCGCAGCTCCTCCTCGATGCGCTGGGCTGTCTGCTCCTCCGCCCCTGAGAGCTCCGGGTGGGCGTGGAGGTATTTATACAGGTCCTCCTGCCAGCTCAGATCCGCCGCAGCGTTGGCGACGATCGTGCTCGGGGTGGGTGGAGGGGTCACGGTGCACTTCCTTTCTTGCGTTCGACCTTATAACGCGCACGGGGTGCCCCGGCGGCATTTTCGTCCGGTCGGGGACCTGCGTGGTCTACTGCGCGGGCTGGGCCAGCGCACGCAGCGCTGGAACCAGTCGCTGCAGCGCCTTGCCGCGGTGGGACAGCTCGTCCTTACGCTCCGGGGTGAGTTCCGCGGAGGACTGCCCCGGCGCTTCCGCGGGCTCGAAGAGCGGGTCGTAGCCAAAGCCGTTGGTGCCCTGCTCAGACCGCAGAATTCGGCCCTCCCATTCGCCGGTGACTGCCACCTCGGGCTCCAGGCCGGCGGCGTCAGCAATCTCGGCGGGAAGAGCGAGCACGCAGGAGGAGACGAAGCGGGCGCCACGTCGGTCGTCGGGAACGTCAGAGAGCTGGGCTAAAAGCAGCCGGTTGTTCTCGGCGTCCTCCCCATGGGCCCCGCACCAGCGGGCCGACAGCACCCCGGGCATGCCGTTAAGCGCGTCGACAGCGAGGCCGGAATCATCCGCAACGGTGGGCAGACCAGCGTGCCGTACCCCGTCGAGGGCCTTGATCCGAGCATTGGCCTCAAACGTCGCGCCGGTCTCCGGGGTCTCCGGATACTCCGGCACGTCCGCGAGGCTGAGCAGCTCGATGCCTTCGACATTCGCCGCCGCGAGCACTCGTTGCAGCTCCGCAAGTTTCTTCTTATTTCTGGACGCCACCAGCACCTGCATTGCGTCCTCCTTCCGCGTGGTCCGTGGGATTGTTCTAGAGCGTGACCGGGCCGGAAGCCGGGTCCGTGTTCAGCGCGCGCTGTTGCAGATCGATCAGCTGGTGCAGGCCACCTTCGGCCAGGTCCAGCATGGTGTTGAGCTCCGCGCGGTCGAACTCCGCGGCCTCACCGGTGCCCTGGATCTCCACGAAGCGACCGGCCTTAGTCATCACGACGTTCATGTCCACGTCCGCCCGCGAGTCCTCCTCATAGGGCAGGTCGAGGCAGGCCACGCCGTCGATGATGCCCACGGAGACGGCAGCGACAGGGTCGCGCAGTGGCTTGCCCGGCACAACGCCCTGCTCCTGCAGGTAGGCCAGTGCGTCAGCGAGGGCGACGTAGGCGCCGGTGATCGCGGCGGTGCGGGTACCGCCATCGGCCTGCAGGACATCGCAGTCGATGGCGATGGTGTTCTCGCCCAGCTCTGTCAGATCCACCGCAGCGCGCAGGGCGCGGCCAACCAGGCGGGAAATCTCGTGAGTGCGCCCCTTGACCTTGCCGCGCATGGACTCGCGCGGCATGCGCTCGTGGGTGGCAGACGGCAGCATCGCGTACTCCGCGGTGAGCCAGCCCTCGCCGGAGTCCCGCTTGAAGCGTGGCACGCCGAGCTCCACGCTGGCGGTGCACATCACCCGGGTGTTGCCGAATTCGACGAGCACGCTGCCCGCCGGGTTGGTGGTGAACCGGCGGGTGATTCGGATGTCGCGCAGCTGGTCGACGCTGCGGCCATCGGCGCGGGTATGGGTGCTTTGTTCTGGCGTATTAGACATGCCAGCCAGTGTAGCGGGCGCTTAGGACTGCTCGCTGATGCGCAGACCCGGCCGGGCAACCTCGATGGGCCCCTTGTAGTGGCGGGCGGCCGCTGCAATGGTGGCGGCCTTGTCCCCCCATGGCGGAATGTGGGTCAGCACGAGCCGGCCCACGCCCGCTGCCTGGGCGGCCTCGCCAGCCTCTGCGCCGGAGAGGTGCATGCCCTCCGGCATGGTCGCTCCCCCATCGCACCAGGTTGCCTCGCAGACGAGGACGTCCGCCCCTGCGGCGATGCGCGCCAGGGCCGGGGTCGGTGCGGTGTCCCCGCTGTAGACCACGGAAAAGCCGGAGGAGTCCTCGAATCGGATGATGTAGGCCTCGGTGGGATGGATGGCGTCCACGGCATAGATCCGCAGGTCGCCGATGGTGTGATGCGGCCAGGTTTCAGCGTCGAAATCGCTCTCGGGACCGACGACGTGGTCGAGGACCTCGAAGGTATCGGTGAGGTCGTCCGGGGCCTCCGGTGAGTCGGCGCTGGCTTGGCCGATGTGCATGGCTGCGATGCTCGGCCCAATCAGCTTGTGGCGGGTGCTCGCCGGCGCGAACGGGTGATAGCGGCGCCACACCAGCAGGCTCGGGACGTCCGAACAGTGATCGGCGTGCATGTGGGAGAGCACGACGTGGCAATCGGAGGGGTCGATCCCCTCGTAGCGCTGCATCTGCTTGAGCACCCCAGAGCCCAAGTCAACGACCACGCCCTCCCCCGCCGCGCTGCGCAGGAAATACCCCGAGGCCGCGGCCGAGGGGCCGGGCACGCTTCCGGAACAACCCAACACAAGCATCTCCATAAGTGGATATTGTTTCACGATGCCCGGCGTTTTTCGATATTTGGGCAAGCTTTAGATCAGGTTTCGTTCAGCGGGGTGCTTCCGGGTCGGCGCAGGGCCGGGCTCGGAGCAGTTCCGCGGTACCCCGGGGTATTTAACGCAGAAGCTCAGGGATTTGCGACACACTCGTGATCTTCGGCCCCAGGAAACGCTGCGCGAGCTGAGCGAAGCGGTGTGGATCCCCAGTGGATTCGAAGGACAAGGTGGCCTGGCGCTCCGGGTCGTTATCCGCCAGCTGCCCGCTTTCTGCCAGCGTGCGGTAGACCATCTTCGCGGTCTCCTCCGCGGAGTTCACCAGGGTGACGTCCTCCCCCATGACGAACTGCACCACCCCGGTGAGCAGCGGATAGTGCGTGCACCCCAGCACCACGGTGTCCACTCCGGCCTCCTTCAACGGTTCGAGGTACCCCTCCGCCAACGCGTGGATCTGGCGGCCCGAGGTGATTCCCCGCTCCACGAAGGGAACGAACTGCGGGCAGGCCTGGGCAACGGCGGTGACGTCCGGACTAGCAGCAAAGAGATCCTGGTACGCCCCGGAGGTCACCGTCGCCTGCGTCCCGATCAGGCCGATGCGGTTGTTTCGGGTCGCGGACACGGCACGGCGGACCGCGGGGAGGATGACCTCCACGACCGGGATCGGGTAGCGCTCGCGGGCATCGCGCATGAAGGCCGCGGAGGCGGTGTTGCAGGCGATGACGATCATCTTCACCCCGCGGGCGACCAGCTCGTCGGCGACCATGCGGGCGTACTCGCGGACCTGCGCGATCGTCTTATCCCCATAAGGCGAGTTCGCGGTGTCCCCGATGTAGATGATGGATTCGTGCGGCAGCAGATCCACGATCGTGCGCGCCACGGTGAGCCCGCCGACCCCGGAGTCGAAGATCCCGATGGGCGCGTTGTTGTGAGACTCCTGCTCCAGGGGGCTGCCCATCACGCCGCCGTCCACCATCTCCGCCATGTTCCTGCTCGGTCCTTCCTTCTTTGTTCTCGCCGTTTTAGTTTAACGACGTCGCTCACAGCCTCGAGCATCCGCGCGCCGACCGCGTCCTGTCATGGTTGGCCGTGGTAGCGACCGGGGCACCGAGAGAAGAACGGTTAACCGGACGGGCGGGGCGCGCGGGTGAGGCTACATGCCCAAGGAGGCTCGGCTCGCGGTGCGCACGGCCCGGGTGGCGGTGGGCATCTTCGGCATCAGCCAGGCGGCGAGAGTCCCGGCCAAAGCTCCGCAGAGGTGGCCCTGCCAGCTAATGGCCTGGTCGGTGGGCAGAATCCCGGTCCACAGGGAGCCGTAGAGCAACAGAACCACGGCCCCGCCGGCCAGCTGGCTGAGCTTTTTGGTGAAGAGTCCGCGGGTGATGAGGAATGCGACCCAGCCGTAGATCATGCCGGAGGCGCCCACGTGAACGGTGCCCACACCACCAATCAGCCACGTTCCCGCCCCGCTGGCGAGCAGGATGATCAGGGAACTGCGCCAGAACACACGCCTGCCCGACCAGCAGATCATCGTGATGAGCACAACCGCGGTCATGGAGTTGGCGATGAGGTGGTCCCAGCCCCCGTGCAGGAAGGGCGCAGTGAACACCCCCACGAGGCCATAGGGGTCGCCAGGCCGGATGCCAAAGGCGTTCAGCCCGTAGCCCAGCATCATGTTGATGACCTGGACAATCCAAGCCACCCCCACGAGTCGCAATGCGAAGGCAACATTCTGCATGCTCAGGCTCCTGAACTTTAGGGGTTGGTATGACCCCGGCGTGGTGGCCGGGGTCAAGCCGTGGGGCTCTTTAACTGCCCACGATACTGCGCCAGGAGGGGTGCTCATAGGCGGGTTCTGCCGCCAGCACAGCGTGCACGATGGCCCGTTCCACGCAGTTGGCGGCCGTGGCGGCGAGCACGGACATGCCCACGGCGTCCACGCTGCTGCTCCGGGTGCCGGTGGCCAGCCCGAAGAGGGTATCCCCATCCATGGGCATGTGGGCCGGGCGGATCGCGCGCGCCAGGCCGTCGTGGGCGGAAAGCGCCAGGCGCTTGGCCTGTGCCTTGGTGAGCGGGGCATCCGTTGCGACCACACCGATGGTGGTGTTGAGCTGCGGGCTATCGCCGCCGGGCTGCCCGTCGCCGGGTGCGGGGAACTTGGTGCCCGCGAGGTTCCTTCCGCGCAAGTGTGCCGCGGCTTCCTCGGAGACCGGCGTGGTCGACGCTGCGCCAAACTCACCCGCCAGCTCCGAGTCGAAACCCCACAGCCGCCCCGTGGCCGGGTTGAAGACCGCGCCCTGCGGATTGACGACGATCCCCGCGGCCACCGTCGCCCCACTAAGCGCCGCCAGCTCGCCCGGCAGTTCCGGGAGCAACGCGCTGGCCTGCCCGAACCCGCCCTTCAGGGCACCGGCGGAGGCGCCCAACCCCGCGCCGAGGTTGCCCGATGCGGTAGCGGCGGCAAGTGCGGAATCATCCTCGCCCTGCCCGGTTGCCGATCCCTCATCGCGGGCGATGCTCGCGCTGCGCAGCGCAGCCTCGGTCGCCGCCGCGCCGGTCGCCGCGGTCGGGCGGGAGTCCCAGCGGCCCAACAGCAGGTCGAAGATCACAGCACCCGGGACGATCGGCACGATCTTCTCGGGTGCCTCCTCCCCCAGGACGGGGAAGCCGATGCCCGCAGCCTCCAGGGCGCTCATCGCACCGTCGGCGGCGGCGAGGCCGTAGGCGGAGCCGCCGCACAGTGCGATGGCGTGAACCCGCTCGACCGTATTGTGTGGCTCCAGCAGGTCCGTCTCGCGGGTGCCGGGCCCGCCACCTCGGACGTCGACCGAGGCAACTGCTCCGGCGGGTGCGGCGATGATCGTGGCCCCAGAGTCTCCAACCCCACCCTCACTGATCGCGTGGCCCACGCCGAGGCCACGGACGTCCATTAGCGAGTTGCTGGGCCCCGGCTGGGCGCCGAACAATTCGGCGGACATCCTAAAACTCGCCCGTCGGGCGACCATCTGGGCCGGGTTGCCCCTTCGGCCCCTGGCCACTGCCGTCGTCTGGGTTCTGCGGACCGTCAGCGTCGGGGTTGTCCATCATCTCCGCCGGCGGCTCCCCCATCATCGCGCGCAGCAGGCTGTCCTGGTGGAAAGTCAGCCAAGCGGTCAGCTCCTTGGCTGCCTCAACGCGGTCCGGCCCCTCCGCGCCGTGCAGCGCGGGCTGGCAGAGCTCGTGATAGTAATTCCGCACGTCGTTGATAGCCGAGAGCCAGGGCTGGACTTCCTCCTGGCTCAGGGTGATGTTCACCGAGCCGTTCGGGCCGATGTGCTCTGCGATGAGCGCGAGGTTCATCAGCTTATTTTTGATGATCTCGGTCTCGTTGAGCTGCCGGGTCAGCGCGGCATCTCCCTCGACCTTCTCGGCGCCGTCTGCGAAGAAGTCCGGCAGGATTCGGGCAAGCGCCGGGCTGCTCGGTCGCTCCGAGTGGCCGCTGGCCATGCCGGTCAGCTCCGCCAGCTCATCCTTCGGCGCGGTGCGCACCCGCTCCATCAGGGCATCGGCGACGGTGGCGGCGCAGTTACCCAGGGTCTCCCGCTCCAGGGGGTTGAGCTGGGTGACAAAGCGCGTGCCACGCAGCATGCCGGTCTTCTTCTTCCACGGTTCCATCTGTGGGGAGTCCTCCTCGCCTCGCGGGTTTTGTTGTACTAGCCCGCCGCCTGCTCCATCGTGGCCCACAGGCCCGCTGTGTGGAGCTTCTTTACATCTCCCTCGACCTTATCGCGCTCGCCGGACGAGACAACGGCCTTGCCCTCGGTGTGAACCCGCATCATCAGCTCGGTGGCTTTCTTGCGGGAGTAACCGAGCACGGTTTCGAAGACGTAGGTCACGTAGCTCATGAGGTTGACGGGATCGTCCCAGCAGATGCACTGCCACGGCAGATCCGCATCCGTCAGGGTCTCGGGTCGTTTCTCCGCAACTGGGGTTGCGCTTGGTGCAGCCGGGGAAGTCATGTCACCAAGGATACCGTCGCCACGCCGGGGCGGCGAAGGCATCGTGGCGGAATTTTTCTTTGCCTGTCCGCACCGGTCGCTAGAGTGTGAGTATTCGCCGGGGCCACTCATCGGCCACGGCACCACTTGAAGAAGAAAACGCGTAGGGATCCACTTGTCTTCCACAGCCCAGAACCCACAACAGGACGCCGCCTACGGCTCGATCGGCCACCTCGACCCTTACCTTTCCGCGCCGCGCTCCTCCGCGCTGCTCACCGACAAGTACGAGCTGACCATGCTGGAAGCCGCGCTGCAGGATGGCACAGCAGAGAAGCAGTGCGCCTTCGAGGTCTTCACCCGCCGCCTTCCCAACGAGCGCCGCTACGGGGTCGTCGCCGGCACCGAGCGCGTCCTCCGCGCGATCCGGGACTTCGTCTTCACCGAAGCCCAGCTGGAAAACCTGGATTTCCTGCAGCCTGAGACTCTGGAGTACCTGCGCAACTACCGCTTCCGCGGGCAGGTGGACGGCTACCTGGAGGGCGAGGTCTACTTCCCGCACTCCCCAATCCTCACGGTGCGCGGCACCTTCGCCGAATGCGTCATCCTGGAAACGGTGATCCTCTCCATCCTCAACGCGGACTCCGCCGTGGCCTCGGCGGCCGCCCGCATGGTCACCGCCGCCAACGGTCGCCCTCTCATCGAAATGGGCAGCCGCCGCACCCACGAGTACGCCGCGGTGTCCAGCGCCCGCGCCGCCTACCTCGCCGGCTTCGACGCCACCTCGAACCTTGAGGCAGCCTTCCGCTACAACATCCCGGCCTCCGGCACCGCGGCGCATGCCTGGACGCTGCTGCACACCCACCCGGACGGAACCGCCGACGAGGAGGCCGCCTTCCGAGCGCAGATCGCTGCCCACGGTGTGGGCACGACCCTACTGGTCGACACTTATGACATCGCCGAAGGCGTGGAGACCGCCATCCGCGTGGCCGGCCCGGAGCTCGGCGGGGTCCGCATCGACTCCGGCGACCTTGGTGTGCTCGCCCAGCAGGTCCGCGACCAGCTGGATTCCCTGGGAGCCCACAACACAAAGATCATCGTCTCCAGCGATATGGACGAATTCTCCATCGCTGCGCTGCGCAGCGAGCCGGTGGACGGCTTCGGCGTGGGCACTTCCGTGGTCACCGGCTCCGGGGCGCCGACCGCCGGCCTGGTCTACAAGCTCGTCGAGGTCGAGGGAGCACCGGTGGCTAAGCGCTCCCGCGGCAAGGACTCGCGAGGCGGTGCGAAGGCAGCTATCCGCACCTGCCGGGACACCGGCACCGCCGTCGAGGAGATCACCTTCCCCTTCGGCGAGGCCCGCCCAGATACCGGCATCCTCGAGGCCATCGAGCTCTCCGTCCCGCTCATCCGCGATGGCGAGCCAGTGGATGGCCTGCCGACCCTCGAGGACTCCCGCCAGCTGCTGGCCGATCGGTTGGTCTCCCTACCGTGGGAGGGCCTGGCCCTGTCCCGCGATGAGCCGGTGATCAGCGTCCGCCACGTACCGCGGGCCCAGAACTAGCTGGCCGGCAACCTGCCGGGTCACCCCTTCCTGCCCCGGTCACCAGTACCTTTCCCGTTACTCGTAGAAGAAGTGCTCCCGTGAGTTCCACCCAAGACCTCCTCGCCGCAGCCGTCAGCAACATCGGCGGTGCGCCGCGCCCCGGCCAGCAGAAGATGGCCGATGCCGTCACCGAGGCCATGGAACAGTCCACGCACCTGGCCGTCCAGGCGGGCACGGGCCCGGGCAAGTCCCTGGCCTACCTGGTCCCCGCGGCACGGCACGCCACCCAGACGAACGTCCCCGTCATCGTCTCCACCGCGACCATCGCCCTGCAGCGACAGCTGGTGGAACGCGACCTCCCCCACCTCGCCGATGCTCTGGAGGAGCACCTCCCCCGCCCGTTGAGCTCCGCGATCCTCAAAGGGCGAAATAACTACCTCTGCCTCAACAAGATCAACGGCATCGGCGACGAGGCCATCCCCGAGGCAGAAGAGGACGCACTGCTCGACCCCTCCCAGATCTCGAAGACGGGAGCCCAGGTGGCCCGCCTGCACGAATGGGCCCAGGAGACCGAGGACGGGGACCGCGATAACCTCGACCGCGGCGTCTCCGACACCGCCTGGCGGCAGGTCTCCGTCAGCTCCCGGGAGTGCATCGGCGCGAGCCGCTGCCCCTTCGGCGACCAGTGCTTCGCGGAACGGGCCCGGGCGGAAGCGGCGGAGGCAGACATCGTCGTCACCAACCACGCACTCCTGGCCATCGACGCCCTCTCCGACGTGCCGGTCCTGCCGGAGCACGACTGCGTGGTCATCGACGAGGCTCACGAGCTCGAGTCCCGCATCACCTCCACAGCCACCGCGGAGCTCTCCCCCACCAATATCGCGATCCTCGCCAAACGCACCGGAAAGATCGGCCCCGACGGCACCGGCGATGCGCTGACAGAGGCTCTCGACGAGTGGGTCACCGCCCTCGACGGCGCGATCGCCACAGACGGAGATCGGATCATCGGCCGGTGGACCGGGGTCCCCAACGGTCTAGAAGTTCCCCTCGGCGTGCTCAAGGATGCGGCGTGGAAAACCAACCGACAGATCAACTCGGTACCCGCCGGCGAGTTCGCCAACGACCCGGCCAAGGCCGCCGAGCGCCAGGCCCTGCTCGTGGCCACCGAGGAGCTGAACGACACCTGCGTGCGCGTCCTCGAGGCCTCCACCGCGGATGCCGCCGCGGATCAGGAGGACCTGCTCGGGGAGGACGTCGTCTGGCTCTCTGCCGACGGCAACCGCAAGGTCGTCCGCGTCGCACCGCTGTCCGTCGCCGACCTGCTGCGACAGCGGCTCTTCGCGCAGTCCACGGTGATTCTGACGTCCGCGACCCTCGCGCTGGGTGGGAAGTTCAGCGCCATGCTCGCCCAATGGGGTGCGGCGAAGGACACGAAGACCCTCGACGTGGGCACCCCCTTCGACGCCCGGACCCACGGCATCCTCTACGTGGCCCGCGACCTCGCCGCACCTGGGCGCAGTGGCCCATCCAGCGGGTTCATCGACCACGCCGCCCAGCTCATCAACGCCGCCGGTGGCCGCACCCTCGGCCTGTTCTCCTCCCGCCGGGCGGCCGAGGAGATGGCGGATCAGCTACGCAGCGTGGTTCCCTACGAGATCCTCCTGCAGGGTGAGGATTCGATGTCCAGCCTCGTGGAGAAGTTCCGGAAGGACGAGTCCGCGTGCCTCTTCGGCACCCTGGGGCTGTGGCAGGGTGTGGACGTGCCCGGCTCCGCGCTGCAACTGGTGCTCATCGACCGCATCCCCTTCCCCCGCCCAGACGACCCGCTGAAGCAGGCCCGCAAGGAGGCCGCAGACAAAGCTGGCCGCAGTGGCTTCATGGAGGTCGCTGCGACCCACGCCGCGCTGCTGATGGCGCAGGGGGCTGGACGGCTACTGCGCAGCGTGGACGACCGAGGCGTCGTCGCCGTGCTGGACTCCCGGCTGGCCACCGCGCGCTACGGCTCCTTCATCCGCGCTAGCATGCCACGGTTCTGGGAGACCTCGGATCTGGATGTGGCGCGCGGGGCGCTGCGCAGGCTGAATGCGCAACCCGGGAAATAGCGCACCGGTAGCTCTGGTGAATTCGGCCTAAAACCCGTGGTGTGGCGTTTATCATGGTGCCAACTGCGGTTACCGCTTTAAGTGGGCCCGCAACGATATTTGCCTCGTATAGCGCGCGATCACCCGATGGCGCTTAGGAAGGACCAGCCATGCCAGTTCAGAGCACGCGGGAGACCATCCAGATCCCCGACGTTGGAATCTACGAATTCACCTTCGGTCAGCTGGATCCTGCAGACGAGGACAAGGTTGCGATCATCGACATCGCCGATGGCTCGGAAACCACCTACCAGCAGCTGCGCAGCTACATCAACAGCGTTGCCGGCGGGCTTTCCCACCTAGGGATCCACGCCGGCGACGTGGTCGCACTGCACTGCCCCAACTCCCTGGCCTTCGTCGTCTACGCCCACGCCGTCTGGCGCCTGGGCGCGACCCTCACCCCGGTCTCCCTCCTGGCGGACGAGGCCGCCATCGCCCGGCAGCTGCAAGACTCCGGCGCGCGCATGCTCGTCACGTTGGCCGCAATGGGCGATCACGCAGCCCAAGCAGCTCAGGCCGCCGGGCTCAGCGAGGAACAGGTCCACCACCTCGACCGAAATTCGGGAATGCAGCAGATGCTGGCCGAGCGTCGCCGCGCGCCGGAGGACATCAGCTTTGACCCCGCGACCCACCTTGCCGTCCTGCCGTACTCCTCCGGAACCACCCAGGATCCGAAGGGTGTCCGGCTCAGCCACCGCAACCTGGTCGCCAACGTCTGCCAGGCCGCGGATCAGGACCTGGTGACCCGGGAGGACGTCGTTTTCGGGGTGCTGCCCTTCTTCCACATCTACGGGCTCACCGCGCTGCTGAACCTCGCACTGAAGCAGCGCGCCACGCTGGTGACCCAGCCGCGTTTCGAGCTGGGCAGTTTCCTCGCCTCCCACGAGCGTTTCGGCGTGACTTTCACATTCATCGCCCCACCCATCGCGGTGCTGCTGGCGAAGCACCCACAGGTCGAGGAGTTCGACCTGAGCAGCCTGCGGGCCGTACTTTCGGGCGCTGCGGCGTTGGACACCAGCCTTGCGGAGGCCGTTCAGGAACGCCTGGGCGTGGACGTCTACCAGGGTTTCGGGATGACCGAGTCCTCCCCGGTCACGCACCTGAACCTGGACATGAACGTGCCGCGCGGCTCCATTGGGCTGCCAGTGGCTAACACGGAGCACAAGCTCGTGGCCGTCGAATCAGGAGAGGAGATTCCACGGCCGAGCAACGGGCACTCGGAGGTCGGCGAGCTGTGGGTGCGTGGACCCCAGGTGATGCTCGGCTACCTGAACCGTGACCGGGAGACGGCAGAAACGCTCGTGGACGGCGGCTGGCTGCGCACGGGCGACCTCGCGATCCAGGACCCCGAGGGCAATGTGTATGTCGTGGACCGCCTCAAGGAGGTCATCAAGTACAAGGGCTACCAGGTCGCTCCTGCCGAGCTGGAAGCCCTGCTGCTCACCCACCCCGAGGTCGCGGACTCCGCGGTGATCGGGGTCGCGGGCGAGGACGGCTTGGAGATCCCCAAGGGCTTCGTCGTGCTGCAGCAGAACGCCACGGCCACGGCTGAGGACATCATGGCCTACGTGGCCGAGCAGGTACCGAGCTATAAAAAGGTCCGCGCCATCGAGTTCATCGATGCCATCCCGAAGTCCTCGACCGGCAAGATCCTGCGTCGCGTGCTCCGGGCCCGCGAGGACTAGCGCGGCGCAGGGGTGCTCCGTGGTCCAGCCCCCTTCCCTCGTATCCTTGGCACGTAGCTCAAGCCAGGGCCGGTTGTCTTAGCGCGGCGGCTGCTGGCCGCCGTAGGAGGCAGCAATGACGGTCGCGCTTCCGGCGGCGATCTCCGTGTGGCCTGCGTCGCGAACCTCAACCACCGGCCACTGCCCACCCACCGCGGTGATCCACCGTGAGCTCGCAGCGGCGGGGTCCGCGGCGTGACGCTCCGTGAGTGCGGCCCGCTTGGCTGCGAACTCCTCGGCCGGTATTTCCCGCACGTGCACGGGGCAGCCTAGCTCGAACCATTCGACCGCCTGCTCCGAGCTGAGGAAAGCGGCATAAAGCATCGACCCGTGGCCGACCTGGGCTGCGGCCTTTCCGACGGTCATGCCCAGCCCAGCGTCGACGAAAATAACCGGGTGCAAAGGATCTGGTTCGGGTGTGGGCAGCGGCCCGGGCTCGGATGGCAAGTCGGAACCCTGAATCTGCAACTTGTTGATTCTTGGGTCCACCCCATGAACGGGCCCCGGGAGGAACGCCTTGGCCTTCGCCCCGTGCACATTCACCTCATGCCCGGGCAGCCCGAGGACCGCCTCCCACTTGCTGGCTCGGGCGCGGCGAGCGAGTTTGCGAATCTTCGCGCCGTACCAGTCCTTCAGCGACTGCGCCCACTCGCTATCTTCCTCGCCCGCTCGGGGGTCGAGGCATACCCGAGCGCAGGCGCAGGCGGCCGCGGCGAGGAGATCGTGGCGCAGCGGCGCGTCCGCCTTGGGCAGGTGAAGGACCATCGGCATCGCCTGGACGCTGCTCGGGTCTTGTGGGTCTTCGGTGCCCGGGTTGCCGGCAAGGTGGACGAGCATCGCGTGCGCCCGCCGGATCAGTTCCTGCGCGTCTGTTTCCAGCTCCCCTGGCTCGTTGTGGTGGTGCACTAGTCCTGCAGTGGCGGGCGGCGGTAGGTGCCGTCAGCCATGTCCTCGTGCTCGATCTCGGAGCGAGAAATACCGAGCAGGAAGAGAACCTGGTCGAGGAATGGGTAATTCACCGAAGCGTCCGCCACCTCACGCAGGGCTGGCTTCGCGTTGAAGGCAATGCCCAGGCCCGCGGTGGAGAGCATGTCGATATCGTTCGCACCATCGCCCACTGCCACAGTCTGGTTGAGCTTGATGCCATTGGACCAGGCGAACTCCTTGAGGGACTCGGCCTTCGCGCGGCGGTCAATGACCGGGCCGATCACGCGGCCCGTGAGCTTGCCCTCGCGGATCTCCAAGGTGTTGGCTCGGGCGAAGTCGAGACCCAGCTCTCGCGCCAGGGGTTCGATGATCTGAATAAAACCGCCGGAAACCACGCCGGTCTTGTAACCCAGGCGCTTGAGGGTGCGAATCGTGGTGCGCGCACCTGGGGTGAGCTTGATGTCGTTTGCGACCTTCTCCACCACCGATGCATCGAGCCCAGCCAGAGCCTTGACACGCTCGTGGAGGGACTCCGCGAAGTCGAGTTCACCACGCATGGCTCGCTCGGTAACAGCAGCGACCTCGTCCTCGCGGCCGGCGTAGGCCGCCAGCATCTCGATGACCTCCTGCTGGATGAGGGTGGAGTCCACGTCGAAGCAGATCAGGCGCTTGCTGCGGCGAGCCAGACCAGCGCGCTCGACGGCGATGTCGAGGTGCAGCTCAGCGGTGAGCTCAGAGACAGCCTTCCGCAGCTCCACGCCACCACCCGGGCGGGGGTTAGCGACGGTGAAGTGAATCTCCAGCCCGGTGACCGGGTAATCGGCGATCCCGCGAATCGTATCGATGTTCGCGCCCTCGGCAGCCAGCGTTTGTCCGATGCGCTGGACGTCCTCGGCGGTGATTCGGCGCCCGAGCACAACCATGACGTGGGAGGGCATCGGCTTGGTCGCCATGGCCTCCGTGTCCGTCTGGATCTGCACGCTCATGCCGAGGGCCTCCAGGTCGGCAGGCAGCTCGTTGTTGAGGGTGGCCAACGTATCAGCGTCGACGCCGACGAGGGCGGCGAGGGCAAGGTTGCCGCGGAAGACAGATTGCTCGACGTCGATGAGCTGGACATCGTGGGCGGCGAGGCCACGGAAGAACCGGGCGGTAACGCCGGGCTTGTCGTCGCCGGTGACGATGATGACGGCGGGTTCGTAGCCGTTATTCAGGATGGATTCCAGCTCTTCGGGAAAAGCGAGCCTCGTGGGCTGGAGATTATCGGCTGGGGTGGAGTTACTTGCGCTAGTCACACCCACGATTGAACCACAGTGGCTGCGGCGAGGAGGACCCGCTACCCCCGTTTTTCGGCAAAAGAAAACCACACCCTGCGTAGTAAGGGTGTGGTTTGCGCTCACAGCACCTCAGTGCTGGAGTATGCGGCGCGGCCAGCTGGCTGCTGGCCCCGGCACCGTGGCCGACTTCTTAGAAGTGGCGGCCGACGTGAGCCTCGTCGCGCATGCGCTTGACCATGTGCGGGTAGTGCAGCTCGAACGCTGGGCGCTCGGAGCGGATCCGCGGCATGGAGGTGAAGTTGT
>JBHWRM010000112.1:0-3635 GCA_043426695.1 Corynebacterium sp. | reverse complement strand
GGCCTTAGTTACGCACCGCGACGGCGAAAGGCCCAATCTGCGTGACATCCCAGTGCTTCTGGAACGCGCTCGCCGGGAAGCGGACGGTGCGGAAACGGACGTTCGGCTGGTTCGGGTAGATGTCATCCGCGATGAGGTAGGAGAACTCCGCTTCCGCCATCGGGGTGGCGTCGCTACCTGTCGGTCCGCCTTCCTCGGCGGGCACCTCGCCCCGGAGAACGAGCGCGTCCGGTGCGGTCCAACCTTCCTCCTCGGCTGCCCGATCCATCGCGGCGATCAGCTCATCGGGGTCGGTGATCTGTGTCCAGGATTCGATCTCCTCGTTGCGCCGCTCGAACTGACCAAGTGGGTTGGCGTAGTGGGCGGTCATCGCCTGGTACACGTGATAGGGGTAGAAGCTCATGAAGTGCTGCTCATCGGTGAGGATGGTCGCCCCGGACCGCTTGCCCAGTTTTTCGACGAGGTGCTCGTCGATCTCGGCGTAGTAGACGGTGGCGTCCGCGGGCATGCGGTCCCCACGCGCGGCGTTGCCGTCGGCGTCGGTGTAGGCGGTATCGATCTTCTTTTCGTGGTTCATCGGAATATCGATCGCGTAGTAGAGCGTTCCGAATGCCAGGATTGCGGCGAAGACGCGCGTCACACCCCTCGACTTCGCGGGGTCTACGGTCGCCGGGTAGAACTTCGGCATTCCCACGCCCCGCAGGTCGATGATCGCCAGCGCGCCGGCCACGGCGAACAGCAGCGCGATCGGCAGCGCTACGCGGAATCCCAGCAGGGTCGTGCCGAGCAGCGGCATGGCCATGGAGGCGACCGCCCAACCGTAGGCGGTGAGGATGCCGACCAGAAGGGCGCGGGCATCGTCCTGACGGTGGCGGGCGACCAGCCAGACTAGGCCGATCAGAGCGAGAACACCGAGCGCGGAAACATTGAAGAAGGGCATCATCAGTTCGGTGCCATCTTTGGGGAGGTAGTGCTGCGCCTTGCCGGTCGGGCCGTGGGGCTGGGTGAGCAGCGCGCGCAGGTAGGGTAGCCAGCCAAGCAGGGCGATGAGGATCGAGCCGACACCCATGGCCAGCAGGCTCAACAGCGGGCGGATCCCCTTCTGCCGGATCGCTGCGGCGATAGCCATGACCACCACCGAGAGCGCAGAGAGTGCCGTGAACAGCGTGTAGAGGTTGGCCGAAAGTCCCAGGTAGACCATGACGCCAAACAGCGCCCAGCGGGAGCCCAGCAGCGCGTGGCGGGTCATCACCATCGCTGCTGGCATACCCACCGCGACGATGGCGGCATAGGGCTCCTCCGGTGCCACGTGCAGGGTTGCCACCGCCGTGACTAGCGCAACCGTCGCGCCCGAGGCCAGCGAGCCGGTGAGGTGGCGCCACAGGGGAACGAGCATGGAAAAAGCCGCGGCCAGGGTCATCAACGCCCACGGCTGGTAGGCGGCCCAGCCCGCCAACCCGGTTATGCGGGCGAAGAGGCCACCGGTGAAGAACCACAGGCCAGGGTAGAAGCTCGGCATGTCAGGGTAGGCCATGTCCACCCAGCCCGGGGTGTCCGTCAGGCGGGTCAGGAACTGGGTGCGGAACGCCTGGTCGACGCTCACGCCATCCAGGTACAGGCTGGTGGCGGCCAGCGGGATACCGATGCTGGTGATCACCAGGCCGGCCGGAGCCAGGTAGAGCAGCACGCCGAGAACGCGGCGCTGCCAGTTCGACCAGCTGGGGCGAGGGTGGAGCACGTAGTACACCGACGCCGCGGCAAAGAGGATCACGAGCACGGAGCCGACGCTGCTCAGTGCCTTGAGCGCGTAACTGGTGTTGTATGCCGGAAGGCTCGGCCTGGACATGATGAACCAGGCCGCGACCGTCGCCACTGCCGCAACTGCGCCCGTGGCCAGCATGTGCACGATTGTGCGCAGCGGGCTCAGGGCATCGGGCTGCGTTTCCGCAGTGCTGAATCCAGTGACGGAGGCTTGTTGGTGCTCGACGGTCGTTCCGGTGTGCATGCGTATATCAAAACACATGCATGCCGAAGGTCGGTTTTAAGCGCGCGGGCCGCGGAGCATGATGCCGCGGATACCGCTGTGGAAACCATCGCGCAGTCCGACGCGCTGGGCCTCCGTCAGGGTGTACTCGTGGAGGGTATCGCAGGCGAACTGCAGGAGCGGTCGGTCGATCTCCGGCGGAAGGCCGCCGCCGGAGAGCAGGTGTGCGTTGTCCTTCTGGGCCTCGCTTGCGGCGTTATCGAACCACCAGACGGCGTACTGCTGGCCGATGTCGTAGGGGTTTTGCTCTCCCGCGGACGCCCAGACCTCGTTGGGGAGCGGGACGTAGCGGGAGCGCAGCTTGCGGTGGCGGGCCATCATGGACGGGTTCGGCTTGGGCTTCGGTGCGGGTTCCGGGGTGTCCTCGGTGGCTGTGGCCGGCGCCTCTGCCTGGGACTGTGCTGCGCCGCTCTGCTCAGCCGCGTTGGCCGGCGCCTTGTTGTCCGGCGCTGCGTCGTTCGGCGTCGTGGCGCCCTGAGCTGCGACGGGGTTGGGGGTCGGTTGTGCCGTCTTCTTGGCGGCCGGCTCGGTCGTCGCTGGTTCGATGGAGGTAGGTGTCGGACCCGGCTTGGGTCCGGGCCTCGGCGCCGACTTTGGTGCGGCGGGGTGCGCCGCAGGGCTTGGCGCGGTCGACGGGGACTCTGCCTTTTCATCCGGGGTGGCGGTTGCGGCGACCGCAGCCTCATTGACCTGCGCGGTGCTTGCCAGGTCTTCCTTGGCCGATGCGGGGGTGGCCGTAGCCTGCTCAGGTGCAGCTGCCGAGGTCGGCTCTGCAGCAGTCTCGGTTGGCGCGGTGTCCCCAGGGGCGTTGTTGGTCCTGGCTTCTGCCGCGGGCTTGGTGGCCGGTTTGCTGTGCTCCATATCCGGAATGACGCTCGGTCCCGACTCTTCGGGCTCTTCCGCATCGCCGAGGGGCTTGAACTCCGGGCTGGGGCTCTCCTCGCCCTGCGTTTCGCCCGGCAGGGGCGTGGTGCTGGCATTGGCGGGCAGCGGCCCCTCCAGGATCTGCAGGCGCATGGTGTCGCGGAAATCCTCGCGAGGGTCGAGGATTGTGGTCGTATCGCAGGCGAAGCGCAGCTGGGAGGACATGGAGTCCCAACCGAAGCCATAGAGATGCACGCGAATGCCCGCATTCACGGCCTCTTCCACGCCGGGCAGCATGTCTGCATCGCCAGAGACGAGGACGATATCCGAGACGTTGCCGCGGACGGCGGCGAGCACCATGTCCGCGACGAGGCGGGTGTCCACTGCCTTCTGCGTGCGCCGGTCGCCCCATTCGATGAGCTGGCCGCTGCGCAGCTGCACGCCTGGTTCGCTGCGCAGGGAACGCTGGTAGCGGTGCGGCCCGGACTCCGGGATGCCGTCGTACCAAAATTGTCGGTGAATCGGTTGTTTGAGCTGGTCCTGGGCGATTCGGCCCAAGGTACATACGACCTCCGGCAAGTCGATCTCTAATTGCGCGCGGGCGCCGGTTTCCCAGGAGTTATAGAAGCTGGCTAGGAGATAAGAGGTATCGACAAAAATCTGTGTTCGCTCGAGCATGATGGGTCGGTTATCCGTTTCTTTAGTTCACATTTTTCAGTGCTATTAC
>JBHWRM010000111.1:0-7094 GCA_043426695.1 Corynebacterium sp. | reverse complement strand
GGCGGGCGCATGCACACGCAGTACCCGGACGGCGAGTTCAAGCGCTACTTCACGTACCGCAACCGCGGTTACCTCATGTCGCAGCCGGGCATGCGGCGGTTGTTGCCGCAGGAGTACGCGCGCTTCGCGTGGTTCTTCCTGGTTCAGAGGAAGGACGTCGCCGGCTTCCGCGAGTGGCTCCAACTGCACACTTTGGGCCGCCAGGAGCGCTTCGAGCGCCCGGAGTAGAGGCTAAAAGCCCTAAGCCGATCTGAAATACGACAATCTTAGGCTCAGCCCGGCACATGAGTAACCAACTCCTGCCAGAAGGGGCCTGCGCACAAGAGCCGACCCCAGATAGCGTTTTTAGGTCCGCACGGGCCGCAGCAGTGTCATGGCGATCGCGATGACCAGCAACACGCTCGCCTCGTGGACCAGCATGCCCACCGCCATGGTCACGCCGCCGAGGAATACTCCCAGCAGCAGGACCAGCACGGTTGCCAGCGCAATGATGATGTTTACTCGCATGGTGCGTGCGGTGCGCTTGGCCAGGGTCAGCGACTGAGGCAGCCTCGTGAGACGATCGGCCATGAGCGCGATGTCCGCAGTCTCGATGGTTGCCGGCGACCCGGCCGCGCCCATCGCCACACCGATCTCGGCGGTGGCCAGCGCGGGCATGTCATTCACGCCGTCGCCCAGCATCGCCACGGTGTGGCCTTCGGACTGCAGCCCGCGGACCACGTCCACCTTCGTCTCGGGCAGCATGCCCGCGTGGAACTCATCGATGCCCAGCTCGGCAGCGACGTTGCGGGCCACCGGTTCGGCATCGCCGGTTGCCATGACGACCTTCACCCCAGCCTTGTGCAGTGCCTCCACTGCAGGTCGCGCTTCTGGCCGCACCTCGTCAGCCACGGCGACCACACCCTGAGGTGCGCCGTCTACCCCGACGATCATCGCGGTCTTGCCCTGCTCGTTGAGCTCAGCCACGATCCTTCGCGCGTCATCGACGCCATTGGCCGCATCATCCAGCAGCTCCGCGGTACCTACGGACACCCGGCCGACACCCGGCACGGTTCCCGTAATCCCCTGCGCCACCACCGGCGCAGCGTCCTGAATTTCGGCAACGAATCCGGCCGTGCGCACGGCGCGGTCCACCGCCCCCTCCACGATGGCGGCAGCCAATGGGTGCTCGGAAGCACTCTCCACATCTGCAGCCAGCCCCAGGATCTCCTCTTCCGTCCAGTGCGAATCCGATAGGGTGCGCACGTCGGTCAGACTCGGGCGGCCAAGGGTCAGAGTGCCCGTCTTGTCGACGACCACGGCGTCCACCTTCGCGGCCTGCTCCAGGTGCTCGCCACCCTTGATGAGGATTCCGTCGCGGGCCGCGCGCCCGATGCCGGCCACGATGGATACCGGGATACTGATGACGAGCGCGCCCGGGCAGCCGATGACCAGCAAGGTCAAGGCGAGCTCCGTGTTGTGGGTGATCAGGCCGACCAGAATGGCGCTGATCATGACGGCCGGCGTGTACCAGCGACTGAATTTCTCGAGGAAGGTCTGGGTTTTCGCACGGTCATCCTGGGCGTCCTCGACGCGATGGATGATCTTGGCAAGGGTGGTATCAGAGCCGATGTCGACGGCCTCGACGCGCAGTGCGCCGCTGCGCAGCCAGGTGCCGGCGAAGACCTTGTCGCCGGCCTTCTTCTCTGCGGGGATGGACTCGCCCGTGATCATGGCCTCGTCCAGCCCTCCGACGCCGTGGACAATGCTGCCATCGACCGGCACTTGCTCGCCGTTTTTCACGATGACGACGTCCCCCGGCTCAAGTTCCCACAGCTCCACGATTTCTTCGCGGGGGCCACTGGCCCCTTCGCGGAGCACGCGCGCGGTCATTGGTGCTTGATCCACGAGGTCGCTAAGGGCCTTGCGGGTCTTTCTTAGGGTTGCGGTCTCGAGCGCCTTACCCAGGGCAAACAGGAAGGTGACGGCTGCTGATTCCCAGTAATTGTCGATAAAAACCGCGCCCACGGCAGCAGTCACGACGAGCAGATCGATGCTGATCAGCTTCACTCGCAGGGCCTGCACCGCGCTGATGGCGATGCGGTAGCCCGCGATGACGGCGGCAACCAGCATGATCCACTCGATGCCGGTGATCCAACTGGTGGCAATGGCGATGCCGGACGCCACCACCGGTCCCCAGTTTTTCACAGTGCTTTTCGCTGTGTCAGGGGTGTTTTTCTTGCTCACGTCTCCCTCTCTGCGGTCATGCTGGCTGTTGGCTATCCGGCGCTTAGTAAGCACTCGGCTTGGCGTTATAACCAACGTCCGCGACTGCGCCGACGAGGTCCTTGACGCTCAGCGCGTCGGCGTCGTAATCGATGACAATTCGGCCGGAGCTGAACTTCACCTCGGCGCTGTGTACACCGGACATGCCGTTGAGTTTTGCCTCGATCTTGTTGACGCAGCTCGGGCAAGAGAACTCATCGGAGCGCAGGACGATGTTCTTCAGGTTTGCGTTGGACATTGGGGTCTCCTTTTCCCTCGTGTGTGATTTTCCCCGTTCGTGGGGCTGTGCAAGGAGCTTGATTTCCTGGATGCTTCCTGGAGGTTGCTGTCGTTTCCTTGCTTCAACTCTCAAGTTATGGGGCTTTGACACCGGCTTCCTTGACGCGGATCAAGTTGAGCGGAATTGGCGCTCGACCGGAGAAAACGCGGGCTTGCGGGTTAGGATCGGGAGCATGTCCTCACACTGCTCTGAACCGCACGTCTGCCCGCCCGAGTTGCGGGATCGCGTGATGCAGCATTCCCCTCTCACCAGTGGCTTGGACGCCACTGGGCGTACGGCATTCGACTCTCAGGTGGTCGCCCACGCTTGGGCAGAGGGCGCGGCGCTGTACACGCAGGGCGAGCCCTTACGGGGCCTATACATGGTGATGTCCGGGGTGGTGCGGCTGACCCAAGCCACGGAGCAGGGCCACGAGCTGACCGTGGATCTGTGCGGGGAGGGCGACGTTCTGGGCGCGATGATGCCGGGCGAGGTGCAGGCCACCGTGACGGCGTGGGCGACCACGACCGTGTGCTGCTTGTTCCTGCCGGCGGAAAGGCTGACCCACATGGTGGGCGAACACCCGCAGGTTGGGGCGGCGATGCTGCACCTGCAGCAACGCACACTGCAGGAGGCGCATAGGCGTAAGGTGCACAACGCCACGGCTCGGGTACGCAGCCGGGTGCTCGATACGCTGGACTACCTGGATGGGAAGTTCGGGCGGGGGCTAAGCGACGGCGGCCGGATCCTCGAGGCTCCTATTCGCCGCGAAGACATCGCAGGCCTTGCGGGCACCACACTGGAGTCCACGTCGCGGGAAATGTCCGCTCTGGTCAAGGGCGGGGTTGTAGCCCCGGGGCGGCAGCGGATTCAACTACTCAAGCCCCTGCCAGAAAACTAAGCGCGGGGTTTGGTCGCGCAGGTCGGCGTCCTAACAAAGAACCTGCAAAGGAGGCGGGAACGAGCCCGCCCCCCGCGCGCTAGTTGCGGAAGATCACGAAGCGCTGAATCAGGAAGTTCAGCACCGTGGCGGTTCCCTGCGCGATCACGAAGGAGATCAGGCGCACGACCAGCGGCGATAGCTCCATGCCCTCCAGCCACGGGATGCATAGCTTATACAGGCCGACCTGCACCGCAAAGGTCAGCGCATAGGTGGCCATGGTGATCACGAAGCGCTTGGTCGACGGCCCGGCGTTGAAGGTCCAGCGCCGGTTGATCATGTACGCCGTGAGGGTGCCCAGGACGAAGCCGATAGCCTTCGCGGCCGTGTCCCCAAAACCAAACAGGAACGTGAAGATCGCGGTGGACCCGAAGTCCACGATCGCGGACAGCCCACCGGTCAGGATGAAGCGGAAGATCTGCTGGTTCAGGCCGATGTTGTCCTTCACGACGACGTCGCCCGCCCCGGTCTCGGCGCCCACCGCACCGTTTTCAGCGCTCTCAGCGCCCGGCGCGCTCTTCGCAGCGCCCGCTGCGCCGTTAGCCGCTGCGCCGTTAGCCTTCGCGCCACCCATCTCGCTGTGCGCGTCGCTGGTCACGGGCTGTTCTGGCCGCTTGTTGGTCACTTGGGCTCCTCGGTTTCGGTCTTCGGGGCGACGTCGGCGGCGTGGCCTTCCGAGCCACCCGCGCCCTTCGGCCCCTTGTTGCGGAACGTCCAGAGTTTGTTGAAGAGGAAGTTCGCAGGCACCGCCACGATCACGCCGATGAAGTTACCCCAGTAGGAGCGGGTGCGCAGGCCGGTGGAGTTATCGAAGATGTCCTCCGGCAGCCCGATCGGCGAGTTCGTGTGCACCACGAGCGTGGACACCGCCAGCGTGATCAGCAGCCCGAAAACACCCACCGCCATGAACTGTGGCAACTGGATCCACCAGGGCTGCTTGTGGTGGCCCTTGAAGGTCCAGTAGCGGTTGAGCACGAAGTTCCACACGTTCGCGACAAGGAAGGCCAGCACCGAAAACAGGTGGTACCAGCGCATATTCCACTGGGTGTTGAGCAGCTGGAAAAGCACTTCGAGGTCGTCGATTCCAAAGCCCCGGTCGAAGAACTTCTTCGCCAGCACGAAGACTGCCTGGTTGACCACGAAGCCGCTGGCGCCGACGAGGCCGAAACGCACAAACTGCCGCGCGATGGCCTTGGAGCGCGCCAAACGCCCCTCGGGCGTAGGCTTCGCGGCCGTGCGCGGCTGCAGCTGGGAGTGGTTGTTGGGAGTCTCTGGCACGGAGGTTAGATTACGCGGATTTCCTGGCCGATTGTTATTCCCTCGCCGCCTGTTCGGGCGTTAGCTTGGCCACTCCTGTACTGGCCGGGTGCCCTAGCGTGACGGCCGCATCTGTTTTTTACGACGCCGCCCCCACCGGCCCCGCGTCCATGTCACGGTCCACGCCGCGCGGCAACACTGATCGGGTCTGCCAGCGCGGCCTTAACCCGGCACCTGCAGTCCACGCCGACCAGCACCCCGGTTAACCCTGCAGGCGGATCGGTATCCAGCGAGGCTGGTCGGGCTCGTTCTTCAGTCGGCGCTTCCGCACCGCTTCGAATGCCGCCCAGTCCCGGTTCCAGGTGCGCACCCCGCGCGCCAAAGCGAGTACGCTAGTCACGGCCTTTTCTGCATCCTCATCCAGCCCCTGTGGCGGGTGGCCCTCGACCAGCTCGATGGGGCGAACCTCGCCCCATCCAGTGGAGCGCTTGCCCCCGTTGGCCTCCTCGAACTCGGCCTTCGCCGCAGCAACCGCGGCCTCAGCCGCTTCCTGGCTGGCGGCGACATCCACGAGGTGGAGCTCGCTTTCCGTCAGGCCGCCGTAGCTGATGTCCCCTTGCGAGTCCTCGGTGAGGAAGACCGGGTGCACGAGCAGCAGCCGCGCCATCGCAGCAGGGTCCTCGCGATCTTCAATCCATTCGGCCTCCCCCGCGAAACCCTTCACCCCGTCGGGGCCCAGCAGCCAGGCACCGGAGAAGTCGCCACGCGTCAGCTCCGGATCGGTCTCGACCTGCCAGATCGCGGTTGTCTCCCCCACCCGGCAGGCAACGAGCACGGGTGGGTAATACGTGATCGGCCCTGGCGTGTCTTCCGGCCGGTCGGAGGGCACCACGACCAGGGTTGGGGTGGGTGTCAACGCTACGGCGCTCGAGGTCTTGGCGTTGGCGTCCTGTGCTGCATCCGCTGGGCTCATGGCCCCGATCTTAGCGATCGCGTCGACGCGCCGCCCCGCTGGCGACCGCCCGCTCCTCGGTCTTCCGGTCCACCACCACCGCGAGTCCACCAATCACCCCGGAGATCACGCCCCACGCAGTATTCGGGTACTCCACACCCCGCGATTCCAGCGCGTTCACGCCAGCGCGTTGAACCGCGCGATCGATGCGCACCCCCGCCGTCACGGCAAAGACAAGCACTACCGCCGCCCCTGGCAACACGGCATAAGGCGGCAGGCTGAATACCCGGTCCCACCAGCGAGGATCATTCGGCGGCCAGATTTCCTCAGCGTCCTCGCCGTCATCGTCGACCGCACCGTCATCAACCGCGCCGTCCGGGAGGACGTCGTCGTTGAAGGCATCCCCATCGACGGCGACGTCCTCCCCCGCAGCCAGGTCGGCGACGTCGCTGTCCTGCGGCACGAACCCCTCCTGCTGGCGGGCGCGGGCGTCGTTGAGGATCTTGCGCAGCTCGGCGGTCTGCGAGCTTTCCTTCGCGAACTCTTCCTTCGCGAATTCCATCGTGTCGGCGGTGGAACGCACCACGTAGGGGCCAACCCCGGCGACCAGTGCCGCGACCCGGAGCCAGCCACGGCCCCGGCTAGCGGGCAGGAAGTCCTTGATGCCATAGAACGCAGCCGTGCCTGCGGCAGCGGCTAGAGCTTCAAACGCGAGTGGTGGTTTCTTCATGCTCAGTATTTTACCCCGGCAGCCAGGCGCCCCCTTGGCTGGAGCCACGGCGACTAACGGGGACCTGTCGGCAGCCCCGGCTAGAATCCCTAGGCATGGCAGGACTCTTCGAAAAACTCAGCACAGGCCTCTCCAATATTGTCGGCAAGCAGGCGAAGGAGCAGAAGGAACCACCGCTGCGAGTCGGTGGCGTCGGCGTGGACACGACCTATGAGGCCGCGGAGCGCACGCAGCTTCCACTGAACTCGTGGATGACGCGGATGATGGCCCAGGAGCTGCCGATCATGGATTCGGTGAGCCGCCAGCGGGTGCGCGATATCCTGCGCGACTATGACGGCCCGGAGATCACCAGCGTCGAGGAGCTCCCGGAGGAGATCCGCACAATCATGGACCTGTACTAGCGGGCCCGGCCAGCACGCAGACATGCGCCTAACGCACAGATATACTGGTAGTTAGCTATTTTCACGCTCGCGGCACCCGCGTGATCTCGGTCCCATCCCGGCATGGCGCTGCCACAGAAGACATATTGAAGACCGAAGGATTCTTATGCGTTTCGCACTCGACGTTGTGGTCACGGCCGTCGCGCTGTGGCTGGTCACCCTGGTTATCCCTGGTGTTTCCGTGATGGGCGGTATCGGCGCCTTCATCTGGGCCGCTCTGGTGTTCATGTTCGTTAACGCCTTCATCACGA
>JBHWRM010000110.1:0-17283 GCA_043426695.1 Corynebacterium sp. | reverse complement strand
TCGCCACTGTTGGAGAGCAGGGAGGTGCGCACCTGGGCGGGGCTGCCGGCGGCGGGGGCGGTTTTCAGGCTCAGCGTGAGCCCCCGGATGGTGCCGGGGCTGGTGTTGCGGATGCGCAGGGTATAGGTCTGCGGGTCGGTGTCTTCGGGGTTGACAAAGCGCGGGGTGATGCTGCGAACCTGCAGGTCAATGCCCCGATTGGGGTCGGTGGAGCGGGCGTTCGGGTTGGCCCAGTCCGTGGTTTCTGCGTGGTGGAAGGTGGTGGCCTGCTCGGGGGTTTGGGCGTTCGCGGCAGGCAGTGCGTTTGCAGCGGGCAGGGCGGTTGCAGCGGGCAGCGCGGAATCGGCGAGCGGGCCGGGCACGGCGGTGACCCACCCGGCGCAGAGGAGGGAGCCGAGCGCGAGGGCGGTGGCGGGGCGGATTTTGGCAGCCATGCAGCCCTCCTAACGCGGGGTGGCGCGGCCTGCTTCCGCTTCCGCGCGGGCGTGCTTCGGCAGCGTGTCGAGGGCGCGGCGGGCCAGGCGGCGTTCGTCGGCGTAGGCGAGGCGTTCGACCAGGTGGTTCACGGGAACCCAGGTGACTTCGGTGACCTCGGGGTCTTCGTCGTTGAACTGGCCGTCCACGTAGCGCAGCAGGTGGTGGTGGACGGTCTTGTGAATGCGGGTGCCTTCGGAGACGAACCAGTAGTCGATGGTGCCGAGTTCGTCGATGACGGTCCCGGCGATGCCGGTTTCTTCCCACACTTCGCGTTCGGCGGTGCTGTGGTGGGATTCGTGTTCTTCGACGTGGCCTTTGGGCATGGACCACAGGAGGCGTCCGCGGCGGTCGACGCGGCCGATGAGGGCCGCGTAGATCTTGGACATGTCTACGCTGCCGTTGGGGCGCACGGCTTCGGCCAGTCCGGTGAGGACGAGCCCGCCCGCGGAGGTTTCCACCGAGAGCGGCAGGTCGGAGTGCTCCAGGTGGGTGCGGTTCTGCTTGCCCTGTTTGGTACGACGGCTGCCGGTGCGCTTCGGGTGGCTGCGGTTGGTCCCGGAGCGGTTGCTGCGGTTCGAGCCGCGGTTGTTGCGGTTGCTGGTGCGGGTGTTGTCGCCCTGCTGGCCCTGCTGGGTGCCGCGGCCCTTGCCTTTGCGGTTGTTTTTCGCGTTCTTGGCGTTTTTTGGGCGGCGCTGGTTATCGCGCTGCGGTTGTTCGTCCTGCTGCGAACGGCGGCGCGTGCTGCGGGGCGAACCGCTGCTCGTGGTGGCGCTGTCGTTCGTGTTCATTCTCTTTATAGTAGCTGTGCGCCTGGGGTTTGGGGGAACCATCGGCGGCTGCTGGGCGTGCCGGTGGTGGCCGCTGGGCGGGTGACCGGCGCCGTGTTGGGGTGGTGGGCCATGAAGTAAGGTATTGCGCGTGACTACGAGGGCGAATGAGACTGCAGATGGTGCGACGGCTGGCGCTGGAGCCGATGCTGGCGCCGGGACGGGCGCTGCCGAGGTAGCCGGGGATACGCAGGCGAAGCAGGCGGCGATGCTGGGGGCCGCGTGGCAGTCCCTGCGTCGCAATGATGCGACGCTGCGCCGGCTGGCCCAGGCCTTCGAGGTGGCGGGCCACGAGCTTTACCTGGTGGGTGGCTCGGTGCGGGATGCGATGCTCGCGCGCCTGAGCCACGACCTGGATTTCACCACGGATGCCCGCCCGGATGTGGTGATGGGGATCCTGGAGCCGATGGCCGAGACCGTGTGGGATACAGGCATCGAATTCGGCACGGTGTCTGCGCTGGTCGGTGGCCTGGAGGTGGAGATCACCACCTTCCGGGCGGATCAGTATGACGGCCAGTCCCGCAACCCGGAGGTCACCTTCGGCGACACCCTGGAGGGTGATCTGGTGCGCCGGGATTTCCGGGCGAATGCGATGGCGTTGAAGCTTTCCGCAGACGGGGAGCACGAGTTCTGCGACCCGTTGGGCGGGTTGGCTGATGTGGCTGCAGGTGTCCTGGACACCCCGGATAGCCCGGAGGTGAGTTTCCGGGACGATCCATTGCGCATGCTGCGGGCCTGCCGTTTTGTTTCGCAGCTGGGGTTCGCGGTCGCTCCCCGTGTGGCTGAGGCGATGGCGGCGATGGCGGATCAGATCCAGCGGATCACGGTGGAGCGCGTGGCCGTGGAGCTGAATAAGCTGCTGCTCGGCACGACCCCGTGGGAGGGCCTGGACCTGATGGTGGAGGCCGGCCTTGCAGATTTCGTCCTCCCGGAGCTGCCGCGCCTGCGAATGACCCAGGATGAGCACAAGCAGCACAAGGACGTGTACTGGCACTCCCTGACGGTGCTGCGCAATGCGCTGGTTCAGGAGCAGAACTACGGTGTGGCCCCGGACCTGGAGCTGCGTTGGGCCGCGTTGCTGCACGACTGCGGGAAGCCGGATACTCGTGCGTTTACGGAGTCGGGCCAGGTGACTTTCCACCAGCACGAGGTGGTGGGCGCGAAGTTGGTGCGCCGCCGGCTGCGGAAGCTGAAGTTTTCCAAGCAGCTGGTGAAGGATATCTCCCAGCTGGTGTTCCTGCACATGCGTTTTTATGGCTATGGGGATAGCGCGTGGACGGATTCGGCGGTGCGCCGTTATGTGACTGATGCGGGTGATTTGCTGCCGAAGCTGCACATGTTGGTGCGGGCGGATTGCACGACCCGTAATAAGCGCAAGGGGGCGCGCCTGCGCCGTAATTACGACGACCTCGAGCGGCGCATTGAGGAACTGAAGGAGAAGGAAGACCTGGCCGCGGTGCGTCCGGACCTGGATGGCAACGAGATCATGGAGATCCTGGGTCTGAAGCCGGGCCCGGAGGTGGGCCAGGCGTGGGCGTTCTTGAAGGAGCTGCGTTTGGACCGGGGGCCGTTGGGCCGGGATGAGGCCATCGCGGAGCTGCGGGGCTGGTGGGACGCGCAGCAGGGGTAGCGAAGATTGGAGTCAGCTCTAGCTGCGCAAATGGCACAGTCCTCAGCCCGGGTGAGACCAGTTATGCTCTGCTGGTTCAGCGCGTCATAAGTTTTCACCCATGCCGAACAAGTGCCGTGTGTCATCTCCAAGCGCAGCCAACCCCACCGCTCACCCAGCTACACTGCAGGCATGGCAACCCCCGAGTTCATCTTGAACCTGCGCGAAAAAATCGGCACCGACCCACTCTGGCTCCCCGGCATCACCGCGATCGTCCTCAAAGAAGTCCCGCCCGAAGCCCCACTCTGGGAAGTTCCGAAAGTCCTGCTGGTCAAACGCGCCGACAACGGCGAATGGACACCCGTCTGCGGCATCGTCGACCCCGGAGAGGAGCCTCACGTCGCCGCCATCCGCGAAGTCAAAGAGGAAACCGGCCTCTACGTCACCGTCGCTGCCCTCCTCGGCGTCGGCGCCACCGACCAGGTCACCTACCCCAACGGTGACCAGACCGCATACATGGATACCGCCATGCGGTGCGTCCTCACCGATAAGGACGCCAACCCCCTCGACCCCACACTCCCCGACTACGATTCCCTCGCCGAACCCATCGTCGGCGACGAGGAATCCACCGATGTCGGCTGGTTCTCCGTGGCCCAACTGCCCCCAATGAAGCCCCGCTTCCGCCTCATCATCGCGGACGCCGTCGCGCAGCTGAAGCACCCGCAGGGCTTCCGGCCCCGCATCGGCTACTTCAAGCGCAGCTAGGGCTGCTGCGAGGCCGTGGGCTCCCAGCGGCGCTCCCCCAACCTCCCGGGCCAGCGAGGCACGCCCCGGGAGCTCCGCGCTACCAGGTCGTCGCGCGCTCCGGGGCCTCCTCGTACTTCGCGGCATAGCTGGATGCCCGGAAAGAGCAAATAATCAGCTGCACCTGGTGGAAAATCATCAGCGGCAGGATCATCATGCCCAGCCCGCCCCCGCCGAACATCACCGCCGCCATCGGCAAACCAGAGGCCAGGGACTTCTTCGTCCCCGCGAACTGGATCGCCACCTGATCCTCATAGTTAAAGCCCAGCTTCCGGGCCGCGAACGAGGAAAGCGACAGCATCAGGTACACCAGCACCACCGAGCCCAGCACCAGGCCGGCCACACTCACCCAACTGATCGTCGACCAGATCCCGTCCACGATCCCCTCGGAGAAGGACACGTACACCACCAGCCCGATGGAGATCTGATCCACCTTCTTCGTCGCCTTCGAGGCCGCGAAATCCTTCACCCACGGCCGCAACAGCTGCCCCACCACAAAGGGCAAAAACAGCTGCAAGCCGATCTTGTAGAAGGTGCTGGCGTCGATATGGAAACCACCCTCCGCGTTGGACATCAACAACAGCACCAGCAGCGGCGTCAACACCACACCCAGCAAGCTGGACGCACTCGCCGCGACGATGGAGGCAGCCACATTACCCCGGGCGATCGAGGTAAACGCTACCGAGGACTGCACTGTGGAGGGCACCAATGTCAAAAACAGAATGCCCAGGTACATCTCTTGCCCGATCAGCCCGGATAGCGGCCGCAGCACAACCCCAATCAGCGGGAAAATCGCGAAGGTGAAGGCGACGATCAGCAGGTGCAGCCGCCAGTGCATCAGGCCCTCCAGCGCCTCCCGCGGGTGCAGGCGCGCAC
The DNA here is from genome assembly GCA_043426695.1 of Corynebacterium sp. Lineage (GTDB taxonomy): Bacteria > Actinomycetota > Actinomycetes > Mycobacteriales > Mycobacteriaceae > Corynebacterium. Next base: position 12,690 of record JBHWRM010000110.1, on the reverse strand, counting down.
CGTAGAGGAAGAAGAGGAAGGCGATGGCGATCGTCACCACCCAGTTGCCGATCTCCGCACCCTGCCCCCGCAGCGGCACGATCACCGCCGCGATCACCGCAAGCACGATCAGCACAATCAAAAAGTCCGGGCGGTAGCCCAGGATCTTCTGCAGGACCGTCTGCTTCTTCGGGGTGGGGTTCTCAGCGCTCATTCTTGGCATTGTAGCCTGCGTCACAGTTGCGTCAGCGATGGGGAGAATTGCACCCCGCGGGCAGCTTTAAAACTTTTTCACAGATATAGAATACACAGATGGTTTCGTCGGGTTAACTAACGAACATGAAAAATAACCGAGGGGACCACAGCACCGGCGCGGCAGCTGCCCGCGCACCACAGAACCCGACCGCAGGGCCACAGGGCACCGCAGGCGCTGCGAGCGCCACGCCACTGGGCGCTGCGACATCAGGCACCACGCCCGCCCCAGGCAGTCCAACCGCGACCGCCGAAAAGATCGACCCGACCGCCGCGGCGCAAGAAACGTACGACGTCATCATCATCGGCGCCGGCACCTCCGGGCTGAACATCGCCCGCGACCTCGCCGCCGCGGGGCTCACCGTCCTCGGCCTGGAAGCCGGCAAGCGCTACGACCGGCACACCTACCCACGCACCGAGGTCGACTCCAGCTCCCAGCTCTTCTGGGGCGGCGGCGTGGAACTGACCACTGACGCCGGCCTCGGCCTGCTCCGCCCGAAGGCCGTCGGCGGCGGCTCCATCGTCAACCAGGCCCTCATGGACCGCTTCGACGACGTCGCCTTCTCCTCCTGGCGCGACCAGTCCGGTGTCTCCTGGCTCAACGAGGACGACCTCGCCTCCTACTACGAGCGCGCCGAGGGAAACATGATCCTCCAAAACGTGCCCGAACAGTGGCGCAACGGCAACGCCAAGAACTTCGCCGAGGGCTTCGACGCCAACGGCTACCGGTACGCCCCACTGCGCCGCGGTGAGGTGGACTGCCGCTTCGAGGACGGCAACTGCTGCGTGGAATGCCTCAGCGGCTGCGGCATCGACTCCAAGCAGTCCACCGCCATCACCGCCCTGCCAGCAGCAGAAAAGCACGGCTTCCACCTCATCGACTGTGCCGAAGCACGCACGATCACCGAGCACCCCGACCGCGTCACCGTCACCACCCGCGTCCCCGCGGACAGCACCCCGAAGGGCCGCCGCGGCTTTGGTAAGCCGACCTACTTCGAACCCCACGTGGAGCGCACCTTCACCGCCCGGCGCGTCGTGCTGGCCTCCGGGGCGATCGGCAACACCGCCCTGCTGCTGCGCAGCGGCTACGGCAAGCAGCTGCCGGGCCTGGGCAAGAACTTCTTCACCCACCCCCAGTACATGAACCTGGGCCGCTACGCCGAGGACGTCCGCGCCTTCGCCGGCCCGCTGCAGAACTACAAGTCCGACGACCCGAGCTTCCGCCGCCAGGGCTTCAAGCTGGAGAATGTCTTCGCCGGCCCCGGCAATATCGCTCTCCTGCTGCCCGGCTTCGGGGCCCGCCACGCGGAGATCATGCAGGACTTCCCGCGCCTGGGCTGCATCGAGGTCTGCGTCCGCGACACCAACCCCGGCGAGATCACCATCAACCGCAAGGGCAATCCGGTGGTCAAGAAGAAGCTCAACCGGGAGGACGCCCGCCGCCGCGATGCCGGCATGGCCGCCATCCGCAATATCTTCAACGCCACCGGCGCCGAGGAGATCCTCCACGGCCAGTTCGGCATCGGCCTGCACCTCATGGGCGGGCTCGGAATGGGTGCCAGCGCGAAGCAGGGCGTGGTCTCCCCCGAGTTCACCCTCTACGGCAGCCAGCGCATCCTCGCCGCGGACTCCTCGATCTTCCCGAACGCGCCGGGCATCAACCCCGCACTCACCATCGCCGCCCTGTCCCTCAAGGCCGCCGACCAGATCATCGCCGCGAGCTAAGGAAGGAAGAAAGCAGACATGACCAGCAAGAACCTCAACCCCCGCTCCACCGAGCTGCTCACCGCCACGCAGATGAAGGGCCTGCTGCGCCTGGGCGACGTCGTCATCCCCGGCGTCCCGGCCCGCAAGACAGCGTCGACGTCCGGCGGCGGGGCCCTACCGTCCTTCTCCGATTCCGGATGCGCGGCCGGCATCGACCGCATGCTCTCCTACATGTACGACGACGACCGCAACGCCTTCCTCATCCTCGCCACCGTCTGTGCCTACGCGCCCACGCCCGTGATCCGCCTGATCGTGGCGATGGCCAACGCGAATGCCAAGTTCCCCGAACCACTCGCCGGGCTGATGCGCATGGCCAACCTTGGTATCAAGGGTGTCGTCCACAGCCTCTACTACTCCAACCTCGGGGTACGCCTCGGTGAAGAACTCACCGACTCTCCACTGCTTGCCCGAGGCACCAACCCCAACCAGCTGCCGAATATTCACCAGGCCATCGGCTACGAAACCACCATCAACCAGGAAGCCTACGAAGCCGCCCTCGCCGCCGCCGACGCGCAGAACCCACGCGACTAACCCGCGCTCAGCAACCAGAAGGAGCACACACCATGGCAACACAGATCCCAGAATCCGAATACGCCCAGGTCGAGGGCGTCGTCGAACGAGCACGCGAAGCGCAGAAATCCATCCGCGCCCTGAGCGTCGAGGAACGTCTCGAGCACCTCCGCCTCCTGCGCGGGGTGATCGTCAACCGCACCGAAGAGATCGTCGAGCGCGTGTGGCAGGAAACCGGAAAGTCCCGCAGCGACATCCTGATGTCCGAGATGTTTGGCGCGCTGGACGTCATTAGCTGGCACGAGAAGAACGCCGCGAAGGTCCTGGCCCCGCAGAAGGTCGAGACCCCGCTGACGATGATGGGTAAGAAGTCCGAGATCTGGTACGAACCGCTCGGCGTGGCCTTCATCATCTCGCCCTGGAACTACCCCTTCTTCCAGGCCATCGTGCCGATCGTGGCGGCGCTGGCTGCCGGCAACGCGGTCGTCTACAAGCCTTCCGAGCACACCCCACTGGCAGGGCTGATCGAATCCCTCCTGGAGGAAGCCGCCATCGCCCCGAACTGGGTGCAGGTGGTCTACGGCGACGGTGCCGTGGGTGCCGAGGTCATCGACCAGCACCCCGACCTCGTCATGTTCACCGGCTCGTGTGCGACCGGCCGGAAGATCATGAAGCAGTGCTCCGACATGCTCATTCCCGTCGAGCTCGAGCTCGGTGGCAAGGACGCCATGATCGTCTTCGAGGACGTCGACATCCCCCGCACCGCCGCAGGGGCACTGTTCGGCGGGCTCACGGCGACCGGCCAGTCCTGCACCTCGGTGGAGCGGCTCTACGTCCACGAGAGCATCAAGGAGGAGTTCGTCGCCGAGCTGGTCCGGCAGGCCCGGCTGCTCACCCAGGCGGACACGGATTCCCGCAACAACGACCTGGGCCGCATGACCGTCGACTTCCAGATCGAGCAGGTCAACGAGCAGGTGCAGGATGCACTGGCCCGCGGTGCCCGCCAGCTCACCGGCCAGGACTGGGACGGACGCTCCGCGCTGATCCCGCCGATCCTGCTGGTCGACGTGCCGGAGGATGCGCTGGTCGTGACGGAGGAAACCTTCGGGCCGGTGATCCCGGTGCTGAGCTTCAGCTCGGAGCGGGAGGTCATCGACCGGGCGAATGACACGCCCTTCGGGCTGACCGGCTCCGTGTGGAGCGCGGACATCGACCGGGCGCGCCGGGTGGCCGGGGCGCTGCGCGCGGGCGGGGTGTCCATCAATAACGTCATGGCAACCGAGGCCACCCCGGTGCTGCCGTTTGGTGGAGTGGGCGACTCCGGCATGGGCCGCCACAAGGGTGCCGAGGGCCTGCGCGGCTGGTGTAACCCGAAGTCCGTCATCGTGGATAAGGACGGCTCCCAGGGCGCTGGCCTGGAGGCGAACTGGTACCCGTACACGGAGAAGAAGTACGAGAAGTTCAGCAAGATGCTCCAGGCCTACTTCGCGGAGCAGCCCGCCCCGGTGAAGCTCGCGAAGTTCGGGCTGCTGGGCACTTCGCTGGAGTCCTACTCGCAAAAGGCGATGGACGAGCGCGAGAAGTAGGCGCGTAGCGCGCTGACCTCGGGGCGGGGCACGCGGTGAGTTCACCCGTGGGGCGTTAGCCGCTGGACGGGGAACGTAAGAAGCTGGCCCGTGGGTGCTCGCCCCGGGACGGGGGACGTAGTGACTCACCCGTGGGTGCTCGTCCCAGGACGGGGAAGTATGAAACTAACTCCGGGGGCCCTGCCCTCCCTCCCGGGCGGGAGGCCTCACGCCTCCCGCTGCGAGCTCCCCCGCTCCCCCGTTAATCCTTTCAGATGATTAAGCTGCGGCGCTTTCCTGCGCTGCGGCTTCTTGCTCTGCCGTGGTCGTCTTCGGGATGAACAGGCTGGTCAGCGCAGCCAGACCCAGGATGATGCCACCCACCAGGAAGGCCGTGGTGTAGCCCGCGGCCGAATCCGAGCCCTCCGGGGAGCCCACTACCTGGAACACCGGCAGCACGGCGAAGGAGATACCCGCACCCAGGTTGAAGGCCGCGGAGTTCATGCCCGGCAGGAAGCCCTGGTTATCCTGCGGCGAGTTCACCACACCCAGGTTGTTCAGCACGATATTGCCGATGCCCGCGTAGGTCACGCCCAGCAGGATCACGCCCAGGATCAGCACGATCTTCGAACGCGTCCCCACGAAAGCCAGCATAAACAGCAGCAGCATGGACGCGATATTGGACAGGCGCAGCAGGTTCGCATACCCCACCTTCGGCGCCAGACGGCCAGCGAACGGGCCCACTGCCCAACCGATCAGTGCGTACGGGGTCAACAGCAGCAGGGACGCCATCGTCGCACGCATGCCGAAACCGGCCTCCGCGTTCTGGGCCAGGGACGGTGCCACACCGTTGACGGCAGCGAACACGCCCGTCATCGTCAGGACGGTGGTTAGCAGCAGACCCCAGGTCTCGCGGCGGCGCAGGTACTTCGGGGCGACCAGTGGGGCGGCACCAGCGGTGTTCTCCTGGCGGGTCTCCCAGCGCCAGAAGATGGCGAACACGATCAGACCAGCGGCCACCAGGCCGATGACGTAGAGCCAGTCCGCAGCCGCACCCTTACCGGCCTCGTTCGCAGCCAGCGTGATGGACAGCACGGAGACGACGAGGACGGCCGCGCCGATCCAGTCCATGCGGACGTTATCGGAAGGCTTGGACTCCGGGGCGAACATTGCGACCACTGCGGTGGCGACCGCACCGACGGCGAAGATCAGCCAGAACACGGAGCGGAATCCCCAGTGCTCAGCCATCCAGCCGGAGAGCAGGACGTCGATCCCCGCAACACCACCATTGATCGCGGCGATCAGGCCCATCAGCGTGCCGAGGCGAACCTCGTCCTTAACCTGGCTGCGCAGGATGATCAGCGTCATCGGGATGGTCGGGCCAGAGATGCCCTGCAGTGCGCGGGCCAGCATCAGCACACCGATATTCGGGGCGAGGGCGGCCAGCAGGCCACCCAGGGACATCACGGCCAGCATGATGACCAGGATGCGGCGGCGTCCCACGATGTCCGAGAGGCGCGGGAGGAACAGGCCGCACATCGCGCCACCGGTGAAGAAGGCGGTCTGGGTCAGCCCCACCGCGGACTCATCGGTGTTGAGCTCCGTGGCCATCGTGCGCAGCACCGGGGAGAGCATCGAGGCGTTGAGCTGGAATGCCACCGCCGCGGTGATGAGCACGAACATGAGCAGTGGCAGGCCGCCCTTGCGCGAATCCACCGGGTCGATGACCGGGGCCGCGCCGGCGGGGTTATTTGGCCCGCCTGAGCGGGGCGTAGTTGCGTTCATATATGCAGGATAAGTGGGCGATTCGTGGGAGTCCACACTTTTTCCTGTGATGTTGGCTGCACGCTGTGCCCGGGCTCGCGGGTGCGTGGGTGTGGGGCCCGCCCAGTGCGCGTCCGACCCGGGCCCCGGTGCCCCGCCCTAGTGTGCGTCAGTGTGCGCTCAATGCCCGTTTATTGTGTGTTTTGCAGAGTTTGATGCCGGAAATCCGCCCAAAAGCGACCTCAAACTCTGCAAAACGTGAGGAATGGGGGGCGGGGGCCGTGTGGCGCCCTGGCGCCCGGCGCGCCCCGCCCCGGAAGCGACCCCAACCCCCGCGCCCCCGCGCCCGGCGGCCCCGGCGACCGCCGCGCTAGCCCCGGAAGCCGGTGTTGCCGATGCGGGTCAGCGCATCAACCAGCAGATCCCAGAAGCGATCCACATCCACGTCCACGCCCACGCGGTGGCGCACCGGCTCCACGTGCTCGCCGTAGGTGTCCATGCCGGCGCAGGCGTAATCATCCGTGAGGCACAGCGCGGAAGGATCCCCCAGCTGCTCCTCGGTCTGGTCCTGCGCGCCCCAGGTGCGTCGCAGGTCAACCACGGTCATGCCGCGCGTGTACTCACCTTTGGTCTCCACGACGACCGGGGCTGCCACGGTGCGCAGCACCTCCGGGTCAGCCACTGCCGCAACAGCCAGCGGGTCGTGCATCGGCGGCCCCGGGTAGCGGCGCTCCTTCATGTACGCGCCCCCGAAGAACTCCACGAGCTCCGCGATGAACTCCGCAACATCCGTGCCCACGGCCTTGAGCTGCTCCATGCGGGACGGAACCGCGAGCACCTTGTGGGTGACGTCCAAACCAACCATCGTGACCGGCCACTCCGCGTCGAAGACGATCGCGGCGGCCTCCGGGTCCGCGAGGATGTTGAACTCCGCGGACGGGGTCATGTTGCCGGTGTGGTGCCCGCCGCCCATCAGCGTCACGCCCGCGACGCGGGAGACGAGCTCCGGGTAGCGGCGTGCGAACAGCCCAATGTTGGTCAGCGCGCCGGTCGGCACGATCGTCACGGTGCCGGGCTCCTCGCGTTCGATGACCTGCGCGATCAGGTCAACAGCGTGGGTGTCCTCCAGCTCCACCCCGGCCTCCGGCAGCTGCGGGCCGTCGAGGCCGGACTCGCCGTGAATCTCATCCGGGATCAGCTGTGGCCCCACCAGCGGACGGTGCGCACCAGCGGCGAAGGGCACGCCGGTGATCCCGCCGACGCGGGCCAGCGCCTGCGCGTTCTTGGTGACCTTCTCGAGGGTCTGGTTACCCGCGACGGTCGTGACCGCCAGCAGCTCGAGGTTCGGGTTTCCCCAGGCCAGGAGCATGGCGATGGCGTCGTCGTGGCCGGGGTCGCAGTCGAGGATGATCTTGCGAGGCTGGGCGTTATTGGCTGCAGAAGTGCTCATACCTCAAGTGTGCCACGCGGACCTGGGAGGCAGCGGAGCGAAAGCTAGGATATTCCTCACGCACTTTCACACCCCGCGCATACTCCGCGCCCAACCCCAGGAAGTTCCCCTTGTTCGCAACGATCGCCCAGGCTGTTGGTCTTTTCGCCGTGACGAATATCGACGACATCATCGTCCTCTCGCTGTTCTTCGCCCGTGGCGCGGGCCGCCCCGGGACGACGCGGACTATCGCGGTCGGTCAGTACCTCGGTTTCGCGCTGATTCTCGCGGCGACGCTGCTGGTCGTCTGGGGTGCGGGCGCCTTCCTGCCGCCCGGCGCGATCCCCTATTTCGGTCTGATTCCGCTGGTCATTGGTCTGCAGGCTGCGTGGGAGGCCTGGCGTGGTGAGGAGGAGGACGCCACCGCGGGCAAGAAGGTCGCCGCCGGCACCGTCGCTGCCGTCACCTTCGCGAACGGAGGGGACAATATCGGCGTCTACGTCCCGGTGTTCCTCAACCTGGATGCCACCGGTGTCGCCGTGTTCTGCGTGATCTTCTTGGTTCTCGTGGGCGTGCTGGTGTGGCTCGCGAAGTTCATCGCCACTCGCCCGGGGATCGACGAGATCCTCGAGCGCTTCGAGCAGATCCTGTTCCCGCTGGTGCTGATCATCCTGGGCGTGGTGATCCTGGTCCAGGGCCACGCTTTCGGCCTCTAGCTGCGGTTGTCCTGCTCCCCCGCCAGGTCGCGGACGTCCTGTTCGGTCGCGTACGACGCCGCCGCGCCGGCCTTCTGGGTCGCCAAGGACCCGGCCGCAACGGCCACGCGGGTGGCCTCCACCAGGGAGGAACCGGTGGCTACCTCGGCCGCGAGCGTCCCACAGAACGCATCCCCAGCGCCGGTGGTGTCCACGATGTTCTCCATCTGCGGGGCGGGCACACGCGTGACCCCGTCCTCGTCGATGACGGCCGCGCCCGCCGGGCCCAGGGTGACCACGCAGGTGCGGACGAGGTCCTTGAGCGCGGCGAAGAGCTCCTCGGTGGGGGTTTCGCGGGGCAGCCCGGTGATGTCCGCGGCCTCCAGCTCGTTGAGAATGATCGGGTCGGACGCCGCGACCAGGTCCGCGTCCTTCGTGGTCACCGGGGCGAGGTTCAGTATCAACCGGGCGCCGATGGCCTCTGCCAACGCGGGCAGCTCCACGGAGTGCTCCGGGGTCAGCTCACCTTGCGCCAGCACCACTGGGATGGGGCGGTCATCGGCCAGCTCCTTGGCGAGCTCTGTCAGCTCGGCCGGGCTGGTCAGCTCGTTGGCTCCGGAGGTCACGATGATGATGTTCTCGCCGGACGCGTCGTTCATGATGAACGCCTGGCCGGTGGGCTGGTGGGTGCGGGCGATGTGCGCGGTGTTGACCCCGTGCTCGTCGAGCTCCTTGATCGCCAGCAGGGCCAGCGGGTCGAGCGGCTGGTTGGGGTTATCGGCGCTGGTCTCCCCCACGGCACCCAGCAGGATCGTCTCCACGCCCATGCGGGCAGAGGCGACGGCCTGGTTCGCGCCCTTGCCGCCGAGTCCCTGCAGCCCGCGGCGGCCGATGATGGTCTCGCCGGGGTGCGGGAATTCATCGAGGCCCACGAAGGTGTCGATGTTGATGGTGCCGCACACGAGGACGGCAGGTGCCGCGTTGCTCTTCGCATCGGTGGACGCAGGAGTGTTCGCTGCGTCGGCAGACGCGGTGTTCGGGTTCTTACCGGGGTTCATGCCTCACAGTCTAGAAGACGCCCCGGACAACCTCTCTTAGCGACTGACCTGTTCCGCCACCGCGCGGCGGCAGAAGGTTTAGTGTGAACGGCTTAGTCAGTTGATCGAGAGCGATGCCCAGTCAGGTCCAGGTGAGATTATCGGGGTCCCATCGAGCATCGTTGTACGCAGATTCTCCCTTGAGTACCGGGTCGATGAGAAGCCCCACGATCCTTAAAGCCTCGTCTAGATCATCGAGGCCCCAACCCGTACTCGTATCGGGGAAATGTTTTGCTGCGGCCGGGTATCTAGTTCTCCAGTTCTCATGCGGGAGAGTGATCCGCTCGGGCAGTGCCATGTTTCGGACTCTCTTTTGAGTATCCAGTGCCTGGCGCAGCTCAGCGGAGGACATGCTTAGTTCCCGGGCGAGGCGGGCTACATCGTAGAGATCGTGGTAGCGCGTGGACGGTATTCCTGGGGGTTGGTCGCCGTGCATCTCGTACATGGCACAAACCTTGTCGGCTATCTGACTCGGCACGGGATACGAGGACACATCGTATGTGGAGGGAATCAGATCCGTATTGAAATCGAAGCTAGGTGTGACCTCGATCTTTTGGACTTCGCCTGTGACCTGGAGATCGCCACTGACATCGATTGAAAATCTGACGAAGGCTCGCGGTCTCGCGCCCTACAAGACCTCGACGTTCACACGTCGACTATCGACCGTGCCGGTTGCTTGCGGGCGTTCGGGCTTTTCGAGTTTGAAAGTGTATGAGCCCGCCCGTAGCCCATTCATAGATGTGACCAGACTATCCACGGCGCTTTCCGCCGACGTGGGATCGTAGCGGCGGTAAAGATCAAGATCCTTGGTGTGTCGAGCTCCGGGAATGAGGCAGTAAATATTGGTGCCTCCCTTCAAGACCCAGCCGTCTTCCCTGCTCATGAGGTGATAGAGAAAGACTTCTCGAAAGAATCGGTTGTATAGGTCATTTGGCGGTTCGCCTGTTCGCCTAGCTTGGGCTTTGAGTGCCGCGATGATCTGGCCGTGAGTCTTCTTAAGAGTTGGTTTCTGAGCCATCATCACTGCTCGAATCTCGCTTTTCTTGGTTGGGCGTCGGGGGCGAATCTAAGCCTGAAATTGGTTCGATTCTTGAGAGGATGTTCCTCCAGGCAGCGTTTCGCAGGAGCTTCTCAGCGTCGATCCCAAGGGATGCTGGTTCGAAAATTTTGGACGTATCAGGGCCGATGCTGGAGAGGCTTTTTGCGAAGATTTGTTGGACCTCCGAGTTGTAGCTTCTCATGGCTTTTTCGATGAGGGTGAGACGTTTCTGGAGCGGGTCAATCGCCTGCGTTACGGCGAGGCGGGCCTCGCGGGCTGACTCACTCTCAGGGAAATAGTCCCCAAGCAGCGTGTCTAGCTCCTGGCGACTCCCCTTCCGTACTCCGAACGCATCTTCGTTGCCGCTGAGAGCATCGAGCAGTTGCTCCTTGGCAACAAGGTCCTTGCCCGCAGCATCGGAAACAAGGCCAAGCAGATGGGAGGGCCCGTGTCCCTCTTGAGCTAGATCTGCAATGGTGCGCGTAGCTGTGGTGACGGGTAGGCCACATTCCGGGTGGATAACCCAGTCCTTTTCCGAAAGTTCGGCTCGATGGAAAAAGACATCGGGTTGGCGGCTTTGCCGGCGTTTAGCAACCGTGAAGTGGATCCCGTCTGCCCAGAGGTCCCCGATCCCCCACAGTTCGGCGGCTGTCGTATGTGAGATGACGGCCTCGCTGGCCAAGGATGGGTCGTGAATCCGGTCCGCGGCCATCTGTTTGGGGCGCAGTGCTAACCACTGTGCCTGCGCCTCGACCTCAGGTGTGAGGGCAGTGGAAGAGCTGGCGTAAACGCCGTGACGAACTCGGGTTAACGTACCTTGCTCGGCCAGGCGGCGAAGAGTGTGTAGGCCGACCCCCTCGGCCTGGGCTTGCGCGGACGTAGCCAGCCCCCACTGCTGTGAACTCAACTCGCCGAGGATCGCCAGCGCTTCAGAGGTACCCATACTTCAAAAGATACAGCTTGTGTACTTTTCGAAGCAAGGATCGCGTTGAAGGTACTTCAAAAAGTGCAACTCCCAGCTTTCGTGTAAAGCTCCCTTGAGGCAGTTCAGGCAAAAGCCGTTCAACTAAAAAACTAAAACCCGGCCCAGCGCCCATAGCGCTGGCCGGGTTCAGAAACGGCTCCCTTAGCGACGGTCCTGTTCCACCATCGCGCGGCGAGCCGCATCCAGATCCAGTGCAGGCTTCGCTGCCGCCTGCTGAGCGCCCTGCCCAGCACCAGCACCAGAACCGGCGTCCCGACCAGCGTCGAAGGCCGCTCCCCCGCCTTCGCATGCGCCATTGAGCGAGCAGCTACCGCACGCATTCCCCGACGCACATTCCTCCGCCGACGGTTCACAACCGCCAGCCGAGGCGTCGTCGTTGGAAGAAGAACCAGAAGAACAGCAACCCGCAGCGGCCCGCTCGTCCTCGGCCTCCTGACCACGCAGGTGCTCCAGGCGGGCCATCGTGGACGCCGCCATCGCAGAACCCATCCCGATCAGGAACAGCGCCCCCACGATCAACAGCGCGAAGACCAGCCACATCCAGCCGCCGATCCCCGTCGTCAACAACGCAGCACCCAACAGTGCGGCACCCGCGCCCATCCACGCCGGGCCCGCGATCTTGTGCGCCAAAACCCAGTTCTCGGAGGACTTCCGAACCTCCGGAATACGCAGGCCAACCACCCCGTTACCAGGCAGTTTCTCAATAAACCCGAGCAGCCCCACCGTCAGAACAGCGAGGGCGAGAATAACCAGCAGGATGGTGAGCACGATCATGCGGTTCAGTCTATTACCCCGTCTACTAGAATGACCAACCATGAACACCCCAGCTGACACGTCCGACCAGACCCCGTACCGCTACTCCCCCGCGCTCGCCGCGGATATCGAGCAGCGGTGGCAGAAGCACTGGGCCGAGCACGGCACCTTCAACGCCCCCAACCCCGTCGGCGACCTCGCCGACGACGGCCAGAAGCTGCCGGAAGACCGCATCTTCGTGCAGGACATGTTCCCCTACCCCTCCGGTGCGGGCCTGCACGTCGGCCACCCGCTGGGCTATATCGCCACCGATGTCTACGCCCGTTTCCAGCGCATGACCGGCAAGAACGTGCTCCACACCCTCGGCTACGACGCCTTCGGCCTGCCCGCCGAGCAGTACGCCATCGAGACCGGGACACACCCGCTGGCCACCACCGAGAAGAACATCGCCACCTACATCCGGCAGCTGCGCCGCCTCGGCCTGGCCCACGACGACCGTCGCACCATCCGCACCATCGACCCGGGCTACTACAAGTGGACGCAGTGGATCTTCACCCAGATCTTCAACGCCTGGTACGACCCCGAGGCCACCCGCGCCGACGGCGGCAAGGGCAAGGCACGTCCCATCAGCGAGCTTGTCGAGCAGTTCGCCGCCGGCCGCCGTGAACTGCCCAAGCCCTTCGCCGGCAAGGCCTGGGGCGAGCTGGACGCCAAGCAGCAGGCCGATGTCCTGGACCAGTACCGCCTGACCTATGCCGACGAGGCGCCCGTCAACTGGGCACCCGGGCTCGGCACCGTCGTCGCCAACGAGGAGGTGACCAACGAGGGCCTCACCGAGCGTGGCAACTTCCAGGG
>JBHWRM010000109.1:0-119064 GCA_043426695.1 Corynebacterium sp. | reverse complement strand
GACTCCGAGGATCAGACGGAAACCCAGGCTCAGGAGGAGCAGCAGTACCCGCCGCTGCCGGACGGCCCGATGAAGGCCTACCCGAAGCAGGTCAGCTGCGAGTACGAGGACGAGGGCGGCGCCGCCAAGCAGGTCGATAAGCCAGGCACCGAGAATATCGCGACGGAAGGCCTGGTCAAGGTGAACCTGAAGACCACCGCCGGCGAGATTCCGATCGAGCTGGACCGCGGCACCTCCCCGTGCTCCGTGAACAGCTTCGAGTCCCTGACCAAGCAGAACTACTTCGATAACACGGTCTGCCACCGCCACGTGAAGTCCGACCAGATGGGCATCCTGCAGTGCGGCGACCCGACCGGCAAGGGCACCGGTGGACCGGGCTACAAGTTCGGTGACGAGTTCCCGCTCAACGGTGTGGCCGAGGGCGAAAGCCAGTCCCCGCTGACCTACCCGCGCGGCACCCTGGCAATGGCGAATTCCGGCCCGGACACCAACGGTTCGCAGTTCTTCCTCGTCACGAAGGACACCACGCTGCCGCCGGCGTACAACGTCTTCGGCAAGATCAGCGACGAGGGTCTGGCCACCCTGGACAAGATCTACGACGCCGCCCCAGAAGGCGACGGCAAGCCGGCTGATGAGGTGAAGATCGAAAAGGCCACCGTCAGCTAGTTTCCTCCGCCGGCTGCACAAAGCCCGGGTACCCCGCATGGGTACCCGGGCTTCGTCGTTGGTCCTTCCCGCGACCGCGTTGGCGGGTTCCTAACCGCCGGTGGTGACTCGATAGACGTCGAACACACCCTCGATGTTGCGCAGCTGCCCCATCAGGTAGCCCAGCTGCTTGGTATCGGAGACCTCGAAGGTAAAACGGATCATCGCCACCCGGTCCTCTGAGGTGCGCGAGCTCGTCGCGATGATCGGAACCTTCTGCTCGCTGACCACGCGGGTGACCTCGGAGAGCAGGCCATTGCGGTCCAAGCCCTCGATCTGGACCGTCACGAGGAACACAGCGTTCTGGAAGCTCTGCGCCCAGCCCACCTCGATGATTCTCTCCTGGTCCTGATGCAGCTTCGGAGCGTTGGTGCAGTCCGTACGGTGCACCGAGACTCCGCCGCCCTTGGTGATGAAGCCGAAGATCGCATCTCCTGGTACCGGGGTGCAGCACTTAGCCAGCTTCGCGGAAAAGTCCGCCTCCCCCTGAACAAGAATGCCGGAGCCGTCGCCGCGACCCTCCTGCGGGGTGTTCGCGATCCGGCTCGCCGGGTGGACGGGAACCTCGTTGGGCAGCATCGGGGGCGCATCGTCCTCGCCAGCGAGCTGGTCCATGAGCAGGTTAACGACGTGCCCGGCGGTGACGTCGTGGCGGCCGATGGCGGCGTACAGGGCGTCGACGTCGTCGTACCCCAGGTCAGCTGCCAGGGCACGTACTGATTCTGGCGTGAACAGGCGCTGCACCGGCACGCCGTTGCGCTGCACCTCTGCGGCGAGAGCGTCACGCCCCACCTCGACTGCTTCACCGCGGCGCTCCTTGGCAAACCACTGCTTGATGCGGGCACGCGCGCGCGGAACAACGACGAAGTTCAGCCAGTCCTTGCTAGGACCTGCCGACTGGTCCTTGGAGGTAAAGATCTCGACCTTGTCGCCGGTCTGCAGTTTGCTTTCCAGAGCAACCAGTCGCCCGTTGACCTTCGCCCCGATGCAGCGGTGCCCTACCTCGGTGTGCACGGAATAGGCGAAGTCCACGGGGGTGGCACCCGCAGGAAGCGTAATGGCATCCCCCTTCGGGGTGAACACGAAGATCTCATCGGTGGAGAGGTCGTGACGCAGTGAATCCAGGAACTCGTTCGGATCCGCTGCCTCCTTCTGCCAGTCCAGCAATTGGCGCATCCACGCCATCTGGTCCAGGTCTTCGCTGCTTCCACTGTGGGTGCCGCGGGTCTCCTTATAGCGCCAGTGCGCGGCAATGCCGTATTCGGCGTTGCGGTGCATCTCCAGGGTGCGGATCTGGATTTCCAGCGGCTTAGCGTCCGGCCCGAGAACAGTGGTGTGCAGGGACTTGTACACGCCGAAGCGCGGTGAGCTGATGTAGTCCTTAAATCGACCCGGCATGGGCTGGTACAGCGCGTGAACCGCGCCCACGGCGGCATAGCAGTCACGCACAGTTTCCACGAGGATTCGAATGCCGACCAGGTCGAAGATCTCGTCAAAGTCGTGGCCACGGACGATCATCTTCTGATAGATCGACCAGTAGTGCTTCGGCCTGCCCACGACCTCGGCATTGATGCCGGTGTCCTGCATCGCGGACTCGATTTCATCCTTGACGCGGGCGATGTACTGGTCGCGCTTGGGCGCACGATCCGCAACAATGCGGACGATCTCCTCGTACTTGCGCGGGTACAGGATGGCAAAGGCGAGGTCCTCGAGTTCCCACTTGACCGTAGCCATCCCCAGCCGGTGCGCGAGTGGCGCGATGACTTCCAAGGTTTCCCGAGCCTTCTTCGCCTGCTTCTCAGGAGGGAGGAAGCGCATGGTGCGCATATTGTGCAGCCGGTCGCAGACCTTGATGACCAGCACGCGGGGGTCGTGCGACATCGCCACGATCATCTTGCGGACGGTCTCGGCCTCCGCTGCGGAACCGAGTGCCACCTTGTCCAGCTTGGTGACACCGTCCACGAGACGGGCAACCTCCTCGCCGAAATCAGCGGTGAGATCCTCGAGTGAATAGTCGGTGTCCTCCACCGTGTCATGCAGGAGCGCCGCCACTAGCGTGGTGGTGTCCATGCCAATCTCCGCGGCGATGGTCGTCACGGCCAGTGGGTGGGTAATGTACGGCTCCCCCGACTTGCGCATCACGCCGTCGTGCAGTCGTTCCGCGGTGTTATACGCCCGGTTGAGAACCTCAAGGTTCGCCTTCGGGTGGAACTTTCGGTGCACCACGATAAGCGGTGCCAGCACAGGGTTCACCTTCGGGCGGGCGGTCCCCGTCAGGGTGCGCGCGATGCGCGCCGCCATCCACAGCGAACCCTTTTCGTTACTCATGATCGGTTCCTACGACATACAAGGGGATATCAGGGAAGCGCTGTCGACCGTCCAGCGCTTGTACCTCAAGTACTACCCCAAGGCCGCAGACCGTCGCACCAGCTTTGTCAAGCAAGCTGCGGGCAGCCTGGAGGGTACCCCCGGTCGCCAGGACGTCATCGAGCAACAGCACCCGCCGGCCCCGCAGGTCCAAGCCGTCGGCTGGGATCTCAAGCGTGGCGGTGCCGTATTCCAGCTGATAATTGGCCTGGTGCACCGGCGGGGGTAGTTTTCCGCCCTTGCGCACCGCGAGGATGCCGAGTCCCAGCTCATAAGCCACAGCGCTGCCAAGCAAAAAGCCACGCGCGTCGAGCCCTGCGATCAGGTCGGGTTCCATCTCGCGGGCAGCGTCAGCCAAGGAGCAAACGACGGCTCGGAAAGACTCCGCGTCGGCGAGCGCCGGCGTGAGATCCTCGAAAACGATGCCCTCGGCGGGAAATCCTGGCACGAGCCGAATGTGATCGGCGAGCAGCTTCTGGGCATACTCCTGGCGCTCGATCGCGCTCGGGTCGGAGAGGATGAAATCTGATGCCTGGGTCATGGTTGTCGAATAATCCTTTAAGACTTCTTGGTGGAGTAGTCCGTGGCGCTGGTGGTTTCGGGGATGTGGTCAAGCTCGACCCATCGGTCCATATTCCAGCTGAGGCCGACACTGCCCGGGTTATCCACGACGTTGTCCACGTTCTTCAGGGTTGCAATCGCCCGCGGCTCGGTGGTCAGCGGAATCGTCCACATCGCTTGCTGTAATTCCTTCTCAGCGCGAAGGATCTCCGGCAACAGCGATGCCTGGTCTGCCTTGCTGAGCCCGTTGCGTCCGAACCCGCTGAGGGTCGACAGCAGCGCGTCGTAGTCCTCCCCCAGGGTTCCGTAGTTTGCGGCGGTCAGTGGCACCGCTTCGACGGTAATCCCGGCCTCCGCGCAGCTGTTTTTGATGGTCTCAACCTGCTTGGCGTAACGCTCGTGCTCCTTCAGGTAACCGATACGCACTGTAGCTCCCTCGAGAGCGGCCTTCGCTGCGGGGATATCCCGGGTCATGTGTGCCCCGGACAGTGCCTTCAGCCGGGGGTGAGTTGGCGCAGAAGGCTGCAGAACGCGCAGGCCAGTTGCAGTCACGCGATTGCGGGAGAACTCCGACGTAGTCTTCACAAGGGACTTGCGATCAATGCAGGAGCTGAAGGCGTGCCGCGCGCCTTCGTCGGCGAAGATTCCGGTGTCCGCGAGGCTCAGGGTATCGAGACGATCACTGGGCTGGCGGCTAATTGAAAACTTCTCCGATGCGATGCCGGCGGCGGCGAAATCGGTCTTCACGGGCGCGTCAAGCACCGAAATCTGGTGGTCCTCGGCAAGCTTCGGCAGGTCCGCCCCCGGACCCCACACGTAGATCGGCACCTGTGCGGGGCGGTCCCCCGCCCATTCCGAGTTCTCCCGGAGCACCAGCTGGCCTTGCTCGCCCTTCTCGGCGATTCGGTACGGGCCGAACGTCGGGACAGTGGCGGGGTCCGTCTTGGTGATATCGAAGAGTTCCTGCCACGCTTTGCCGAGGCGGAGCAGGTCCTCTTCCACCCCAGATTCAACAGTTGCCGTGACTGATTCCACCTCGGCCCGCTTGGTCACAGCGTGGGCCGGCAGAACCGTGCCCGCGCTAAAAAGTTCGCGATAGCGCTGCCCGAAACCCGGCTTGAACACCACCCGGAAGCGGTCCGCTCCTGGGGCGCAATAAAGTTCAGCGACCTGGTGATAGATGGGCAAATCCGAGGCGAAAAGATCAGCACGTTCGCTGGCCAACTTCGTCAGCTGGAAGTCATCACAAACGACCTTATGTCCATCGGAATATTTTGCCTCAGGATTGATCTTGTAGTCGACGACCTCCTGATGCTTCTTACTCGGAGTGACCTCAACCAAATCCCGATTGGGCAGCATTTGGCCCTCCGGCCCCGCAAGGAAGGCCCCTGGGTACAGGCGGGCGGAGAGTTTCGCCGCGTCGGTGGCCACCCCGACAGCTGATCCCGCGTTAGTGGTGACCGGAGTGGTAGGTAGCTGATAGCCGAACTGCGGTTCGGCGCGGCCGAGCCCGCCGCCATCGCTACCGCAGCCGGCCAACAGGGCGCCTACGGCCAGGGTCGCTATTCCCATACGGAATCCCCGATGCTTAAACACTTCACACCTCCTTGAGCGTGCGCTTGGATTCACCGCCATGCGAACGCTCCCCCAGGATCGCCCTAGGTCTTTGGGCCTTCGCCAGCTACATTCCAGGTCGCCAGGATACCCCGCTGGTATCCGGGCCCGTGGTATCCGGCTGCTGTTTACGCTGAGCACGAAGACCAGCGTTCGGGCTCACGACGGTGCGGGTTCCCGCGCGGGGTTCCTGCTCGGAGTCCTCAGCTGGTTCCTCGCCCGCAGCGACCCGCTCGCGGGCTTTAAGAACACGCTCGTCGTGCTCCCGATACTTCTTCTGTCGCATCTTCAGGCTCACCAGCATGGGGGCAGCGAAGAAAATGGAGTTGAAGGTACCGCAGATCACGCCGATGAACTGCACGAGGGCAAGATCCTTCAGTGTGCCCACGCCCATAAGCCACACAGCAATAACCAACAGTGCGGCAATCGGCACCAGCGAGAAAATCGAGGTGTTGATGGACCGCATCACCGTCTGGTTGATCGCGAGGTTGACCTGTTCCCCATATGTCGCGCGGTTCGAGTCGAATAGCCCAGCAGTGTTCTCCTGCACCTTGTCGAACACGACGACAGTGTCGTACAGCGAGTAGGCCAAGATAGTCAGCAGTCCGATGACCGTCGCCGGGGAGACGTCGAGTCCCAGCAGGGAGTACAGCCCCGAAACGATGGTGAGGTCGATGAGCACACCGATGATCGCGGAGATCGCCATGTCGCGCTCCATTCGCAGCCCGATGTAGGCGAAGACTGCGAGAACGAAAACGCCGAGTGCGAGCAGCATGCGCTGCGTGATGGATGAGCCCCAAGATTCGGACACCGTGGAGTCGTTCACTGCGTCCTCGGAAGGCTGTCCTTGAGCATTCACGGGCTTGAACTCCTCGAAGAGCGCGGCCCGGACCTCGCGGATCTGCTCTTCGCTGAGCCGCTCGGAGTTGATCTCGATGACCTGAGAGTCTCCCGAACCGACGGTTTGAACCGCATTCGGTTCAACACCGGTGGCCTCAGTGAAAACCCGTTCGACGTCATCCTGCTGAACGTTTGAGGTTGGCGGCATGCTGATGCGGGTACCGCCCTCGAAATCGATGCCGAGGTTAAAGCCCCGGAAGCCGATCGTCGCGATGCACAGGACGAAGATG
Organism: Corynebacterium sp.; assembly: GCA_043426695.1. GTDB lineage: Bacteria > Actinomycetota > Actinomycetes > Mycobacteriales > Mycobacteriaceae > Corynebacterium. Next base: position 112,687 of record JBHWRM010000109.1, on the reverse strand, counting down.
GCGATCAGAATTTGGTACGAGAGGCGCCGCTTCGCCACGAATGGGAAGTTTCCGGTGCCGTTGTACATCCGGCTCAGCCAGGAGCCCTGATCTTGTTCCTTGTGCTGCATGGTGTTCACGCTGCTAGTCGCAGTGTCCGTGCTGCTCATCGGGTCTCCTCCTCGGTCGAGCTGCTCTCCACGGAGCCACTCGTCGTCTTAACGTCCGCCGTGGCGGCAGCAAACTGTGGTCGGGTCGGCGAGTAGCCGCGGGACTCCGCAAGGCGGAACGCCGGGCCAAGACCATTGACCTTCCGGTTAGCGCTGAAAGGCTTACGGGACAACATGATTGTCAGAGGCGCTGTCAGCAGGAAGGCAACCACGACGTCGACGACGGTGGTGAGCCCCAAGGTGAACGCGAAGCCCTTGACGTCGCCGATGGCGAGGAAGTACAGAATCACCGCTGCAATGAGGGACACAAAGTTACCGGTGACGATCGTCCCACGAGCCCGATCCCAAGCGCGAGGCACGGCCGAACGGAACGTCGAACCCCCGAGGATCTCGTCCTTGATGCGCTCAAAGTACACCACGAAGGAGTCTGCGGTGGTGCCGATACCGATGATCAGACCAGCAATGCCGGCCAGGTCCAGGCTGTAGCCGATCCAGCGGCCAAGCAGGACCAGGAGACCGAAGACCGTAGCAACACTGGCCACCAAGGAGACAATGGCGATCAGGCCGAGTCCGCGGTAGTACCAGAGCGCGTAGAGGGAGGCGAGCACAAGCCCGACGAGCCCGGCAATCAAGCCAGCGCGCAGGGAGGCCTCGCCCATGGTTGGCGAGATTGTCGTCGCAGTGCCACCCGGCTCGCCGTTCTCACCGACGAAGCTCAGGGGCAGCGCACCGTATCGCAGGTTGTTCGCGAGGTCCTGGGCTTCCTTCTCGGTGAACTCGCCCGTGATCTGGGAAACCTCGCCTGGCGGAGTTGCGCCCTGAATTTGCGGGGCGGAGATGACCTGGGAGTCCAGGGTGATCGCGACCTGCTGGTTCATCATGTCCTGGCCAAGCTTGTACCAGGTTTCACCACCCGGGGTGTCCTTGCCCGTCTTGAAGCGGAACGTGATGGCCATCTGCGCGGACTGAGCGTCGAAACCACCGGTGATAGTGGAGTTTGTATCGATCATGTCACCCGTCAGGCGACGGGGCTTGTCCTTATTCTCGTCACCAATCAGCACCGGGGCCGGGCCCAGCACCATTGGCCCCTGCGGCGAGCAGGTCACCAGCGGCTTGGCGGGATCGTCGGCACCAGATAGCGGGTCTGGTCCGGAGCAATCAAGAAGCCCTGCTGCTGCGGACTGCGTGTCCGGGTCCTCGGACTGGCGGTCCTTCAGCAGGATCTGGACCTGCTTGTCACGGCGCTTTTGCTCTTCGACAGAGTTCTTCGGCTCCGCTGGTTCCTTGGCCGTCACCGTGAGCTTGTCCGGCAGCCCAGGGGCATTCTGCTCCTTCATGGCCTTGAGGAGATCATTCATCTTCTCCTGGGTGGGCTGCTTCTTCAGGATTCCCGCCTCAACCCAACGGTTCGCCATGTCCTGGTAAACCTCACCGAACTGAGGGGTCGTCGGCTGAGGCTGGGAGTTCGGGCGGAACAGCAGCTGGGAGGTCTGCCCCAGTGCGCGGGCCTCGCTAGCATCCTCACCCGGGACTGTAATCACGAGGTTATCGCCGTCGGTGACAACCTCAGCGCCGGAAACACCCATGCCGTTCACGCGGGATTCAAGGATCCGGCGTGCCTGCTGCAGCTGGTCGGCGGTCGGCCGCTCCCCTTGCGGCGCGAGGGTGACTCGCGTGCCACCCTGCAGGTCAATGCCGAGCTTCGGCATGGCGGACTTATCACCGGTGGTGAAGATAAGTCCGTAAACGGCGAGGAAAATAACGAAGAATACTAGCAGCGAGCGCTTCAGCCACTTCTTTTTCGTGGGCTTCTGCTGCCGAGTTCGCGCTGTGGCCACAGTTGGGCTCCTGAGCTGTTAATCGGGTTTAAATGAAAGCTGGGAAAATATCTTAGTGCCTGCTTGAGACACAAAACATCTGGCACCCGGATTCTTGCCTCCGGTCACCAGATGTCAGAGCCCGCGTGGGCTGCGCTTGCCGCGCCCAGCGGGCCGCCCCGCCGACTAGCTCCGGGACTCGCCGCCGGCGGTGCTACCACCGTCGACGTCGAAATCCGTGTTCTGGACGTCACCGTCTACCGTCTCGGCCGGGCTATCCGGACGGGTGGTCAGTTGCTCTTCCTGCTGCGAGCCAGGCTCCACGGAGTTCACGGCCTGCAGCACGGCGGCACGGTCCCAGGTCGTGACGACCGCAGGGCTGATCTCCAAATCAATCGAGGTGTCTCCCACGTGGGTCACGCGCCCCTGGATGCCCGAGGTCATTTGGACGACCATCCCCGGCTGGAGGGAATCCTGGAACTCACGAATCTGCTTCATCCGCTGGTTCTGCTTGCGGATCTGCAGCAACGGCAGAGCAATAAACACGACGACGATCAGGATGAGTATCAAAGAATTCATAATGCTCAGTGTCTCACATTCTCAGGTTTTTGCACGCAGCCCCGACCGTCAGCGCCGTTGTTTGCCAACACCAGTGGTAGCCGGTAGGCACGAGCTCGTTCACAGTGCGGCCATCGTAGTGCTCTACATACCCGGTGCGTTTTCTGGTGGTTCCAGGCCGACGTGTCGCCATGCAGCCGCCGTGGCAACCCGCCCCCGCGGCGTGCGGGCCACCATGCCTGCGCGCACGAGGAATGGCTCGCAGACTTCCTCGACTGTCGAGGGCTCCTCCCCAACCGCCAACGCGAGGGTGTTTACTCCCACCGGCCCACCCCCGTGGCCACGCACCAGAGCTTCTAGAACCCCGTTGTCGAGGCGGTCGAGGCCCATCTCATCGACGTCGAAAACGACTAGCGCCTGGCGGGCGATGTCCACAGTGATTCGACCGTCGGCCTGAACATCTGCGTAATCCCGCACGCGACGAAGTAGCCGGTTAGCGATACGCGGTGTGCCCCGCGAGCGGGAAGCGATCTCAGTGGCAGCGTCAGAATCGATTTCTACGCCAAGGATGCCTGCGGCGCGGGTCACGACCCGCGTGAGCTCCGGAGTGTCATAGAACTCCATTTGGGCCGTGAAGCCGAAGCGGTCGCGGAGGGGCCCCGTGAGCATGCCAGCTCGAGTCGTCGCCCCGACGAGCGTGAACGGCGCAATCTCGATGGGGATCGACGTAGCGCCGGGTCCCTTACCGACGATAACGTCGATGCGGAAGTCCTCCATCGCCATGTACAGCATCTCCTCGGCTGGACGCGCCATCCGGTGGATCTCGTCGATGAAGAGAACGTCTCCTTCCATGAGGTTCGACAACATGGCCGCCAGGTCCCCTGCCCGTTCGAGAGCCGGCCCGGAGGTCATACGCAGCGAGGAACCAAGTTCCTGGGCGATAATCATCGCCATCGTCGTCTTACCCAGCCCCGGTGGGCCGGCAAGCAACACGTGGTCGGGCGCCACACCACGGCTGCGTGCCCCGCCCAACACGAGCTCAAGCTGCTGGCGCACCTTCGGCTGGCCAATGAACTCCGTCAGGCTCTTCGGGCGAAGCGAGCTATCGAACTCGGTGTCTCCGGGAATCTGCGCCCCACTGAGCTCGCTATTCGGCGGCTGGCCCGCGGGCTGATTACCTGGCCCGGGGCGCGGGGTGGGCAACGACGAACCCGGCAGTTCGAATTCGGTGCGTTCGATGTCTGACATTGGTGCGTCCTTTGCCTGTGTGGTCTGCTGCTGTGAATCCTAGGTGTTTCGTGGCTGTCGAGCGATTAACGCTTTTGGCCGCTTAGCCGTTGTAGCGCCTCACGCAGCACCGAGGAAGGGTCGGTGGTTCCGTTCTGCTCCTCAAGAATCTTCTTCACAGCAGTAGCAGCCTTGGATTCAGTGAAGCCGAGGCCGACCAGCGCCTCGACGACCTGCGACTGCAGTGCCGTGTCGTTGCCGGTCGCCGCGATATCGCCAATGGTGGCCTGGTCGCTCGTCGCTTCCAGAGCCGGAAACTTGCCCTTGAGGTCCACGGCCATGCGTTCGGCTAGCCGCTTCCCCACCCCCGGGGCTTGCTGCAGGGTCTTGATATCCCCCTCCTCGACGGCCCGAGCAATGTCTGCCGGCTGCAGCACGCTCATCACGCCCATGGCGAGGCGGGCACCCACACCGGAGACCTTCTGCAAGATCCCGAAGGTTTCGCGCTGCTCGGAGGTCGAAAAAGCGTAGAGCGTATGCGCATCGTCCCGGATCACGAGGCTGGTGAGAACGAAAGCCGACTCGCCGCGCCGCAATGTGGCGAGGGTATCGCCGGTCGCGAGGCAGCGGTATCCCACCCCGGCGCATTCGATCACAACGTAGTCCAAGCCCTTATCGATTACGTCACCACGCAGCGAGGAAATCATCTCGAACTCATCATCCTTCTATTGTTTTTCTACCCAGGCGCCTCAGACGCGCAGGAATTGATTCATCGGCCCCCGCCAGCAGTGGCAGACCGCCAGCGCGAGCGCATCGGCGGCATCCGCGGGCTTTGGCGCCTCCGACAGCCCGAGAATTCGGGTGATCATTTTGGTCATCTGGGCCTTATCGGCCCGACCATTGCCGCTAATCGCTTTCTTCACCTCACTGGGGGTATAGCTTTCTACGGCCAATCCGCGTTCCGCCGCAGCAAGCATCAGCACCCCGGAGGCGTGAGCGGTATTCATCACCGTCGACACGTTCGAACGTTCGAATACCCGCTCGATCGCGACGACGTCCGGGGAGTAGTCAGTGATCCACTCGCTCACGGCGCGGTACAGCCGCTGGAGTCGCTGCTCCAGCGGGACTTTGGCCTCGGTACGCACCACCCCCACCGCGACTGGAAACACTGCGCGACCGTGGCCGGCTTGTACGACGGAGAGCCCGCAGCGTGTCAGACCTGGGTCGATCCCCATGACGCGCTTGCCGACCATCGATTCTGCACGCCGAAATCCAGTGGGAGACCCCGACCCTCCTGAAGATCGGGGGCCCTGGCCGAAGGCGATCTGATCCGCCTTCCCTGGTGCCCCATCCGGCACTGCATTAGACCTTGCGCTCATGATAAATACCAAATATAGCACACATGATCGAAATTACCGCGGCCACGAAGCAACCCGGAATGCGGCCAGGCAGCCGGCCCTTTCCCACGGGGCACGCGGGCACGTAGCGCCCCTTAAGTAGACCGACTAGTCCTCGGCGAGTTCGGCCGCCACCTCGTCGGAGACCGACATGTTGGTGTAGATCTCCTGAACATCGTCGACGTCGTCGAGAGCGTCGATAAGGTTAGCGACCTTGCGGGCCAGCTCAGCGTCCGCAGGAACCTCCAGGTTCGAGCGGTACACCTGTTCGACAGAGTCGTACTCGATGCCTGCTCCCTTGAGCGCCTCGCGGACGGCCATGAGATCCGAAATATCGCAGAGCACCTCGAACTGCTCGCCGTTGTCCTTGACTTCCTCGGCACCGGCATCAAGGACAGCCAGCAGCAGATCGTCCTCGGTCAGCTCCCCCTTGTCGAGAAGGGCCTGCCCCTTGCGCTCGAACTGGTAGGACACGGAGCCGGCGTCCGCCATGTTGCCTCCGTTCTTCGTCATCGCGGTGCGGACGTCGGTGGCCGCACGGTTGCGGTTATCGGTCAGGCACTCAATGAGCATCGCCACCCCGCCCGGGCCGTAGCCCTCATACATGATGGTCTCCCAGTCGGAGCCGCCAGCTTCCTCGCCGGAGCCACGCTTGCGGGCACGTTCGATGTTGTCATTGGGGACAGAGGATTTCTTGGCCTTGGTGATGGCGTCCTGGAGCGTCGGGTTGGCATCGGGGTCGCCGCCGCCCATGCGCGCCGCAACCTCAATATTCTTCACCAGGCGGGCGAATTCCTTACCACGCTTGGCGTCGATTGCTGCCTTCTTACGCTTCGTGGTCTCCCACTTTGAATGGCCTGCCATCGTCCTCTTCCTACTAGCCGAATAATTCCTTTAAACTGCGGTGCAGTTTTTCGCGTCTACCAGCTTACTACGCGCCACCGGTGGCTTTTCTAAGCAACCACTGGCCCGCGCGTTTCCGAACATCTCTTCGTGGCCATCGCAAGCAATCATTGCGGGGGGTGGGGCGTTCCTTATAAGAAAAACCGCCGTGCTCCTTGGCACGGCGGCTCTGTTGCTGCATCGAGGCCACAGCCCCGATTGGGCGCGAGTTCGAGGGTTAATTAGCTTCGAAGCCCTTGAGCGGGACAGCCGGACGGTCGCCCACGATCTTTCGCGTCAACCCCTCCTGGGTCACGACGGCGACCAATTCCCCGGCCTGGTTGAAAATGCGTCCGTGGGTAATGGCGCGCCCCGCGTGCGCCGATGGGCTGACCTGGTCGTAGAGCAGCCATTCATCGGCCCGGAATGGCCGCAGGAACCACATCGCGTGGTCGAGTGAGGCCTCCTGATACTGCTCGCCCCGGTGTGGGACAAGAGCGGAGGACAACAGAGTCATGTCAGACATATAGGCCAGTGTGCACACGTGGAAAGTCTCGTCGTCCGGAAGCTTGGCCTTCGACTTGAACCACACAACCTGCTGGGAGGCCGCATACTTATTCGGCTCGAAGTCCCCTTCCGGCACAACCCGCAAATCCCACTCGCGCCACTCATCAAACAGCGCCTTGCGCACCGGAGGCAGCTCGTCGCGGTTCACCACGACCTCCTCCGGCGGCACCACCCGGCGCATCTCATCGGAATGCTCCGGCCCCTCGTCCGTGCGAACGTGGAAGCTCGCCTGCATGATGAAGATCGGCTTACCGTGTTGAACCGCCTTCACCTGACGAGAGCAGAATGACCTGCCATCACGAATGCGTTCCACGATGTACAGCGTGGGCTCCTCCGAACGCCCGGGAGCCACGAAATACCCGTGCAGGGAATGCACTTGATACTCCGCTCCCACGGTCCGGGTCGCAGCGACCAGGCATTGAGCAGCCACCTGCCCGCCGAACGTCCGGCTCAACGTCGAAGGAATCACGCGTCCCCGGAAGATATCCCCGTCGATCTTCTCAAGGTCGAGAACGTCGAGGATACGGGGCCGGGCGGCGGACGAGGAGGCGACCATGGGAAATTACCAGCCGCGCTCTGCGAGGCGGTGGGACACTGGCAGCTCGTCGACGTTGATGCCGACCATGGCCTCACCCAGACCGCGGGAGACGTCCGCGATGACCTTCGGGTCCTGGTAGTTCTGCGTTGCCTTGACGATGGCTGCGGCGCGCTGAGCCGGGTTGCCGGACTTGAAGATGCCCGAGCCGACGAACACGCCCTCAGCACCGAGGTGCATCATCATCGCGGCGTCGGCAGGAGTAGCGATGCCACCGGCGGTGAACAAGGTGACCGGGAGCTTGCCGTTGCGTGCGACCTCAACGACGAGCTCATACGGTGCGGCCAGCTCCTTGGCGGCGACGTAGAGCTCGTCCTCGGCCATGTTGCACAGGCGGTTGATTTCCGCGCGAATGGTGCGCATGTGGGTCACTGCGTTGGACACATCGCCGGTGCCAGCTTCGCCCTTGGAACGGATCATGGCAGCGCCCTCATTGATGCGACGAAGGGCCTCGCCCAGGTTGGTGGCGCCACAAACGAATGGGGTCTCAAAATCGAACTTGTCGATGTGGTTCTTGTAGTCGGCTGGGCTCAGCACCTCGGACTCGTCGATGAAGTCCACGCCGAGCGCTTCGAGCACCTCTGCCTCAACGAAGTGGCCAATTCGGGCCTTAGCCATGACCGGGATCTCGACCGCGTCGATGATGCCAGCGATCATGTCCGGGTCGGACATGCGGGACACACCGCCCTGTGCGCGGATGTCAGCCGGAACGCGCTCCAGTGCCATGACAGCGGAGGCGCCTGCGTCCTCGGCGATCTTGGCCTGTTCAGGGGTGACGACGTCCATGATGACGCCGCCCTTCAGCTTGTCGGCAAAACCGTGCTTGACGCGCGCGGAACCGGTGGTGATGGACGCGTCCGCCGCAGCGGTCTTGGATGCCTTGCTCACGTTGTATTTCCCGTCTCTTCGTGGCTGGGCGTACTGGCTCTTTCCCACCTTAGCCCTCGGGTTAGCCTTGCGAGGTTCCCTCGGGCGCGCGTGTGCTTAGGACGCCAGCACGTTCCAACTCGTTGGTGTTTTAGGCCACTAGTCTAACCTGTCTAGTTCTGGCCCGTCTAACAGGGCCGAGTTCACGCCACGTGATCGGTCGTAGCGGCCTCATAAAACTCAGGTAGGGGCGCGTAGCCGGCCAGCTTGAGAGCCCGAACGCTGGCTCGAGAACGCAGCTGGCGGGTGTCCCACACGGCGTCGTTATAAAAACGGGAGGCCAGGTCAACGCGAGTGGAGGCTGCGATGAACGCTGGGTGCTCAATGACGGTGGAATCCAGCGCCGCAAGCAAGCTGTTTTCCGCCTCAGAGTGCGCCCCCATATCGGTGGCCTGCAGTGGTACGCGGGACACCCGACCCGCCTGCTTTTTCAAATCTGGCCGCAGCGTGGCAATCAGCATGGCGCGAGCATGTAGCGCGCCTTCCAGAGTGAGCCGGGCGCTATCAGTGCGGATGTGCAGGCGGTTGAGCCGGGCGGCGGTGAAATAGGCCCACAAGCCGACCACCAGCAGAACAGCAAGTACGGCAGCGAGTACGACGAGCCAGGTCGGCATCGCGATCACGAGCAGGTCACCTTCCGTCCCTTGAGTGTGGCTGTGTGATACACCTGCTCCACGCGACTGACCACCGTGTTCCAGTCGTACATCTGGCTCCGGTCCTGCCCGCGGGCCGCCAGTTCGCGAATCTCCTCGGGCGTCGACAGCAGGCTGTTGATCTTCAGCGCCAGGTTAGCCGCATCGTGATTGGCGAATAGGCACGCGGCGCGCCCCTGGTCTCCGACCGCCTGGAAGGCCGGGATGTCACTGGCGACGACGGCCGCGCCCGCAGCCATCGCTTCCACGAGCACGATGCCGAAGCTCTCGCCTCCGGTGTTGGGGGCGACGTAAATGTCGCTGCTGGCCAGGGCGCGGGCTTTCTCCTCGTCACTGACCTTGCCCAACACCCGCACCGTTGCCTCACTAGGCTGCCTGCCGTGGACCCAGCTCAGCCCCATCCCGTCCAGGCGCTTGCCGAGTACCTCAACAGATCCCGCGCCCACGACCAGGAGTTCGACGTTCGGGTGTTGGCGCAGGATTGCCGGCATCGCCCCGAGCATCACCTGGAGGCCCTTGCGCGGCTCATCGAAGCGACCAAGGAACATCAGGCGAGGCCGGGCAGGATCCAGCTCAGTCAACACTTCCGCCTCCCGGTACGCAGCAGTGTCAACCCCGTTGGGGATCAGCACTGGGTCGCCGGCGAGCATCTCTACCTGCCAGCGCCGGGCCTCCTCAGAGACCGCGATGCCGGCGTGGATCTTTTCCAGAAACGGCCGCAAAGCTGGCAAAGCGAGCTTCAAAAGCTTCGAATCGCTCGCCGAGGCGTGATAGGTCGCCACCATGGGGCCTTCGGCAACCGCAAGGGTCAGCATGGAATAGGACGGTGAGTTCGGTTCGTGGATGTGCACGACGTCGAAATCATTGCGCGCGATCCAACGGCGAAGGTGGCGGCGCGTTCGAGGTCCGAAGCTCAGCCGGGCCACGGAACCGTTGTAGCGGATGGGGATGCTGGGGCCACCGCACTCCAGGAACGCCGGGAGCCCCTCCCGCTGCTCCCCCGGTCCGATGAGGCTCACGCGGTGGCCGCGACGCTGAAGTTCGGTGCAGAGCTCAATCGCGTGAATCTGCACCCCGCCGGGTTCGTCGAAGGAATACGGGCACACCATTCCAATGTTGAGGGGGCGCTCGCCAGCCACTGCGAGTTGATCCTGAGTCACGGAGCCTCCCCTGCAGCGAGCCGAGCACGGCGCGCCTCGCTTAAGTCGTCATAGAAGAGGGGCTGCAGCATGTGCCAGTCGGCGGGGTGGGCAGCGATATTTTTCGCGAAGCCGTCGGCAATATCCTGCGCAACCTCCGCGATCGGGCGGTCCGTATCGATCCTTGGTCCCACAGAAAAGCCCCACTGATCCGTGGCCTCGCCGAAAAAACTGTGTGCTACGTGCAGGGCTGCCCCGGTTTTCTGGGCAAGCATGGCGGGACCTGCGGGCATAGAAGTGCGCTCGCCAAAGAAGGCCACGGGAATTCCCCGACCGGTCAGGTCCCGCTCCCCCATCAGACACACGATCCCGCCACCGCGGAGAACCTCCTCGAGCCGGGACATCGGCGGTTGCTGGCCACCAGTCAGCGGGAGGACCTCGAAGCCCAGCTGGTTGCGGTAACGGACGAAAGCTTCGAATAGCGATTCGGGCTTCAGCCTTTCCGCGACGGTCGCGAAACCGCCGTGAGTGTGAACGAGCCACACCCCAGCCATGTCCCAGTTCCCGGAATGTGGCAACGTCAGGATGAGCCCTCGCCCTTCCTCGACGGCCGCAGCCACGCGCTGTTTGCTCACTGGGGAGTCGAAACTCCGGTCGAGCGTGACGGCCAGGTCGTCGCCGACCATGCTGGGCAACCGGAAGGCCTCCTTCCAGTACCTCAGGTAGGAGCGCATCGCGCGGCGCACGAGGTCGCGCGTGACGTTCTCGGGCCCGACTACTCGCGACAGGTTACGGCGTAGCTGTTCGGGCCCCTTGCCCTGACCGGAGGCGGCATCGGCGATCACGTCGAAAAGCGTAGCTGCGACGGGCTCCGGCAGACGCTTGGTCGCCGCCCAGCCCAGTTGATACGCCAGGGCGGAGAGATCCTCGCCACTGGGGAGGGATAGTTTCTTGGCCACGGGCTAAAACTCCCGTGCTCCCGCGGGGGCCGCGATGTGATCGGAGGATGTGTCCGAGCGGGAAGCCATCACAAGGCGCTGGATAACCGTAAACACGGAACCCAAGCCCAGCAGCCACAGGCCAACCCAGAGGACATAAGGCACGCCCAGGCCGGACAGGCCCAGGGCGACCAACGAGATGATGAGCCGCTCCGGACGCTCGATGAGCCCACCATCAACGGGCAGGTCGCTGGCCTCAGCGCGCGCCTTCACATAGCTAGTCACCTGTCCCGCGACGAGAATCGTGAGGGTGAGGGCAAGCAACACCGGGTGGGACTCGGCGTCCATGGCAAACCAAAAAGCGAGCGCACCGAAGATCGCACCGTCCGTGACCCGGTCGCAGGTTGCGTCCAGGGTGGCGCCGAATTTTGTGCCGCCGCCCGCCATCCGGGCCATGGTTCCGTCGACCATGTCCAGCGCGGTTGTGAGCCCGATCAGCACGGCCGCAGCGAAGTGATGACCGGTGGGGATCAGCCACAGCGCGAGCACCACCGCGGCGACCGTCCCGCCAAGGGTGACCGCATTCGGGCTCACGTGTGCTTTCTGAAGGGTACGGGCGATGGGTTCGATGATGACCGAAGCAGGCCGACGGGCGTGTTCGCTCAGCATGAAGCCTTCCTTTCAGTCATCACGATCGTCCTTAGTACGGGTCCCCTACGCCCGGTATTATCCACTATTTTTGATCCTCAAGCTCGCGCCACGCCCGAGAGAGCAGGGCCCTAGTATCGCGAAGTGTCTGCGGTAGCACCTTAGCGCCGGCGATCACAGTCATGAAACTCGTATCCCCGGTCCAGCGGGGCACGATGTGTTGGTGCAGGTGTGTTGGGACCGAGCCGCCGGACGGGCGGCCGAGGTTCATGCCGACGTTGATGGCGTCCGGGCCCGAGACAAAGCGCAGGGTCTTGATTGCATGCTGGGTGAAGGTCGCCAGCTCAATAAGCTCCGACATTGTCAGATCCTCATAATTCGCGACCTGGCGGTATGGGATCACCATCATGTGCCCGGGGTTATAGGGAAAGAGGTTGAGAACGCAAAAGACCTCCTCACCACGAGCGACGATGAGCGCGTCCTCGTCGGAAAGGTTAGGCAGGTCGAGGAAAGGGTCCTCAGACTTCTTCTCGCCACCCTCGGGGCCTTCTGCTCCCTCCTGGGCGGAATTCTTCGGCCGGTCGGCAAGGTAGGCGGAGCGGTAGGGTGCCCAGAGGCGATCCAGACCACCGGCGAGCTCAGGCTCCGAGCCCACCCCGGTATCCACGACCCAGTCTTTATCTTCCGACGACCCGGGGGTAGCTAGTTCAGCCGCCGCAGGTTCCGCCGCCCCCTGCTCCGAGGAACACCGGCCGGCGGGAATCTGGCCCGGATCGCAACTCACTATCCTCACACCCCTACCTGTAGTAACTGTCGCCGGGCGATGCTTAGCCCAGCTCCGACGCGATGAGCTCCTTCGTCGGCTGCTCGTTGCGACGCTGGCCGATCCACTCCTTAATCGCCTTGGCTGCCTCCTCACGAGGCACTCCGTTGACCTGAGTGCCGTCGTGGAAGCGGAAGCTCACCGCACCATTCTCGACGTCCCGGCCACCCACAAGCAGCATGAACGGGATCTTGCCCTTGGTGTGGGTGCGGATCTTCTTCTGCATACGGTCGTCGGAGGTATCAACCTCGGCGCGGATGCCGTCCTTGCGCAGGTCAGCGACGAACTCCTCCAAGTACTCAGTGAAGTCCTCGGCCACCGGGATACCCATAACCTGGTGCGGTGCCAGCCAAGCTGGGAAGACACCAGCGTAGTGCTCCAGAAGCACGCCGAAGAACCGCTCGATGGAGCCGAATAGCGCGCGGTGAATCATGATCGGGCGCTTCTTGGTGCCGTCCGGCGCGGTGTACTCCAGATCAAAGCGCTCCGGCAGGTTGAAATCCAGCTGCACGGTGGACATCTGCCAGGTACGACCAATGGCGTCGCGAGCCTGGACGGAGATCTTCGGCCCGTAGAAGGCTGCACCCGCCGGGTCCGGTACAAGCTCCAGGCCGGACTTCTCAGCGACCCGCTGCAGAATCTCAGTGGAACGCTCCCAGATCTCGTCGGTGCCGACGAACTTCTTCGGGTCCTTCGTCGACAGCTCCAGGTAGAAGTCGTCCAGACCGTAGTCGCGCAGCAGGGAGATGATGAACTCCAGTACCGTCGTCAGCTCATCCTCGAGCTGGTCCTCGGTGCAGTAGATGTGCGCGTCGTCCTGGGTAAAACCGCGTGCGCGGGTCAGGCCGTGCACCACGCCAGACTTCTCGTAGCGGTAGACGGTGCCGAACTCGAAGAGTCGCAGGGGCAGTTCACGATAGCTGCGGCCGCGGGAGGCGAAGATGAGGTTGTGCATCGGGCAGTTCATCGGCTTGGCGTAGTAGTCCTGCCCCGGCTTGGTGACGTTGCCCTCCTCGTCGGTCTCGCCGTCCAGCTGCATTGGGGGGAACATGCCCTCGGCGTAGAAGTCCAGGTGACCGGACTTCTGGAACAGGTCGCCCTTCGTGATGTGCGGGGTGTTGACGAAGGAATAGCCGCTGGCCAGGTGGCGCTTGCGTGAGTGCTCTTCCATCTCGAGGCGCACGATGCCGCCATTCGGGTGGAAAACCGGGAAGCCGGAGCCCACTTCGTCTGGGAAGCTGAACAGGTCCAGCTCCGCGCCCAGTCGACGGTGGTCGCGCTTCTCGGCTTCCTCCAGCATGTGCTGGTACTCGGCGAGCTTCTCCTTGGACTCCCATGCGGTGCCGTAGATGCGCTGCAGGCCCGCGTTGTCTTGGTCACCGCGCCAGTACGCCGCCGAGGAGCGGGTGATCGCAAACGCCGGGATGTAGCGCGTGGTCGGCACGTGCGGGCCGCGGCACAGGTCGTACCATTCGACCTCGCCGGTGCGCGGGTTGACGTTGGAGTACGCGGTCAGCTCGCCTGCGCCGACCTCCATGGCCTCCTCCGAGTCCGGCGCGACGTTGCCCTTATCCTCGATCAGCTCGAGCTTGTACGGCTCGGCCGCGTATTCGGTGCGGGCCTCATCGTTCGAGCCATAGGCTTTGCGCTCAAAGCGCTGGCCGGACTTGATGATCTTTTTCATCTCCCGCTCGATCTTCTTCAGATCCTCGGGCGTGAAGGGCTCCGCGACATCGAAGTCGTAGTAGAAACCACCATCGATGGCCGGCCCGATTCCCAGCTTGGTACCTGGGAAAACCCGCTGCACTGCCTGGGCGAGAACGTGCGCGGTGGAGTGGCGGATCACGCCGCGTCCCTCTTCCGTATCGGACGCAATCGCGGTGACCTCGGTGTCCACTTCCGGAGTCCAGGCAAGGTCGCGGAGGTTGCCCTCCGCGTCCTTCACGACAACGATGGCCTCGGGTCCCTTGTTCGGCAGTTCCAGTGGACGCATGGCCGCACCGGCTGTCTCGCCAGCCGGAACGAGGAACTTGACGGCAGGCTGTGCGGAAACGGGAGAGTTCAAGAAAATGCTCCTTCAAGCAACGACGTGGGCGGTCACATACCGGGTGACAGCCACTAACGACCTTTCAGTTTACCCCTCGAGGATCTGTTGCCCCCAGTAGGAGCCCGGTTCGGTGCCAGGCAGCACCCAGTAGACCCCGGAACCGGTGTGGGTGATCCACTGATTGAGTCGATCGTTCTCCGCAAGACGGTGCTGCAGCGGGGTGAATGAGGTGTCCGGGTCCTCCTGGAAGCAGATGAAAATCAGGCCAGAATCACCGTGCTCGTTAACCTCGCCGTCCCAGTTGAACGGGCGACGCAGCATGTGTTTGCCCTCTCCGGCCGTGATCCCCACGTGACTCTTGGGGTCAATCACGGGCAAGCCGGTCGAGTCCACCGCGTTGAGGTCCGGGTCGTCGAATTCATCTTCTCCGGTCAGGGGCGCACCGCTGATGGCCTTGCGACCGAAAACATTCTCTCGGCTCTCGCGGTCGAGGGCTTCCCAACCAGGCATATCGAAGGTCACTCGACGAACGATCATGGAGGTGCCGTTGCGCTCATCCCAGACCGCGTTGTCGAATTCCTCGTCGGTACGCGGAACGACCGTGCCGTCCTTGAATCCCATGAGGTTGCGCGCGGTCTGCCCCTCCCGGATGTCGACGAAGCCGCGCTGGGTCCAGCGTGGTTTGACGTAGTCCCGCCCACCACGGGTCAGTACCCGCATGGCATGGGACAGGGTGGTCAGATCCTCGCCGCACATTTGGACGACGACGTCCCCATCGCTAAACGCCGGGTCCAAATCGTCGCCCTTGAATTTAGGCAGCCCCTTGGTGTGGGAGGAAACCCATTGTGGTGCTGCATCAAGGGCCCCGATCTTCTCGATGAGGGCCGGTGACCAACCGAGAGTGATAGTCAGGTTGCCAGGTTGCAGATTGAGCTCGGGCTCTAGGTCTGCCAACGCCGCCTCACCTTGGGTGAGCTTCCGGGCATCAGGGGTCCACACGCGCATCAGCCGGCGAAGGTCATTTCGGAGAGCCTCACGGCTGTTTGTGTTGTGGAAGTCGAATGCCACAATGAGCCCATGGCTCTGGTGTGGCGTTTGGATTCCAGCCTGGCGAGCGCCGTCGAAGGGGACGGTCAACTTTTCCTCGATGTCCCCGGCGGAGTTGGGCTTAGCGCCCCTGCGCTCCTCGCCCTCCGCGCAGCTGGCGAGCACGGCAGCCGCGCCCGCTGCACCGACACCGGCAAATAGGCCACGCCGGCTGACGTTAAAAAATCCCGAAGATTCCCCAGCACTCATCTCACTCACAAACCTTCTTTTATCCTTGCTAAATCTCTCAATCCGCAACCAAATGTCGGGAAAGCCTGGGTCCCGCGTTTGTCACGCGGCCCAGGCTTTCACTGCATTGGGTGGTGGGAGGCGGCTTTAGTGCTCGCCGTGACCGGCGTGCTCCCCCTCGCCGCCCATCTCGGCACCGTGGCTGCCGTGCTCGCTGTGATCCTCCATGCCAGCGTGATCACCGTGCTCGCCGTGGGCATCGCCGTAGTGCTCGTGGCTGGACTGTTGTACGCGAGCCGGGATGTTCTTCAGCTCGTGCTCCGTGCCATCCTCTGCCTTGAGGGTGACCGTAATGTCGTCACCTGCAGCGATTTCCTCGGAGTAATCCATGATCATGATGTGGTCGCCGCCCGGCTTCAGCTCCAGTTCGCCGCCGGCCGGGATGCTCAGGCCATCTGGGTTCTCTTGCATGACACCATCGACAACTTCGTGGAGCTCGTACTTCGCGTCCAGGCTGCCGGATGCGGAGACGATGTGGATCTCCTTGTCGGTGTTGTTGACCAGCTTGCCGAAGACCGCGGTCATGTCCTTATCGGTGCCCTTAGCACCGACGTATGCCTCTTCGAACATCAGCCCCTCAGCGGCGTTTTCGGCGGTCTGAGATTCAGAGGCCGTCTGCTCGCTAGGCTTCTCCTCCGATGGGGAGCATGCTGCCAGACCGAGAGCGGTGACGCCCATCAGTGCGACTGCGGTAGCGCGCAGGGACTTCGAGCGGCGCACAGAGTTTCCAACGGTTGTGTTCATGGTGTACCTCACGGGAAAGTCCTTGATTCTCAAGGAGGTGGTTGCGCGGAGGGTCGAACGCCAGGACGGAGGAACCGTACCCGGCCTCCCACCCACGCGCATGGGATGTGGACCCAACCAGAAAGGTTTAGTTGACGGCACCTGCCGCAGGCTCAGCGCCAGCAACGTCAGCCGTACCTGGCTGAACGTCAGCGGAAGTCTCCTCCGTCTCGGTGGCGTCCTCAGACGTGGTGGTCTCCTCCGTCTCAGAAGTTGCCGAGTCGGCCTTCTTGTCCGTCTTATCGCCCAGCTCCGGGGTCTTTGCCCCGACGGTGGCGGTGTCAATGTGCTCGGTGCCGGTAGCGTTCTCATTCGGTGGAGCGCAGGCAGCCAGCGCGAGTGCGGCGCTCAGCGCGACAACGGCGGACAGTGCAGTGCGGTTCTGCTTCACGGTTTTCAGACTCCTTGATGTTTCTCGTGCTCTCTTCGCCCCCGCCGCGGCTCGCGCCGCAGGCGGACGTCCCAAACTACTTGGAGATATCTCGCCACCGTGCGATGGCGAGAACGAGAGCTCCTGCAATAACAACAATACTGGTTACGCCGAAAATCCAGGTAGGCACGCCCAGCCCCTCAGACTCGGATTCCTCCGACTGCTCGGAAGAGCTGGAATCCGAAGCCTCGACGTCCCCGTACTGGAACTGCAGCGATCCACGAGTAGCGTGGCCATCCGAAGAAGTGATCTGATAGCCCACGGTGTACTCACCGGGCTGCCAGTCCACATCATCCGACACCTCGATACTCAGAACTCGACCATCCGCATCCGGCTCCCCAGTGAAGAGAACCTCGCCATCGCGGGATAGCGCGATGCGATTAAATCCCTCCTTCGGAACACCCGAGAATGTCAAGGAGATCTCCTTGACTGGATCCTCGAGCTTCGAGCCCTGCTTCGGCGTGGAGTCAACCACGAGGTCGTGCGCTGCCGCCGGACCAACGCCAGCCCCCAACACTGCAATCCCCGCAACAAGTGCCGCCACGAGGCCCGCAAACCGGGACCGGAGCTTGCGCGCGTCAGCAAACCACAACTGAATCTTCACCTTCCATTGATGTTCGTGTCCGATATAGATAGTCGGATGATCGCTCGATTAAGTTCCCGCGAACTGTTCTCCGCCCGAGCATACCCCCGGCCCATCACCCCCAAGGTCGAGCGCGGTCGCTCCTTGTTAGAGATCTTCAGCCAAGTAGTTGAAGCCACCAACCGCCCCCTCCACAACGGGGGCATTCGACACGAAAAGGGGCCGGTCGCTGACTACCGGCCCCTTAAAAACCGTGGTCCTAACTGGGATTGAACCAGTGACCCCTTCGGTGTGAACGAAGTGCTCTCCCACTGAGCTATAGGACCCTGCAGCACATAATCTAGCCGAGCTCCATAACCTTTTCCAAAACCTGCAGGCCACAACCGCATTCAGCGCGATACTTACCGGCCCACGGCACCCCACCGCGACCACTTGACACTCCACAGTGCGCCAACGGCGGGTAAAACGTCCGCACCCAAAGCAACAACAGCAGGCAAATAACAACGAAGTGACTTTAAACCAACCCGATTTTCAGCCCTACACCTGGCGATTTGTTGCTTCGCGCACCATTGACTATCGTTTAGTGCTGCAGCACAGCTTGCAACCAGCGAATCCTCGATTCGCAGTGAACAGCTTCTGCAATGCGGATGTAGCGCAGTTGGTAGCGCATCACCTTGCCAAGGTGAGGGTCGCGAGTTCGAGTCTCGTCATCCGCTCCACTCTTATTTTAGAGGACCGCGCGATTAGCTCAGCGGTAGAGCACTTCCCCGACACGGAAGGGGTCACTGGTTCGATCCCAGTATCGCGCACGGTGAGTTCACCTTTACGGTGAGTTCGCACGCGGATGTAGCGCAGTTGGTAGCGCATCACCTTGCCAAGGTGAGGGTCGCGAGTTCGAGTCTCGTCATCCGCTCCAGGTATCCTCTGCCCTGCGTGGAGGATCACCACATCAGGCGGGTTTCACGCCACGGTGGAATGGCTGAGTGGCTTAGGCAACGGTCTGCAAAACCGTCTACACGGGTTCGATTCCCGTTTCCACCTCTCAGTTCGCCCCATGGCTGAACTTGAAATCTAGCGCGATTAGCTCAGCGGTAGAGCACTTCCCCGACACGGAAGGGGTCACTGGTTCGATCCCAGTATCGCGCACGGTGAGTTCACCTTAACGGTGAGCTCGCACGCGGATGTAGCGCAGTTGGTAGCGCATCACCTTGCCAAGGTGAGGGTCGCGAGTTCGAGTCTCGTCATCCGCTCCATATAAGAAGAGGCAGCAGTATTCACACTGTTGCCTCTTTTCTCATATCCCCAAGATATTCTCGAAGACACCATGAGCCACTCTGCCACTTCCCCAGCGCCCATTTCCGCGTCACAAGCCCCGGACGAGCCTCGGCGCGGCGGTGCAAGCATGATCTGCTTCGATGAGCGCTTCCCGTGGGTAAGTTGGGCGCTGTGGCCACTGGCGATCCTCACTGCCCTGCATAAGGTCTGGGCTTCCTACGAAAGTGGCACAACGGACGATTTCACCACAGTCTGGGAGGCCCTCAACCGCTTCTGGTCTGGTGTACCCGTGTATTCCGAGGACTACACCACCACGGATCCGCACTATCTCTACCTCCCGGGCGGGACGATGCTCCTGAGCCCACTGTCTGCCCTCGGCAGTTTTGAAGCAGCGCGGGCGCTATATGTCTTCGGCAACGCCATAGCGATCGTGATAGCCCTAGGGCTACTGAGCCACATCATCTACACCGCCCGTGGCTGGTCGGAGACCTGGCTGGGCTCCCTTTCCGGCGCGCTGTGGCCGCTGAGCATCATCGCCGTATTCAACACCGAGGCTGTAAAAAACAACCTGCTTTTCGCGAATATCAACGGTGTGCTCCTGCTCCTGGCCACGCTCTTCCTGTACTTCCTCCTACGCGACGGCGTCTCCTCCCAAGTATTCAGCGGTCTCGCGCTGGGGCTCGCGATCACGATCAAGCCCCAGTTCATCGTCCTGCTGTTTCTTCCCTTCTTTCGACGTCAGTGGCTCAGCCTGGCTGCGGCCCTCCTTCTGCCTATCGTCTGCAACGTTGTGGGGTGGGTGTTGATGGCTGAACCCCAGGGCTTCGTCGATAATCTTGTGCCCTACCTCGGCGAGATCCGTGACTTCGCGAACTCCTCGATCGTCGGTGTCGGTGTGTACTTCGGTGCCAGCGCTGCAACGATTTGGTTGTGGCGCATTCTCGCCGCGGTACTCGTCCTCATCGGCGCTTTCACCCTGTTGCCGTGGCGCCGTTCCACTCGTCACGAGGATCGCGTGATGTGGGCGTTCACGACTTCTTCCCTGCTGCTGATCGGGGTGTTCCTCGTCAGTTCCCTGGGGCAGATGTACTATTCGCTGCTTATCGTTCCGCTTCTCTTCACTGCCTTCCTTCGCCGGTCGACAGTGCATAATCCAGTCGCCTGGCTGGGGGTCTACCTTTGCCTGGCTATCGACAGCTGGTATTCGGATCGATGGTTCTGGGCTGGGCGCATCTTCGAAACGCTACGCGGCACCGTAGGCTGGATGCTGCTGCTCGTCAGCATTTCAATCACTGCGCTGATCTGGTTGCTCAACCGTTCCACCCCGCCAACCTTGAGTGGACGGCACCGCAAGCCGGCAGACGAGAACAAAAACCCAAGCCTGGAAAGGTAAATCTTTTTCCAATGACCGAAGATTTCCAGAATCTTTCCGCCGAGCAGTGGCGCCAGCGCCTCAATCCCGAGGAGTTTCAGGTGCTGCGCCTGGCCGGCACCGAGCGCCCGCACACCGGCGAATACGTCGATACCGAAACTGAGGGGGTATACCGTTGCCGCGGCTGTGGCTCCGAGCTCTTCCGCTCCTCGGAGAAATTCCACTCCGGATGTGGCTGGCCGAGCTTCTTCGACCCAGCTGACAGCGATGCGGTTGTTCTGCGGGAGGACTTGAGCCTCGGTATGCGTCGCGTGGAGGTTCTCTGCGCGACCTGCCATGGCCACCTGGGTCATGTCTTCGAGGGCGAGGGCTACGACACCCCCACCGATCTTCGCTACTGCATCAACAGCATCGCGATGACTCTCGAGCCCCGCGAGCTTTAGAGCAAACAGCCGCCCGAGCAGAAAGAAGCCGGGTGCAACTCCATTGAGGGAGTTGAACCCGGCTTAATGCGCTCACTGCTGCCGCGTTGTCGCGCAGCGTGGGCCTTAGCCCAAGTCGGCGATAATCTTATCTGCCGCAGCGACCCCGGACGCAACGGTAGCCGGCACCCCAACCCCGCGTAGCATCGAACCAGCCACCGCGAGACGAGGAACCCCGGCAACGTCCTCCAAGACCCGGGACATCTTTTCGGAATGGTGAACCCCGTAACACGGGATCCCACCGTGCCAGCGCTGCACGAAGATTTCCTCCGGAGTTTTCCGCTCGCCAGTGACCCGCTCCAGATCCTCCAGAGCATAAGCCAACAGGGCCCTGTCACTCGCGTCGACGTACCAGGGTTCGTCCTTGGTTCCGAAGGAGGCGCGGACGAAGGCTCCACCGCCCTGGGCGAGATGCGGCCACTTCTTCGAGCTGAAGGTGAAGGCCTTCGCTGCGGTGCCTGAGTTAGAGCCCAGCAACACACCGGAGCGCTCCGGGATACCGTGGTCGGAGGCGAAACGCATCCCCACCACCGCCGAGCTCGAGAGTTCTACGCTGCCCAACGCCTCCGCGGCCGCAGGCGCAGCGTCCTGCACGATGACCGACGCGGTTGGCGCAGAGGTTGCGACGACGACGGCGTCCACCGTCCCTAGTGGGTCGATGACCCACCGGCCATCCGACGTCCTGCCGAGCTCCTCGACAGCGGAGTTCAGGATCAGCTCAGGGTCAGCCTGGCGCATCATCTCCTCGATCAGGCTGCGGTATCCCTTGTCGAAGGAGCGGAATGGTGATCCCCCACCACCAACCGCCGTGGCCCGGCGCTTCGCGAGCAGCTCCTCCACTACGTCGAGCAGGAAGAAGGCCTGACCTCCCTCACCTGCGCGATCCAATGCTGCCGCCAGCTGTGGCAGGGTGGCGCGCACGCCGAGGTCATAGGCACTACAGGAGTACACCCCGCCCAGTAGGGGCGAGACCAACTTATCCACCACGGCCTTGCCCAACCGAGCCTCAACCAGAGCGCCAACGGTGGTGTCATCACCCGCGTTCCATGTCATCGGCTGGCCGTCGCGCTCGGCGTCGAGCCGGGCTGCCTCTGCGGGGCTGAGCACCTCGGATGCCACGTCGGCAGAGACCGGAATGCCCATCAAGGTCTCCCGCGGGATGTCAACGAATGTGCCATCCACAAGGAAGGAGGAGCGTGCCGTAGAAGGGGTGCGTAACTCGGAACTCATTCCCAGTTTGTCGATCAGCTCCATGAACTGCTGGTCGAAGCTCAGGAATGCCTCCGCACCCATGTCCACCGGGCCGGTGGAAAAACGCACCGTCTTCAACTTCCCGCCCAGGCGCCCATAAGCCTCAGCAAGCATCAATTGAGCGCGATCCCCCAGCTGTTGGCGGAGCTGCCAGGCCGCGCTGACTCCGGCGATCCCGCCGCCGATGACGGCAATGCGTGGCTTTCGCGCCATGGTCATGAGTTGTGAACCTCCTCGAAGGCTGCGGTGATGGCGTCGGCGTCCGTGTGGGGCATCACGCCGTGACCAAGGTTGAAGATGTGGCCGCGGGAGTAGCCCAGTTCGATGGCCTCGTCGGCCTCGGCGGCGATCCGCTTCACGTGCTCGCGGATCACGCCACGGCCTGCAAAGAGCACGGCCGGGTCGAGGTTTCCCTGATATACCTTCGGAGTCTGGTCTGGCAGCGCTTCCTGCACCCGCTTCGCGGCAACGTTCATAGGAACGCGCCAATCCACGCCCACCACATCCGGGCCAACCTTCGCTAGGTCGACCAGCAACTCGCCAGTGCCCACACCGAAGTGAGTCATTGGGATCCCGTACGGCCGCACCGCGTCGAGGATCTTCTGGGAATACGGGGCAACATATTCCCGATAGTCACGGGCGGTGAGGAAGCCTGCCCAGGAGTCGAAAAGCTGGATCGCGTCCACACCGGCCTCAATCTGGGCCTGGAGGAAGTGGGCGATCATCGGGCTGAGCTTCTCCATGAGCGCATGCCACAACTGCGGCTCGGCGTACATCATCGCCTTGGTGACCTCATGATTCTTCGACGGCCCACCCTCAATCAGGTAGCTAGCCACCGTGAACGGAGCCCCAGCAAAGCCAATCAGAACCTGGTCCGTACGCAGGCGCTCGAGGATCTGTCCGATGCCTTCCACGATCGGGCCGAGCTGGTCGGGCTCCAGGTCCGGGATATTCGCGATCTGCTCGCTGGTTCGCACCGCCTCCCCCATGACTGGACCGCGCCCAGCAACAATCTCGACGTCCATCCCGGCGGCCTTCAGTGGGACCACGATGTCGCTGAACAGAATCGCGGCGTCGGCATCGTGGCGAATAACTGGCTGCATCGTGATCTCGGCAAGAAGATCTGGCATAAAGCAAGAATCAAGCATTGGGATGCCCTCGCGAACCTTGCGGTATTCCGGCAAGGAGCGACCGGCTTGGCGCATCATCCACACGGGGCGGCGGGATGGCTTGTCGCCGCGCACGGCCGCCAGGTACGGGGCGTCCGCATGGGCGCGTCGGGCGGCGGAGGCTGCAGCGAGATCGGGCGTCAACAACTCATTAGTCATGGCTCCCATTATGCCAGCTATTAACAAATAACCGGCAGGTGGTGATGGCTGCCTTATTGGGCTTCTCTCGGCGTGGCGCGCCCCACCAAAAACCTTAAAGGCTAGGTTTAGACATTGTGAATGAGCTGAACAACGCGAAAGACAGTCACCAACGCCCGGGTGCGACCGCGCTTGGCGTCCGCACCCCCGAGTCGGAGCCTGAACAAACGCCGGAGTATTTCGAGCACGCCGTGAAGTCGATGTCCGAGGCACCCCTGCGCTCGGGCATCACCATCGCCGAGATTCGGCCCCCTCGCAATCTCGCGCCCCTGAGCCACGCCATCGGACTTGAGATCAGCCAGGTGGATCTAGCCGACCGCATCGCCTCACAGGAGGAGGCGGATGGCACAGTTGCCGCTGGGGATGCATTCGGCCGCCTCATTCTGCTCCACGACCCGCACGGCGAGGAGCCGTGGCAGGGCGCCAAGATGCGCATGGTCGCCTATATCCAAGCTGACATGGACGCCGACGTCGCCTCCGACCCGCTGCTGCCCGAGGTCGCGTGGGACTGGCTCACCGAGGAGCTCGGAGGCCCGGACGCCGAGTACTCCGACCTCGGTGGCACCGTCACCTCCACAGCCTCCGTGCGTTACGGCGAAATCGGCGGCCCACCGCGCGCCTTCCAGCTGGAGATGCGCGCATCCTGGACTGCGACGGGCGTCGACCTGGAAGGTCATGTCCAGGCCTTCGCGAATGTTTTGGCTAACGTCGCTGGCCTTCCACCCGAGGGCGTTTCGCAGCTGCCGCGCGTCTAGCCTCACGCTCGGCCCACTCGCGTCCACAGCGGGAGGGAATGAAAATACTCAACCCCGGCCCCTGCAGGTTGTCGCTGCAAGGCCGGGGTTGGTTCTATCCGATATTCCTCTAGTAGTAGATGGCGGTCGGGCGACCGTGGATCTGCTCGACCTCAACGGGGAAGTCGTAAAGACTGCTGAGCGTCTCCTCGGTCATCACTTCCTCCGGCGTCCCCGTGGTGTGGACCTTGCCGTTCTTCATCGCAACCAGCCGGTCGGAAAACGCTGCGGCCATGTTGATGTCGTGAATGACGATGACGACGGTACGCCCCTGCTCGTGAGCAGCGGTCTTAATCGTGCGCATCATCGACACGGAGTGTTTCATGTCGAGGTTGTTTAGCGGCTCGTCCAGCAAGATGTACTCGGTGTCCTGGGCGAGCACCATCGCAACGAAGGCGCGCTGGCGCTGGCCACCGGACAGTTCGTCGATGAACTTATCGGCGATCTCCCCGAGCTCCATCATTTCAATCGCCGCGTCCACCGCTGCTTCGCACTCGGCTGTCAGCCGCCCCCGGGAGTGGGGGAAGCGTCCGAAAGCGACGAGCTCACGCACGCGGATGCGACTCAAGGTATGGTTTTCCTGCCGCAGGACCGCGAGAATTTTAGCCAGCTCGCGGGTGTCTGTGGCGTAGACATCCATCCCTGCGACCTCCGCGGTACCGCCATCGGCGTCGATGAGTCGGGCAATGGCAGTCAGCAGGGTGGACTTTCCTGCTCCGTTGGCTCCGATGATGCTGGTAACTCCGCCCTCGGGGATACGAAGGTCGACGTGATCCAAAACCAGCGAATCACCGTAGCGTTTGCTGAGTTGCTTGGTCTCAATCACTTGAGTTTCTCCTTCCGCAAGAGCAGGAACAGGAACAAAATACCGCCAACAAACTCAATCAGCACGGAGACGGTGGTGCCGTAGCCAAAGATCTGCCCCAGAATAAACTGAGCGCCCACGAGGGAGGAAACGCCGAACAGGGCAGCAACCGGGAGGGTCCATGTGTGCCGGGTCGTACCCGTAGCCCGATAAGCCAGGTGCGCGACGATGAGTCCTAAGAACAGGATCGGCCCGACCAGCGCAGTGGAGGCCGCTACCAGGATGGTGATGGCTGCGAGCATGAGCAGGCTTTCCTTGCGGTACCCCACGCCCAGGCCGATGGACGTCTCTTGCCCCAGCGCCATGACATCCAGCACATGGCGTTTATGCCAGATCCAGGAGGAAACAACGAGCGTCACCAGCAGCGTAAATACCAGCAGCGGGCGGTCGATACCGGTGAAGGATGCGAAGAAGGCGTCCTGCAGCACCTGATACTCATTGGGGTCGATCATCTTCTGCAGAAGGCTGGCCAGCGACCTAAAGAAGATCCCGCACACCACTCCGATAAGCAGCAGCACATCCAGGGTCATCGTCTTCGATGTCACCAGTGGGCTGAACACCACCACGGCGAAAACGACCATGATCACCGTGTTTAGCAAGAATCCCGCAATAGGATGCAAGCCGCTCAGCGCACTGCTGCCGAGAAAAAAGACGATCAGCGTGTTGATCAGCACATAAACTGAATCGAAACCGATCAGGCCTGGAGTCAAAATATGGTTACGGGTCAGCGTGTGAAAGACCACGGTGGATACGCCGGCGGTGATCCCGGCCACGGCGAGCGCACCTACGGTGGTCAACCGCATCGGCAGCACGAACGCCCAGGCGCGGGGGAGCTGCCACAGGATGAACAGACTCACCAGGGCTACGGTGATGAGGAGCATCGCCAGGAATGTACGCCGTGGCCTCTTCGAATCATCCCGCTTCGTGCTCGATGCGCTCGTCACGAGTCCCAGCAAAAGCTAACCTTTCCCTATATCGCTAGCCGCGACGAGCGCGGCGGAACAGCTTTGGCTTCGTTGAGTTCTGGATGCGAGCCCCGCGAATCAAAATATAAAGGAATACGGCAGCACCCAGCACCCCAAGAACGGTCCCAACCGGGATTTCGTACGGGTAGCGGATGATGCGGCTCACAATGTCCCCACCCAGCGTCATGGCTGCGCCACAGGCCGCGACCCAAGGAAGTGCCTTGCGAGCGTTGTCACCAATGCGTGCGCGAACCAAGTTGGGGACGATCAGTCCAATAAACGGGATAGCACCCACGACGGTGACTGTGACAGCCGCGATGACAGCCACAATCACGATTGCGGAATACTCGACGAGCTTCACACGGACGCCGACGCCCTTCGCCAGGTCGTGCCCAAGGCCAAGCAAGGTCAACCGGTCAGCGAGGACATAGGCTGCAAGTGCAAGCACTGCGACGAGCCAGAGGATCTCGTAGCGGCCGCGGAGCACACCTGCGAAGGATCCGAGCTGCCACGCGCCGAGGCTTTGCAGCAGGTCGAAAGAGTATGCAAAAAACGTGGTGGCGGCGCCGATAATGCCGCCGTAAATGATGCCGACCAGCGGGACGGTGAAGCCGGTTCGCACCTTGATTCGGGACACGATGACCAGGAATCCGATCGTGCCGATGAGTGCGGTGAGGCTGGCCATTCCGAGCTTTGCCCACATCGGGGCACCGGGGAGGAGCAGTGCGACGGCCAGCAGCCCAGCCATGGCCGACTCCGTGGAGCCGACGGTAGAAGCCTCGACGAAGCGGTTGCGGGCCAGCAGCTGCATGATCAACCCGCCCATGGCCAACGCTGATCCGGCCAGCAGGGCGGCGAGGGTGCGCGGGATGCGGGAGACAGCGACCACGGAGGAGTCCGCATCCGCCGCCCCCAGCATCAGGCTGAGCAGCGAAAGCACCACGAGAACGCCCGCGACGATCATGGCATAGACGGGGCCACGCGAACGAGGAGTCTTCCGGTCTGCGGATTCGGCTGTCGCCACGGAGTTGCTTCCTGCAGTGGTGTCGATGGCCACGCTCTGAGAACCGACCTGCTCCCGATACGAAGTCTGCACGGCATGTGACAAGGGGGCCCCTGCCTGCTTCGTCAGGGTGCTCACGGAACCGTTGGTACCCATCTGCTCGCTACTCTCCTACTACCGTCTCGTTCGCTATTTACGTGTTTGAACCGCGCCCCGGGTTCCCGTGGCGCGGTTGTTGTTTCCTTAGAGTGCCTGCTCGATATCGTCGAGCATGGTGTTCAGGCCGTCGATGCCGCCACCGTTGAGGTACCAGTCAGCACCGCTCAGCATGTAGATCCGGTCCTCCTTCGCCGCATCCGTCTGCTTGACCAGCTCGTTGTCGAGGGTGGCTTTCGCGGAGTGGCCTTCCTGTCCGATGGCCGCGTCGCGGTCGATGACGAAGATGGTCTTCGGGTTGATCTTCTTCAGCAGCTCGAAGGAAGCGTTCTCACCGTGGGAGCTATCGCTGTCGATGTTTCCTGCCGGGGTGAAGCCGAGGTCGTTGAAGACCAGGCCGAAGCGGGAGTCCGCACCGTAGAGGCTGATCTCGCCACCGTTGGTCATCAGGACAGCGGCTTCCTTCTTATCGGCCGGTACGGAGTCGGCGATTTTCTTCACGCGATCGCGGATTTCGTCGGCCTTCTCCTTAGCTTCGGCTTCCTTGCCGAAAAGCTTGCCCAGGGCCTCGACGCGCTCCAGGTTGCTATCGATCGTGTAGTGGTCATAGTTGATCGTCATGTTCGCGGTCGGGGCGATCTTCTCGAACTCCTTGAGCATCTTCGCCTGACGCCCGCCGATGAGGATCAGATCCGGATCCGCTGCGGCAATGGCCTCCATATCTGGCTCCTTCAGAGAGCCGGCGTTAGCCTCGATTCCCTCTGCAGCCTTCGGCATGGTGGCAGCCTTGGCGGTGGACACGACGCGGTCCTTCTCCCCCAGTGCAGCCAGGGTGTCGAGAGAGGCATAGTCGAGGACGACGATGCGCTTCGGCTCGGACTCCAGCTCGATGGTTCCGTTTTCAGCCGCGAGGGTGTAGGCGCGATCCGCGTTATTCTGCTGGCTGGAAGCGGAGTTATTCTCGGCGGAGTTATCCTCGGCTGCGCAGCCCGTGAGGATCAAGGAGAATCCAGCAGCTGCCGCAACGAGTGCGTGGGAGATCTTCAATCTTGTGCTCTTCCTAGTTCGTCCCGGCCTGCCTCTGCACCGAGGTACGGCCGGTATTATTCCGAAAATTGACCGAACAAGCAAGGTTAGCTTGCCCTAAGTCTCCCTAGATACTGTCAAAGACAGTGAAGATAGGCAACCCTAATTTGGTCCCACAGCGAATTTACACAACATTCTTGTTGTTAATTACCCCCATTACCG
The DNA here is from genome assembly GCA_043426695.1 of Corynebacterium sp. Lineage (GTDB taxonomy): Bacteria > Actinomycetota > Actinomycetes > Mycobacteriales > Mycobacteriaceae > Corynebacterium. The sequence continues at coordinate 84,411 of JBHWRM010000109.1, read as the reverse complement.
GGTGAACAGGGGGGGTACCCCCCTAAACCCGGTGGACCCGCTCCCCCGCACTTGGGCGGACTCGGAACCGCTAAATCCCTCTAAAAGCGGTCGAGCCACCCAGTCACGCGACGTTCCACGGTCGCGACGTCAAGGCCGATCTCTTCGAGCACTTCGCCTCTTGAAGCGTGTGCCAAGTATTCCTGAGGCACGGCGAGCAAACGCACCGGCGTATCCACCTCTGCGGCACTCAACGCCGCCTGCAGTGCAGAACCGGCCCCTCCGTGAATACCGTTATCCTCGACCGTCACCACCAGGTCGGCGGCGTCGGCGAGCTGAACGAGTTCCTCAGAGACCGGGTAGACCCAATGCGGATCCACAACCACGGCCTCCCAACCCTTGGACTTGGCCGCCTCTGCGGCCGCCCGGGATTGCCCCACAAGCGCGCCGTAGTTAATCACCAGCAGTTTCTTCGCACCGTCACCATCTGCGGCGCTGTGCTCAAACAAAACGTCGTAGCTCGCCTCTTGGCGAACAGCAGGGATGTCCGCCGGAACGCTGCCCTTCGGGAAGCGCACGACGGTGGGAGCGTCGTCAACGTCAAGGCACCGGTCCAGCGCCTGGCGCAGTTGCGCTCCGTCACGCGGGGCAGCGACATGAATCCCCGGCACAATTCCGGTGATAGACATATCCCACATACCGTTGTGGCTAGCACCATCCGGGCCGGTGATTCCAGCGCGATCCAGCACGAAAGTCACGCCCAGACCAAGCAGACCGACATCCATCAGCATCTGGTCGAAGGCACGGTTGAGGAAAGTCGAATAGACCGCAACAACCGGATGCAAGCCACCGAGGGCAAGTCCGGCGGCGGACGTCACGGCATGCTGCTCTGCGATGCCAACGTCGAAGGTGCGTTGTGGGAACACCTCACCAAACTCAGCGAGGCCAGTGGGGCCGGCCATCGCGGCGGTGATTGCCACGACGTCATCCCTCTCCCACGCCCGCTCGATGAGGTGCGAGGAGAACACCTGAGTCCAGCCGGGCTTCGAGGCTTCCTTCGGCACACCCGTGACCGGGTCGATCACGCCCGTGGCGTGCATCTGATCGGCTTCGTCGTTCTCCGCCGGGTCGAAGCCCTTGCCCTTGTGGGTGATCGTGTGGACGATGACCGGGCCACCGTAGTCCTTCGCATAACGCAACGCGTTCTCCACCTGGCCGATATCATGCCCATCAACCGGACCAATGTACTTCAGCCCCAGGTCGGAGAACATTTCCTGCGGGAGGATAGAGTGCTTGACCCCTTCCTTGAGCCCAGAAATCAGCTGAAATGCGCGGTCCCCAACCCATCCCATGCGACCAAGGGTGTTTTTCCCGGACTCCATGACCTTGTCATAGGCGGGCTGCAGACGCAGTGCAGCGAGGTTCTCCGCCAGCCCACCGATCGTCGGCGAATAGGAACGCCCATTGTCGTTGACCACGATGACGATCGAGCGCTTCTTGCCGGTGGCAATGTTGTTCAGCGCCTCCCAACACATGCCGCCGGTAAGAGCCCCATCACCAACGACAGCTGCGACATGACGGTGCGTCTGACCGCTGAGTTCGAAGGCCTTGGCCAATCCGTCGGCATAGGAAAGGGATGCCGAGGCGTGGGAAGATTCAGTCCAGTCGTGCGGACTTTCCGCACGGTCGGGGTAGCCCGACAGGCCATCCTTCTGACGCAGCGTGTCAAAGAGGTCGCGGCGTCCCGTCAAAATCTTGTGCACGTACGCCTGGTGGCCCGTGTCGAAGATCAGGGGGTCGGACGGCGAATCAAAGACGCGGTGCAGCGCCATCGTGAGCTCGACGACACCGAGGTTGGGCCCCAAGTGTCCGCCGGTCGCGGAAACTTTTTCAATCAAAAATTCCCGAATCTCCTGCGCCAGTTGATCCAGCTTGCCCTCTTCGAGCATCTTCAGATCCGCTGGTGAGGAAATATTTTCAAGGATTCCCATTGAACTCAGTTTCTCTCCATCCCACATTCTTTGTGCACGCCCCATCCTAGTGGGGACACCGCCTTCAGCGTTATTCGCCCGCCACCTCGAAGTACATCAACGTCTCGACGTGATGAGTCAGCCCGAAGGCGTCGACGATCTCCATCTCACGCAGCTCATAACCCGCATCTCGCCACAGACCCGCGTCGCGGGCTGCCGTGGCAGGGTCGCAGCCGATGTGAATCACCCGCGGTGGACGGTGCTGCGCGATGTTCTGAATGACGTCCGCCCCCGCGCCCGTACGCGGTGGGTCGAGAACGACGGCGTCCGGATCCGCGACCTCCTCGAGGTTCTCCAGCCACGCGCCGACGTCGCTGCTGCGGAAACGTACGGCCGTATCCGTCCCTTCAGCACGAGACTCCCGGGCCGCCGCGAAAGCTTCCCGTCCAGCATGTGTTGCGCTGCTTGCGACGTCCACGATCTCAATGTTGCGCGCGGAGTCCAGCAGGCCGGCGGACAACGCCCCGCAGCCGCCGTAAAGATCCCACACGGTGTGCAAATCTCCGTTCAGCCGGTCGGCAACCCAGCGGGCGTAATAGGCACTGGCAGAAATGTGGGATTGCCAGAACGCCTCCACCGGCACCTTCCAAGTCACGCCAAGGTGCGAATGAGTCACCTCGCCGTCACCGTCGAGTACACGGCGCTTCCGGCCTCGGCGGGTCTTTTTAAGCTCCACAACTGAGCGCTTACCGTCTCGACCGACGCCAACCACAACCTCGCTGCCTGGGGTTGGGTTGAGACTGGCAACCCCGTCCGTCAGCCCGGGGAGCCATTGAGCGCAATCGACCTCGTCTAGCGGCACGATCTCGTGGCTTTTAGGCTTCCGCAGACCAGTTTGGCCTTCCGCGTCGACGCCGAGGCGTACGCGGTGGCGGTAATATGTAAAAGGCCACAGGCTTGTCGCACAGACATGAGCATCGAGGAAGACCTGCGGCATTTCAAACTTGCCGAGGCGGCGGAACTGGTCGATGACTACCGCCTGCTTAAAGTCCAGCGAGCCCTCGGCATCAACGAAGTCGAGGTCGCAGCAGCCTGCTCCTGCAGCGGCGGCATCACATTGCCCAGGGACGCGGTGCGGGCTCGGCTGGTCAATAGTCAGTGCTTGACCCGTGCGGAATCTTTGTTTGCCGTTCTTTTTCGCAGGGTCCAGCGCAACCTCGACCCCTTTCTCCCCGGGCAGTCCGCCACGGACGAAGACGATCTGCCCGTCGTGCTGGCCGATGACCACGCCACGATGGCCAGGCTGGTCCAGATCCAGAGTGATAGTTTCCGGGCTAGTCATTGCCATCCTCGTTGGGCTTTTGTGGCTGCGCTTGAGTGTTCTGCTGTTCCTGCAGGTGTCGTGCCAGTTCCTCAACCATCGCCTGCGGGAGCTGAACAGGCAACGGATCGCCGGCAGGGATCGGGTCAGTGCCTCGAACGACGAAGGTGCGGGCGATAATCTCGCGCCCCAACGCCGCCATCTGCTCAGCCGATTCCTGTGGGCCAGCGAGGGTCATGCGCAGCATCCATCGCGGGCCCGTAGCCCCAATAACCCGAAGTGTGCCGTCGCCAGACTGGGCAACGATCTCGGCACCCCATGGGCCTTCCTCGGTGGTTGCCTCCAACCCATCAGCTGCCATGCCTTCGATGAGCGTCGGCACCGTGTTATCCCAGAGTTCGCCGGTGGTTGGGGCTGCGAAGGCGACCGGCGTGACCCGGCCAAAGGGGGTGAGAATGTGGAGCATTTGCGGGCCATCATCGCCCATTTCCACCTGCACCTCGGCCTCGTGTGGAACCGGAATCATCATGGATCCCAGGTCGAGCCCGCCCTTGGCGAAATCGCTGAAATTGTATTCGCGGTAGTCCAGCGTGTCCCCGTCGAAGGGGCCGAAATCCTCACCCTGCACGGGGTGCTCATTTTCCGTTGAGCCGGCCGCAGCCCCGTCAGCCGCGTCTGGGACCTCCTGCTCGGCCTGGCTATGAGGTGTGCTTGGTTCTACACCACTGAGCTCGTTCTTCTTCTTAGAAAAGGGCCACATTTTTAACAACTGTCCTTCCGCACCCGCCAGCGCAAGACTCGCAAGCGTCACCGCTGGTCTTTAAAAGCTAGTAACTAAATCTAATCGGCTATCTGATTCGACTGCCCGACCACGTCTCAGCGTGTACCGGTGGAGCCGTGCCCACCACTTCCTCGGGTGGTCTCCCCGAGTTGGTCGATGCTGTCCACCGTGACGACCTCGCAGAGGCTGACGTCCTGAATCAGCAGCTGCGCGATGCGTTCGCCGCGGCTGATGTTGATTGTTTCTTCGGGGTCAAGATTGATCAGATTGACCTTGACCTCCCCGCGGTACCCAGCATCGATTGTGCCGGGCGCGTTAACGATCGACAGCCCCTTCTTTACCGCCAGTCCACTACGCGGGTGCACCAAACCGACCTTGCCAACCGGCACCGCCATGGCGATTCCCGTGCCCACCAGACTGCGCTGCCCCGGCTTCAAGGTGATGTCCTCAGCAGAGTAGAGATCGATACCCGCGTCTTCGGGGTGTGCCCGGTTCGGGAGCGGGAGAGATGGGTCAATCTGAAAAATTTCCAACGGACTGCTCATGAGGCTCCACTGTACAAGGTCGCCGCTGCACCTTTTTGGGCCCAATGCACGAATAGCTCCCGTGTGCTGGGAGCAGCGGCGGCTTCGAAGAACCCGCTGGTGTGTGGGTATGATGGTGGCCGGTAAATGCCACCCAATAAAGGCTCGGCGCGGCACGTGAACGCCTGCGAGGCAGAGCCTGGTTAAAGAAGTACAGGTAGACGAGGAGCACTCTGCGAGTCATGGACGCTGCGAACGGAGCATCGACCCCACCACCGGCGAGGCCCGGCGAGGCGGCCGGCACGCGGGTGCTGTACAGCGAGTCCCAGCGGGTACCGCTGTCCTGGTGGCTCGCTGCCATCGGCGTGGTCGCCATCATCGCCTGGCAGGCGCAAATGGGACGCGACTGGTGGTGGTTGCTCGTCGCCGGGGTGATCGCGGCTGCCCTTGCGGCGTGGGGGCTTATCGCACTTTCCCGCACAAAGATCGAGGTGTTCGAGAACTCCCAGGGTGAAAGAATTATCCGCGCGGGCGACGCACAACTCCCCGCCTCCGTAGTCGACCGCACGCTGGTCATCCCACCCACCGCGAAGCAGGCTGCGTTAGGTCGCCAGCTCGACCCTGCGGCCTTCGTTATTCACAAAGGGTGGATTCCTACGATGGCGATGCTAGTGCTCGATGATCCACTGGATCCCACCCCGTACTGGCTGGTCTCCAGCAAGAACCCCCAGGAACTGCTGGAGGCGCTGGGAAGGCCCATTTACTAAGGGATCCCAGCGCCTCCGCGTACCCGGCCTGCTCAGCTTTCCCCGCAGGCCGGGTCTCTTTATGCATTAAACGCAGTCGATACAGACGAACTCGGTATCGCTGAGCTTCTCACCAACACGGCTTCGGTGCTGGACGAGGAAGCACTCGGAGCAGGTGAACTCGTCGTTCTGCTTCGGCGTGACCGTGGTGGATAGTTCCTCCCCGGAGACTTCCTCCATCGGCAGTTCGAAGGGCTCCACGATTTCGCCATCATCGGTGTCCGAGATCGCTGGCTCTGCCTTCTCTGCGGCCTTCAGGCCTTCGAGGGAGTCAGTCTCCAGCTCTTCCTCAGCGCTACGCCGCGGTGCATCGTAGTCCGTGGCCATCGTTGTCCTCCCACACTCCTCGGATGATGCTCATAGGTTATCGGGCGGAATCCCCGCCACCTGCCGCTCTGAGGGGGCGCAAGCCCATTCTTCGCGGCAGCCATTCAGCGCCTATTTGAGAGCGCCTCATGCGTGCTGAAGGCGGATATTAGGCCATGAGGCGCATACTTGTCACCTCCCCCATGCTCACGGCAAAGAAAGTTGCTCGATACTACCCCCTGCACCCTGGCTCAACAGCAATTTTTCGAGCTCTTCTTGCACCCCCGGCACGCCTGCAATGATGGGCAATCCGCGCTCCGCCGTGTAGTCAAGCACTGGGGTGACAACGGTCGCTCCCGCTCGAGCAGCAATCAACGCGCCGGCGGCAAAGTCCCATCCGTTAAGCCCGTGCTCGTAGTAACCGTCCACCTGACCGCTAGCCACCATGCAGAGGTCGAGTGCGGCGGAGCCCAAGCGTCGGATATCCCGCACGTGGGGCAGGACGTTGCTCAACACGCGTGCCTGCCGCTGACGACGCTCGGCGTCATAGGAAAAGCCGGTCGCTACGAGCGCCTGCGCAGCGTCCTTCCGTCCTTCCTGCCGGCTAATGTTCTTATGCTCACCGACGACTACTTCCTCGCCCTTCAAATCAATCGGGGCGACGGTGGCCGGTCCACCGACACAGGCCCCAAAGACGTGGCTGTGGGCCACGTCCACAACCGCACCGGCCACCGGTACCCCGTCGATGGCAGCAGCCACCGACACCGAAAAAGCGGGAATCCCGTAGACAAAGTTGACGGTGCCGTCGATCGGATCGACGATCCACTCCAGGCGCGCCCCTGCTGCCACAGCGAGGTCGGAATCGGGGGCAGGATCATCCGCCCCCTCCTCCTCACCAACAACAGTGGCCTGAGGGAACCGGGCGTGCAGCCACTCGCGGATGAAATTCTCCGCGGCACGATCCGCTTCGGTGACAGGGTCGACTGCGGAAGACTTGGTCTGCGCCACCGGCATCGCCGAACCCATCAGCTCGATGACGGATCCCGCCACCGCCTCACCATCAGTGCGTTCCCGACGGGTGCGCAACACCAAGGCGGCGGCGCGTGCGGCAACATCTTCAGCAGCAGCCTGCAGCTCGCGTACGCTCGCCGCGCCCGGGATCTCCTCCGGGACATAGTCAGTGGTGGTTTTATCAAGCAACAAGGTCTCGGTCATGCCTCCACAGATACCACTGATGTGTAGCATTCAGATCCATGAGCACCGAGCAGGCGAATAGTGCTGAATGGGCCGACATCACCGTGGGCTTCGATGTCGGGGGCTCCGCAATCAAAGCGGGCTTCGTCGACACCCGCAACCACTGTCTCGTTGGGGAACGATTCACTGCCCCCACTCCCCAGCCAGCAACCCCAGAAGCCGTTGCGGGCGCCGTCTCGACCCTCGCAACGCAGGTACTCGCCCAAGAGGTTGGCACGAAGCTCACCGTGGCTTCTTCCCTCGGCGGATTCCAAAACCTGCGGATCGGCGTAGCCATTCCCAGCGTGGTAGCCAACCAGGAGGCACGCACCGCAGCGAATATCGCGCACTCCTGGATCGACACCCAGCCTGCCGCGGTGTTCGACGAGGCCTTGCGGAAGGCTTTGCTGCGCGGCCAGTCGGCTAATTCCGCCCTCCAGGTGGAGTGGTTTTTCCTCAACGACGCCGACGCTGCCGGGATTTCTGAATGCGGTCCGTGTGCTGCCGGCGAGGCCGCAAACCCAGAACACAGTCGGCTCTTCCTGACCTTTGGCACTGGGATCGGCTCTGCTCTCTTCCGCGGAAGCAGGTTGTACCCCAATACCGAGCTGGGTCACCTGACCGTGTTAACCGACGACGGCTCCCCCAGTGCTGCAGAGCATTGGGCCTCGGCGGCGGTGAAGGCACGGCAGAACCTTTCTTTCCCCGAGTGGGCAGCCCGAGTGAGCACGGTACTCAACACCTATGTCGCGTTGCTACGCCCCCAGGAGCTGATCCTCGGTGGTGGGATCTCCGCAGAAGCAGACCGGTGGCTACCCGAGCTTGAGCTCGAAGAGCCTTCGGTTCGTGTGAGCATCGCGCGACACTTCAACAGCGCCGGCGTCATTGGGGCAGGGCTCGCCGCTTCTTGGGGGCTGCGCCCCTAACCGGCATGGGCAATCAAGCTTGGCTATAATGGTCGGCCGTTGGGCGCTTGAGCGCCAGGAGCAGCATTCCTGTTGCTCAGAGTAACTACTCCACAGCAGAACACCGCCCGGCGGGCCGGGTCGGGTTGACGTCACCGACACGAACTCGTTGGTGGACGTATGCTGGCGAGTGGAACTCAATGCGTCGATTCATGGTTGCTATCCACCAGGAATCGGCGAGCAAACGTAGTTTGGATAGCGACTGGTAGGGATTCCTCCCGAGCGAGGAACCTACCTAAACGTACAACGAGGTCGCTGGCGTTGCCCGGCGATCACAGCCGTACGTTGCAACAATCCCCGACCGAAAGGGCTTCTGTGGCTTCTCAAGACTCAACCACCAGCGGTGATAGCGTCCAGGACGCAAGCGGGACGTCTGGCACTGCTGCACGGAAAGTCGCCAAGAAGACGGCTCGCAAAGCAGTCAAGCGCACGGCCCGCAAGGTAACAAGCGCCACTGCTGCGAAGAAGACGGCGTCCGCAGCTGTCACAGCAGACGTAGCAGCGTCTGCGTCTGAAGATGCGGTCGAGGAGCCAAAGAAGGTCGCGAAGAAGGCGGCCAAGAAGGCCACCCGCAAGGTCGCGAAGAAGACGGCGAAAAAGACCGCCAAGAAGGCTGCCAAGAAGACCGCTAAAAAGACGGCGAAGAAGGCTGCCAAGAAGACCGCACGGAAGGCAACCAAGGCGACGTCTGCTGCGAAGACGCAGGAGCAGCTCGAGGCAAAGAGCAAGGACGCCGAGGTCACCACCAACGAGGATCCCGAGGGCGTCGACGACGAGTTCGATCACGATGTCGAGCCGGATCTGGAGGACATCGACGAGGACCTGGATGAGGACCTCGACGACGACCTGGACGACGACCTCGAGGACGAGGACGACGCCGACGACAATGAGGAAGAAGACGAGGACGACGAAGAGGAGTCCTCAACCTCCAAGGACGGCCGCGACGACAGCGTGTGGGACGAGGACGAGTCCGCCGCTCTGCGCCAGGCCCGCCGCGACGCTGCCCTCACCGCATCTGCAGACTCCGTCCGCGCCTACCTGAAGCAAATCGGCAAGGTAGCCCTATTGAACGCAGAGCAAGAGGTCTCGCTGGCGAAGCGTATCGAGGCTGGCCTGTATGCAAACTACCGGCTCAAGCAGATCAAGGAATCCGGCGAGCGCCTCTCCCCCATGAACCGCCGAGACCTGCGCGAAATCGACCGAGACGGTCGCAAGGCAAAGAACCACCTGCTGGAGGCGAACCTTCGCCTCGTGGTCTCCCTGGCCAAGCGCTACACCGGTCGCGGCATGGCTTTCCTGGATCTGATCCAGGAGGGCAACCTGGGCCTGATCCGTGCGGTGGAGAAGTTCGATTACTCCAAGGGATATAAGTTCTCCACATACGCCACGTGGTGGATCCGCCAAGCGGTCACGCGTGCGATGGCTGACCAGGCACGCACGATCCGCATTCCGGTTCACATGGTGGAGGTCATCAACAAGCTCGGCCGCATTCAGCGCGAGCTGTTGCAGGACCTTGGCCGCGAGCCGACGCCGGAGGAGCTGGCCCGTGAGATGGACATCACGGTCGACAAGGTGCTGGAGATCCAGCAGTACGCCCGCGAGCCAATCTCCCTGGACCAGACTATCGGTGACGAGGGCGACTCCCAGCTGGGAGACTTCATCGAGGACTCTGAAGCGGTCATCGCTGTGGACGCGGTGTCCTTCACGCTGCTGCAGGACCAGCTGCAGGACGTTTTGCATACCCTGTCCGAGCGTGAGGCCGGCGTGGTGAAGCTCCGCTTCGGCCTGACCGATGGCATGCCGCGCACCCTGGACGAGATCGGACAGGTTTACGGTGTGACCCGCGAGCGCATCCGACAGATCGAGTCGAAGACGATGTCCAAGCTGCGCCACCCATCCCGCTCCCAGGTACTGCGGGACTACTTGGACTAAACCGCACGTCTTACCCGCTCATGCGGGGCGGGAGAAGAAAATAACCGCCGGGTTTTCCCGGCGGTTGTTTTCTCGTTATCTGTCCCTTGTTCGTGGAGTGTTCTTCCCTGGCCCCCTTAGATCTTGCTGCCCACCCCTGCGGTCAGGTCACGCTGCACCAAGTTCTTCCCTGCCCCCCTCCCCTGAGATCTTGTTTGAGATCGGGCGGGGTCTCTTTTTTCGGAAGCCGCACCACCAACCAGCGTGGAGCTAGTTTCCTCGGTGCTCCTTGACGCATTGGGTCAGCTCCTCATCGCTGAGCCCCTGGCACTGCTCCGGAAACTCGGTGGCTACCTTCGTGGTGATCAGTGCAAGGCCCATCGCGAGAATCGCGAGCACGAGCCCCACGATGGGGTAGGTTCGCGCCGTGGCGTGACGGTTCGCGCGGACGAGGGCAACGATCGCCACCACCAGCGCGATCATCGCCACAAAAATGCCGATCAGCGGGAGCAGGCCCGCCGGGAGGGCGAGCACACCCAAAATCAGCGCTGCCAGCGACATCCGGCTGGCTACCTGGGGCGCGTGGGGTTGTGCGGCCGGCTGCTCACCAGCTGGATTCTTCTTCGCCATCTCGACTCGATGATCCTTTCTCGGAATTTCTCTCATATCCCTGGCCCGGGCTGCGGTGTTCCCGGGATGAGGGCACAGCCTACCAGTCGCGCAGGTAGGCGATACGGTCTCGCAGCTGCTCCGCGGTGCACAACGCAGTCGGAGGGCCGCCGCAGTTGCGGCGAGCCTCGTTGTGGATCGAGCCCTGTGGTCTACCGGTCCGTGCCGCGGTCATATTCACGAGCGCGTTGAGCTCCTTGCGCAACGCCGGAAGCTCCTCGCTGGCCACCCGGCGACGGTGCGCCTCCGCGCCGCTCATTCCACCGGCAGCGCTACCGTTGCGTCGTTCTTCGGCCTCCCGGCGCTTACGCTCCTCGGCTTCTCGGGCTCGTGCCTCGACCTGGTCGGCCTGTCGCTGCTGCAACAGCATGCGCATCTGTTCCGCGTCCAACAAGCCTGGTAGACCCAGATAGTCCTGTTCCTCCGCGGAACCGGCCAGAGTGGTCGTGCCGTAGGTCGAGCCGTCGTAAATCAAAGAATCCAGTTCGGCCTCCGCACCGATGGACTCGTAGGTCGTCAGCTCATCTGGCTCGTTCTCCTCGCGGTTAGCCTGAGCCAGCAGCTCATCGTCCCAGCCTTCCTCGTCCTTCTTAGGAACGCCGAGCACGTGGTTACGCTGCTTTTCCAGCTTGGACGCCAGATCCAACAGCACGGGCACGCTAGGCAGGAACACGCTGGCGGACTCACCCTTGCGGCGGGAACGCACGAAGCGACCGATCGCCTGGGCGAAGAACAGCGGGGTCGCCGCGCTCGTGGCATAAACGCCCACCGCCAGGCGGGGCACGTCCACACCCTCTGAGACCATGCGCACCGCGACCATCCATTCGTCCTGGCTGGCGGAGAATTCCTTAATGCGGTCGGAGGCACCGACCTCATCGGAAAGGACGACGGTAACCGGTGTGCTGCTGATCGTCGACAGGATCTTTGCGTAGGCGCGGGCGGTCGTCTTATCGGTCGCGATGACCAGACCGCCAGCGTCCGGGATATGGGTGCGCAGCTTCAGCAGGCGAGTGTGAGCAGCCTTCAGGACCGCGGGGATCCACTCCCCCTTCGGGTCCAGCGCCGTCCGCCACGCCCGGGCGGTCTGTTCCGGAGTGAGGGTCTCGCCCAGCCGGGCCTCGAACTCCTCGCCCGCGCTGGAACGCCACCGCGCCTGTCCGGAGTAGGCCATGAAGACCACCGGCCGGACCACCCCGTCGCGAAGCGCCTCCGAGTATCCGTAGGTGTAGTCCGCTCGAGACTCCAGCGCCCCGTCGGTGCCCGGGACCTCGATATAGTCCACGAAAGGGATCTGAGCGTCGTCGGATCGGAACGGCGTACCGGTCAGCGCCAGTCGGCGCTCAGCATGGGCATAGGCCAAGCGCACGCCGTCTCCCCAACTCTTCGCGTCACCCGCGTGGTGGATCTCATCGAGGATCACCAGGGTCTTCTGAGCTGTGGCCACCTGATAGTGCTTGGTGGGCTTCATACCAACCTGGGCATAGGTCACGGCCACGCCGTCGAAGGCGTTGTTGAATGGGGAGGAGTTAGAAAACTCAGCGTCGAGGGCAATCCCCATGGCAGCGGCGGAGAGCGCCCACTGGACCTTCAAGTGCTCGGTGGGAACCACGATGACGAGTCGCTGGACAATGCGCTTTTCCAGCAACATTGACGCCAGCGTCAGGGCAAAGGTGGTCTTACCAGCACCCGGGGTTGCGACCGCCAGGAAGTCCCGGGGCTGCTGTTCCTGATAGAGGTCCAGGGCCTCCTGCTGCCAGGCACGGAGGGTTCTTTTCACCTTGTATCGGACCTACTTCTTACGCAGGCTCTGGTAAATTTCCTCGCACTCCGGGCACACCGGGGAACCCGGTTTTGCCTGCTTCGTCACCGGGAAGGTTTCACCGCACAGTGCAACCACCAATCGGCCCATGACCGCCGACTCCACGATCTGGTCCTTCTTGACGTAGTGGAAGAACTTTGGGGTGTCGTCCTGAGTCTGCTCCCGCTCATCAACCTTCGGACGTTCCAGCGTGCTGGTGCTCGTGGCGCTCACAATCCTCCATCTTGCCCCTGGGGGCTTCCCACAATTGACTCTCGTACTACCGTAGACGGTATGTCAGCAGCAGAGAAACGTGCCGGTCGTACCCGGGGCACTTCGGCCACCGGAGCGCGCCGTTTCCGCCGTCCTGGCAAGCGGGTTGACCGAATCACCGATGCGAAGAAGTCACAGCTGGAGGACTGGCACCACCGGCGTCGCCTCTATTTGGGGCTCCAGATCGCCCGCATCCCGGTGCTTGTCTTGGCCGTGATCCTGCTGTGGGTCACCAATAACCTCATGTTGGGCGCGGTAGTGGCGTTCATCAGTGTTCCACTGCCCTGGGTTGCGGTCATGCTCGCCAACGAGTCGGGGGAAGCCACCAAGGAGTCGGAAAAGGTCTACAAGCCTGGCCTCGTGCGAGCCAACCGGGAGGCGCTGGCCAATTCTCAGCTCTCTCAGGCGACGAGCCCGCAGCGACAGCTGGAGCCCAGCGACGTAGGCTCCGCCGACCGCCACCCCGTCATTGACCACGAGTCAGAAGACTAGCTCGGCCATCATCATGGTGGACGTGCAGCATGCCACTGCCCCAGCGCCCCCTAGAGAGAACAGTGCTTTGCCGGCGGCACGCAGAGCCGGTTTCCCAACGACGACCGAGAAAAGAAGGCATTTCCCACAGTGACAACCCAACCTTCCAGCATGCAGCTCAGTTCCCAGCCCGCCCGCGAGGCTCTCGGCGGCCTCCTCGCCGCTGCCCGTGAGCGCGGCCTCAGCACTACCCTGCTCGAGGACGTCCTAGGCGAGGCCGGCCTTCGCTCCCTCAACCTCGCCAACCCAGCCGGCGCGCTGCGCTCGGTCCGCGCCTATGGCCGGGGCGACTCCCAGCGCGACACAGGCGCAGCCGAGCTGGTGGAGCTCTTCGTCTTGCGAGAACCAGCAACCCGGGCGAGGTGGCAGGAACTCATCGGCACTGACCTCACCCGGCGCGCCATCGACGCCCGGCTGATCACATCCCTGCCCGACAACGCGGATGAGTTGCAGCTGCGGGTGGATATCCGCCCTTACTCCTTCCCACATCTGTTCGGTGATGCGGATGGCGATGCCCCCAGCCTCGGCGGCGAATTCTTGCTCGCGTCGGATCCGGATGCTGGCCTGTGGCCACAGGAGCCCACCCCGGATGATCACGTACCGGGTCTGGGTAACGCTCCCCGGTCGCTGCTTCGAGCCATCCCCCCGGCGGACAATCCCTGGCTGCCGTCCCCGAGGCGGATCCTCGACCTGGGTTGCGGTGGTGGGGCGCTGAGCCTGGCCTTGCAATTGGCCTACCCTGAGGCGCACGTGGTGGGAACGGATATTAGTGGCCGGGCGTTGGACTTCGCCGCTATCAATGGCACGCAGCTTGCACAGGCCCAGGGTCAGCTGTCTACAGGTCTGGCAGCTCCCGAAAGCGGCATCGAGTGGCGGGAGGGCTCCTGGTTCGAGCCAGTGGCAGGTGAGCGCTTCGATCTCATCGTGTCCAATCCGCCTTTTGTGGTCCAACCCCCGGAGGTCGGACATGTCTACCGTGATTCTGGGCTAGGCTTGGACCGTGCGACCGAGCTGGTCGTCTCTCGTGCTCCTGAGCACCTCGCGCCCGGCGGAACGGCGCATATCCTGTGTTCTTGGGCGGTGTCTGCTGAGGATTCGGTGGCGTCGAAAATGGGGCGTTGGCTGCCGGCGGAAGGCGTGCGTGCTTACGGCCTCGTGCGGGAATATGTGGACCCGGAGACCTATGTGACGACGTGGCTGAGCGACGAAGGGATTGACCCACGATCCCCAGCGGGGCGGAGGAAGGCCGGGCAGTGGCTTCACTACCTGGCTGACAACGGTGTCAGCCATATTGCGCTGGGTTTTGCGCACCTTCGGGCTATCGATGGCTCCAGTGAGGTCACCGTAGAGCAGCTGCCCGACACCATGGTGCCGGGCACCCCGCTGGGTGCTGAGGTGGCCGAGTGGTTCATTCGCAGTCAGTGGCTGGCCGACGTATCTGCCGACGATGTCCTGGCCGAGCGTTTTGCCGTTCGCCCTGGGGTGGCCACCGAGTTGGTGCGGCAGGCGGATGCGGGGGCTGGCCAGGGTTTCCGGGAACTGTGTCTCCGACTGGCTCGGACAGATGGTCCGGCTTGGACGCACGAGATCGACGCCGCGGTGGAGTCCATCCTCGCCGGTCTGAATCCGGAAGGGTTGGCCCTGGAAGATGTGCTGGGGCTCTATGCGGCTGTGACCGGGCCTTCCGAAGGCGAGTCGCACGATGATTATGAGGAAGTCCTGATCGAGAGAATGCTGGGGATCATCGTCGACCTCGTTCGCCACGGAATCGTGTTGCCGAGCAGTCTGGTCGACTGGGCAGAAAGGTAAGTGGAGGATCATGAAGGCAGTTATCAGCACGGTGAGTCAGGCCAGCGTCGACGTCCGGGATGAATCCGGTGAGGTCCGTCGAGTCGGTGAGGTCTCCGGTCCGGCGTTGCTCGCGCTCATCGGCAGCGGCAAGGATGACGACGCCAACGCGTGGGAAACGATGGTGCGCAAGATCGCCGAGCTGCGGCTGTTCCCCGCCTCGGGTGAGCCGTGGGGTGGCCAACGGGACCTGTCGGTTGAGGAGGTGGGCGGTTCCGTGCTGGTGGTTAGCCAGTTCACCCTGATGGGTAAAACGAAGCGGGGTCGGCGCCCCAGCTGGTCAGAGGCGATGCCGGGTCCGGCTGCTGAACCGGTAATTGAGAAGATCGTCCACGGGCTCCGGAACCGTGGGATCCATGTTGAAACTGGCGAGTTTGGGGCGGATATGCAGGTCAGCTCCGTGAACGAGGGGCCTTATACCGTGTTGGTTGAGTGTTAGGTCGGCGAAGCGTGGGGTGAGTAGCCCCCGTTTGTGGGGTGTACGCAGTCCTCGCCCCGACGGTGAACCTAGGCCTGGGAACAAAACCCGGACCCCGGCCGTTGGTAGTATTAGCGCCTCAAAAATAGCGCCCCGTCGGATGCCCATCGTGAGCTCAAGAGGAGACCAAACTGCATGAGCAAGTCCACCAACGGCAGCGATTCTGCCCCCGCGACGTCTACGAAGGACGATTCTTCGCAGCAGGAGCAGAATACTGACCGCCGTCGGCGCCGAGGCAATAACGAAAACCCTTCAGCCGACCTCGTCCGGGTGTATCTCAACGGCATTGGCAAGACTGCCCTTCTGACTGCGGAGGACGAGGTTGAACTTTCCCAACGCATCGAGGCCGGGCTGTATGCGGAGCAGCTGCTCAAGAGTGGCGAGCCATTGACGCGTGCGAAGAAGCGCGATGTGAAGATCCTCGCCCGTGAGGGCAAGGCCGCACGCACTCACCTGCTGGAGGCTAATCTGCGCCTCGTGGTCTCGTTGGCCAAGCGCTATACCGGTCGTGGCATGCCTCTGCTGGACCTGATCCAGGAGGGCAACCTGGGTCTCATCCGCGCGATGGAGAAGTTCGATTACAAGAAGGGCTACAAGTTTTCCACCTATGCCACCTGGTGGATCCGTCAGGCCATCACCCGCGGTATGGCCGACCAGTCACGCACTATTCGCCTGCCGGTGCACCTGGTGGAGCAGGTCAATAAGCTCTCCCGCATCAAGCGCGAGATGTACCAGCACCTGGGTCGTGAGGCGACGTACGAGGAGCTGGCTGAGGAGTCGGGGATCCCGGAGGATCGGATCGAGATGCTGATGAAGCAGTCCCGCGACCCGGTAAGCCTCGACATGCCGGTCGGCACCGACGAGGAAGCCCCGCTGGGCGACTTCATCGAAGACTCGGAGGCGGAGGATGCCGAGGCTGCTGTCGTCGCCAGCCTGCGCCACTCCGACATTCGCTCCGTCCTAGCGACTTTGGAGCAGCGAGAGCAGGATGTCATCACCCTGCGCTATGGACTCGATGATGGCCTTCCCCGGACGTTGGACCAGATCGGTCGGCAGTTCGGTCTTTCCCGTGAGCGGGTGCGCCAGATCGAGCGCGAGGTCATGGCGAAGCTGCGAGAGGGCCAGCGCGCGGACAAGCTCCGCGAATACGCGGTATAGTGCGCCACTCCCCTGGGCCGGGGATGTATGGTTGAGACGTTGATTTTTTCGAGGCTTCCATCAGCTCGAAAGGTGAGAAAGGGCCAGTAGGGTGCGCGATCTAGTAGACACAACGGAGATGTACCTCCGGACGATTTACGAGCTCGAGGAAGAGGGCATCCCGCCGCTGCGCGCCCGGATCGCCGAACGGCTTGAGCAGTCCGGCCCCACGGTAAGCCAGACGGTGGCCCGCATGGAGCGCGATGGTCTGCTCTCCGTTGAGAAGGACCGCTCCCTGAAGCTCTCCACCGAGGGCCGGGCACTCGCGACCTCTGTCATGCGCAAGCACCGCCTCGCGGAGCGCCTGTTGACCGACGTCATCGGGCTGCCATGGGACAAGGTGCACGACGAAGCCTGCCGGTGGGAGCACGTCATGAGTGACGAGGTCGAACAGCGCCTCGTCGAGGTTCTCGATGAGCACGACACCTCCCCTTTCGGCAACCCCATCCCGGGGCTGGACATCCTCACCGAGCAGGCAGCGGACAGCACGGATTTTTCCCAGACGGCTGTGGCGGAGGATCCGAATTCGGTTCGTGCCGCCGACCTTGCCGCCGGTGAGGAGCATGAGGCCGTGGTCGCCAGCTTCAACGAGATTGTCCAGGTCGAGGGCTCGTTGATGAAGCGGCTGCGCAAAGCTGGCATTCTCCCGGGTGTCACGGTCACTGTGATTCCGGCTGAGGACCACCTTATTCTGCGTAGTGGCTCTGCCGAGGTCGCCATCCCCAGCGAGTTGGCGCACGCTGTCCGCGTACGCAGCGTCTCAGACGTTTAACCATCTCGAGGCCCCGCGGCCCCGCGCACCTCGCATTCCTTCTATTGAAGAAAGCCCCCCACAGTGACTGAACACAACGCAATTGAACCTGGCAGCAACGTCCTCGTCACCGGGGGTGCGGGCTACGTGGGTAGCGTGTGCACCGCTGTCCTCATCGAAAACGGGTTCCGCGTCACCGTCGTGGATAATCTGAGCACCGGCAATCGGTCCGCGATCCACCCCGAGGCGAACTTTGTAGAAGGCGACATTGCCGATGTGGCCAGCGAGGTTTTGGCGGATGGCGGTTTCGCCGCCGTGTTTCACTTTGCTGCTCGATCGCTCGTGGGCGAATCCGTGGAGCAGCCGGATGCCTACTGGCACCACAATGTCGTCACGACCCTCACACTGCTGGACGCGATGCGCAACGCGGGTGTGAAGAACATCGTCTTCTCCTCCACCGCCGCCTGCTACGGCGAACCGGAACAGGTGCCGATCACGGAGGATATGACCACAGCCCCGGCTAACCCCTACGGTGCCTCGAAGCTGACGATCGACTACATGCTCACCTCCTACGCCAAGGCCTACGATCTGGCGGCGACGAGCCTGCGCTACTTCAACGTCGCCGGTGCCTATCAGCAGTTCGGTGAAAACCGCGAAGTAGAGACCCACCTGATCCCCATCGTCTTGCAGGTCGCTCTGGGACACCGCGAGTCGATCAGTATCTTCGGCTCCGATTGGCCCACCAAGGACGGCACCGCGGTGCGTGACTACATCCACATCAAGGACCTCGCGGACGCCCACGTGCTGGCCGCAACCTCCAACGTGGCCGGCGAGCACCGGATCTTCAATCTCGGTAGCGGTGATGGGTTCAGCGTCCGGGAGGTCATCGACACCTGCCGGGAGGTCACCGGAGCAGAGATCCCTGCAATCGAGGCTCCTCGACGCGCCGGTGACCCTGCAGTGCTCATCGCCTCGAGTGCGAAGGCCATCGCTGAACTGGGTTGGGAGCCGAAGCTCTCGGATCTGAAGACGGTGGTGTCGGACGCTTGGCGGTTTACTTCCGCGCTGGGTGACTCGGCCCACTCCGCTCCCCGTCCTTAAGGGTTCTCAAGTTCGCCTCCCTTGCTGTCGAGGAGGCGAAGGTGCTCTACCGCATCCCAGTCGAGTACCCGCGTGAAGATCTCCCTCGTGTCGCCCGAGATGTGTTCGTGGGGGTTCTTCCCATTCAGGACCTCTGTGGCGATTGCGACCTTATCCTTGACGATTTGGAGCGCGAGGCCTGTTTTTAGGGCTATGACGAGCACCTGATTATCCTTCCACCCCCTAGCGCTGGTCGCTTCGCAGACTGCCCGGCGCGCGGTGTGGAACGCGACTACCCCTTCCCCATTCCCGACGAGTACCTGTGTAAGCACGTAGAGCACGTTGCTTCTCACGTCGCCGACACAGTGGCGAGCGGTGGCCGCGAGAAGTGACCGGATTACGGGCGAAGGCATGCCGATTGATGCGGTGATAACAAAAGCCTGGCTGCGCGGGTCTCCGCAGAGCCCAGCGATCACGCCGAGGAGCTCCTGGTCATCCATTGCGTCCTCCACCGTGGTGAGCCCATCGAGTATCTCTTCTGTTTTTGCCAACAGCTGGTTGAGGGCGGTGCCCAGGCACTGCGGGTTCAGCTGCCCTGCCAAGGGTGGGTCCTGTTCGTCCAGCCAGCCTTCCATGTCCTCGCGGGCTGCGAAATTCAGGGCGTTGGTCACCCCCGCGTGGAGAGCTACTGGGTTGGCACTCTGTACCGGGATGGTCCCCTCATCCACCCATAGTTGTGTGTGGAGGTCGTATGTCGCCCACTTTTGGTGATCCGCGATCTCCCGGGCCCAGTGGGTGGTGTACACGGGGATTCCGGCCAGGGCGAGTTGAGTCCGTATGTCCGTGAACACGTCGATGCTGCGGGCCGGGGTCTCGCCGATAACGAGGATGATCGCTTGCGGACATTGGTCCGTCGGCACGGTGTCCGAGACGGGCGCGCCAAGTGCGGCACAGAAGGTCTCGATGGCCTCCCCAGTGCTATCTCCGCCCAAATCTGCTCTCACGACGGGACCTACCTGAAAGGTGACGGTGCGGTGTGTGGCGGCGCGGGTGCCCGGGCTGCCACCTCGAGGTGGACTATCTTTGCTGGTCGGCTGGAGGCCGATGAGCACCAGGGAGTCGTGCGGTGTGAAGCCGAGCATGGCCGGCAAGCCCGCCAACAGAGCCCCGGGGTCGGCTCCCAAGGAGATGCTGGGATGCCCGGTTGGAGCTGCGCTGTGCGCTCGGGGGCCCCGTAGCCTACTGCCGGATGACTGGTGCTGCGCGGCGCTGGTCTCGTGGGGAATATTCCGGTGGTCGTTGTGGTTAGAATGACGTGAATGATGTGATCTCATGAGTAAAGTGTGCTCGATCACTCGGCCAGCCCCGACGCAGCAGCGTTGGTCGGCGGAGGAGAACAGCCAGGACCCTGTGGACACGCAGGGACTGTGGATAACTTCACCACGTCGGTGCACGCCACGTGTTTTGGCTGACCTGGACCCGGTTGAAACCGTGACCCCGGCCCTGCTGGCCCGCTGTCGTTGTAAAGGAAGGGAGCGCGAAGACGATGCCTCAGGATAATTCTTTTGGTCGCCGTCCCCGGAACGCCATGTACGAAATGGAATACCCCGTCCCGCTAGAAGCGGATTCTCCGGACGAAGGTATTCCGATGCTCATCGCGCTCCAGGGCTATGCCGATGCGGGCCAGGCCATCGCAGTCAGTGGAAATCATCTCCTGGAGGCACTGGAAAGCTCGGTTGTCGCTAGCTTCAACCTTGATGATCTGCTGGATTACCGCGCACGGCGCCCCAGCATCACGATCGACGAGAACCGGATCACGAAGTCCGACAAACTCAGCCTGGACGTACGCATCGTTAAGGATGTCAACGACCGGCCGTTCCTGCTGGTCGCCGGCCCCGAGCCGGACCTGAAGTGGGAGGCCTTCGGGCACGCGATCGTGGAGTTGGCGCAGAGAGCAAACGTCTCCCGAGCGATATCTTTCTACTCTGCCCCGATGACGGTGCCGCACACCCGCCCGCTGGTGATTTCCGCGCACGCCTCGGACCCGTCGCTGGTGCGGGATTACCACACGTGGGATGCGCGGCTGGTGGTCCCGGGGGCTGCAGCGCTCGAGACCGAGATGCAGCTGTCCGCCGCAGGATTCGACGCCATTGGGCTTACCGCCCATGTGCCTCACTACATCGCCGGTTCGGAGTACCCGGAGTCCAGCTACGCGCTGCTGAAGGCCTTCGCAGACCTGGCCGACCGCGAGCTGCCGTTGAAGACACTCGAGAAGGATATCTCCCGGGTACAGCAGCAGCTCGCACAGCAGACGGAAGACTCCCACGAGATCGCCACTGTCGTTGGTGCCCTCGAGCAACAGTACGACAAGGAAGTCCGTAGGCTTCAAAAGAAGAAGAGTTCGTTGCTCGAACCAGGACAGGACATCCCCACTGGCGAAGAGCTGGGCGCCGAGTTCGAGGCATTCCTAGCCCGCATGAATGACGCAGCGGAAACCGATTCCGAGGCTGACGGGGAGGATCCGGAGAAGCCCGGCGATAGCAACGGCCCACACGACGACGGTGAAGGAGACACACAGTAGTGGGAATCGCTGCCCAGCTGGCCGACCTACTCCCCGACCTCGACGAGGTCCCTGAGGGACTCGTCGACGACGCCGTGTTGGCGTCGTTCCTTCGGTGGACGGAAGATCGTGGGATCAGCCTCTACGAGGCGCAGAAGGAGGCCGCCACGGCGCTGGTCGCCCAGGACCACGTCATCCTGGCGACCCCCACGGGCTCCGGAAAGTCCATGGTGGCTTTGGCTGCCCACTTCGTGGCACTGGCACGCGGGCAGCGCAGTTTCTACACTGCCCCCATCAAGGCGCTGGTCAGCGAGAAGTTCTTCGACTTGTGCGCGACCTTCGGTCCAGAAAATGTCGGCATGATGACCGGTGATGCCACAGTCAACGGTGGCGCCCCCATCATCTGTGCCACCGCCGAGATCCTCGCCAATATCGCTCTGCGCGACGGCAAGGATGCGCAGGTCGACCAAGTGGTCATGGACGAGTTCCACTACTACTCCGAACCCGACCGCGGCTGGGCCTGGCAGGTCCCCCTCCTGGAACTGCCCCACGCCCAGTTCCTGCTGATGAGCGCCACCCTGGGCGACACCGCGTGGCTCGAGAAAGACCTGACTGACCGCACCGGCAGGCCCTGCACCCACGTCGCAGGCTCGGTGCGACCGGTGCCGCTGAGCTTCGAGTACGTCTACACCCCGGTGCACGAGACCATCGAAGAGCTGGTCAAGGACGGCAAAGCCCCGGTCTACGTCGTGCACTTCACCCAGCGCGAGGCCATTGAGCGCGCGCAGGCCCTGACGAGCCTGAGCCTGGTCGGCGAGGAGAAGAAGGCGATTGCGGAGGCCATCGGAAATTTCAAGTTCACCACTAGCTTCGGCAAAACACTGTCCAAGCTGCTGCGCCGCGGGATTGGTGTCCACCACGCCGGCCTGCTGCCGAAATATCGGCGCCTGGTGGAGCAGCTTGCCCAGCAGGGCCTACTGACCGTCATCTGTGGCACCGACACCCTGGGCGTGGGAATCAACGTCCCGATCCGCTCGGTGCTCATGACGGAGCTGGCGAAATTCGACGGCGAACGCCACCGCATCCTGAAGTCGCGGGAGTTCCACCAGATTGCCGGACGGGCGGGACGCGCGGGCTACGACACGGAAGGCACCGTCGTCGTCCAGGCACCGGAACACGAGATCGAGAACTTCCGGCTCCGCCAGCGGGCCGGAACGGATCCGAAGAAACTCAAGCGGCTGCGCAAGAAATCCGCACCACAGGGCCGAACCACCTGGTCCGAGAGCACGTACGAACGCCTGCTCATCGCGGAGCCAGAGGAGCTGGTCAGCCAGTTCACGATGAGCAACTCGATGCTGCTGAACATCATTGCCCGCAATGAATGGACTTTCGCCGCCCTGAAGCGGCTGCTCCGCAGCAGCCACGAAACACGCGCGAAGCAGAACGCACACATCCGCACCACGATCGAGCTCTACCGCGGCCTGCTTCGTTCCGAGGTGGTCGAGGAGTTCGAGGCGGACACGCCATCCGGTAAGGACGCCCGCCTGACCCAGGAACTGCAGCGAGACTTCGCACTCAACCAACCTCTGGCCCCGTTCGCGCTGGCTGCCCTAGACCTGCTCGACCCGGAGTCCCCAGAGTTCACCTTGGACGTGATCTCCACCTTCGAGGCGGTCCTCGACGATCCCCGCCAGGTTCTCAGCGGCCAGCAGCGCGCGGCCCGCGATGAGGAGCTCGCGGCGCTCAAGGCGGAAGGCGTGGATTACACCGAGCGGATGAACATCCTCGAGGACGTCACCTATCCGCAGCCCCTAGCCGATTCCCTAGACAATGCCTTCGAGATCTTCTGCGAATCCAACCCCTGGGCGAAGGACTTCGACATCTCCCCGAAGTCAGTTCTGCGAGACATGATCGAAAAGGGCATGACTTTCTCGGACCTCGTCGCCACCTACCAGCTGGGGCGTTCCGAGGGCGTGGTGCTGCGCTATCTCACTGACGCGTGGCGCACCCTGGATCATTCGGTGCCACAAAGCTACCGCACGGAGGAACTCGAGGACATCATCGAGTGGCTGGGTGAGCTCATCCGCCAGGTGGACTCCTCTCTATTGGACGAGTGGGCCACTCTCTCCGACCCTGATGCCCCGCTCACGGAGGAGCAGGTCACGGAGCATGCCTTCGGAGTTGGCGACAGTTCTGCTCTTTCGGCCAACAAGCGGGCACTGCGGCGGATGGTGCGCAACCACATGTTCCGCCACGTCGAACTCTTCGCCTTCGAGAAAGAGGATCAGCTGGCAGAACTGGACTCCTACTTGGAGGAAGCGCCCGATTGGCCGGCCGCCATGGACGACTACTTCGAGGAGTATGCGGACCTGGGGGTCGACGCCGACGCCCGTTCGAACTCGATGGTGCTCATCGACGAGGCTCCGGAGGGGGCGCCCGGCCAGTGGCGGGTGCGCCAGATTCTGGATGACCCGGAGAAG
The DNA here is from genome assembly GCA_043426695.1 of Corynebacterium sp. Taxonomy (GTDB): domain Bacteria; phylum Actinomycetota; class Actinomycetes; order Mycobacteriales; family Mycobacteriaceae; genus Corynebacterium. The sequence continues at coordinate 60,950 of JBHWRM010000109.1, read as the reverse complement.
GACCACGGCTGGGCCTTCGAAGGCATGGTGGATCTGGCCGCGACCGACGAGGCCGGCGAGGTACGGCTAGCGAGCCTGATTATTCACCAAGGCTAGCGGCCAGCTCCGCTCGTGCAGTCTTCTGCACCGCCTCATAGGCCTCGGAGAGGAGCCTCCCAAGCTCTTCGTAATCCTCGGTGCGCACGCTGCTGGACCGGTGGGCAATCCCCACGGTGCGACCCGCCGCCTTCTCCTCGGGGGCAAAGGTCGCCAGGCCGATGCCCGGACGCTGGCACTCACTGGGCACCGCGCTCAACGGGACGAGGGTCGCACCCTGTCCGGCGGCGACGAGATGCACCACGGTGGACAGGCTCGTTGCCCGGGTCACCGCCAGCCGGGGGTCATGGCTCATATTCACCCTGCGGCACAGGTCCATCACCTGGTCCCGCAAGCAGTGCCCCTCATCGAGGAGTAGAAGGTCGAGCTTTTCGAGGTCGGTGACCCGCAGATCGCGGCGGCCCGCCATCGGGTGGCCTTGCGGGACGACAACCACGAACTCCTCGTCGTAGAGAGGAATCGTGGTCAGCCCGGCGTCCTCAAAGGGAAGGCCCAAGACCGCGACGTCGATACGCCCTTGCCGGAGGGTATCGACCAGGTGGTGGGTCTTCTCCTCCACAATGCGGGGGGTATCCCCGGCCTGCGGCTCGTCGAGGGCGCGCAAGAAATCCGGAAGAAGGAATGGCGCGATCGTCGGGATCATCCCCACCACCAGTGCGCTTCCCAGCCCGCCTTTCACAGAGTTGGCATGGTCGACGAGCGCGTCCACGCTCTCCAGCGTGGCGTGGGCAAAAGGCAACAGCGACCGCCCCATCGGCGTCACGATGACTTTTCGGGTGGAGCGCTCAATCAGCTGCACTCCGAGCCCCTGCTCGAGGGTCGCGAGTGCCTGCGAGAGCGAGGGCTGGGAAATGCCCAGGTGCGCCGCGGCGGTGCCGAAGTGGCCGTGTTCCGCGATCGTCGCGAAGGTCCGGACCTGCGCAATGGTCGGCCGATACTCTTTGTGGGTCACAGCTGCCTATCAATGTTTCAACAATGCTGATGCCTTATCCTACGCGAGCTGGCCGGGTGGTTTTAGCCAAAAGCTATTGCTGGCTCCCGGCTACAGCTGGCAGTCACAGTGTTGTTAAGCTGGAGCCCTAATGAGCAGGGAAAATAGCGATAAGAGCACTCAAAAGTCACCGCAGCAGCCGTCGCGGCGCGCCAGCAACGGGCGCCACCGCAACCGCGGGGGCAGTCCACGCCGCCGGGGACGCAAAGGACAACAGCGCCGGGACCGCACGGCCCCGATCAATCTGCCACAGCAGGACCGAGTCTTCCCCCGGATCCACTTTCCCAGCGAGCTGCCCGTCTCGGAGCGCCAGGCGGATATCGAAAAGGCCATCGCTGACAACCAGGTCGTCATCATCGCCGGTGAGACTGGTTCCGGTAAAACCACGCAGATCCCGAAGATGTGCCTCAACCTCGGCCGCGGCAAGCGCCAACGAATCGGGCATACCCAGCCCCGGCGCATCGCCGCGCGCAGCGTGGCAGACCGCATCGCAGAAGAGCTCGGCTCAAGCACGGATAAGCCGGATTCCCTAGTCGGTTACAAGATCCGCTTCGACGATAAAACCAGCGAGAACACCGCAGTCAAGCTCATGACCGACGGTGTGCTGCTCAACGAGATTCAGCGCGACCGGCTACTCCGCGAGTACGACACGATCATCGTCGATGAGGCTCACGAGCGCAGCCTGAACATCGACTTCCTCCTGGGGTACCTGAAGAATCTGCTGCCAAAGCGCCCGGATCTCAAGCTGATCATCACCTCCGCAACGATTGACCCGGAAAGCTTCGCGGAGCACTTCGCCAGTGCCGACGGCACGCCCGCACCGATCGTCGAGGTATCGGGCCGCACTTACCCGGTGGAGGTGCTGTACCGCCCGCTGGAGCGAAGCTATACCGACCCGGACAGCGGGGAGATCACAACCCACGTCACGGATCCGCTGGACGGGCTGATCGAGGCCGTCGACGAACTGTGGAGCTTCGGCAGCGGCGACATCCTGTGTTTCTTCTCCGGGGAGCGCGAGATCCGGGACGCCGCCGAGGCGCTGGATAAGCATCTAAACCGCGACCGGCGCGGAGCGCGCGTGGACATTCTTCCGCTGTTTGGGCGACTGTCGAACGCGGAACAGCACCGTGTGTTCAACCCTGGCCAACGCCGCCGGATCGTTCTCGCCACCAATATTGCCGAGACTTCCCTGACAGTGCCGGGCATCCGCTTCGTCGTGGATACCGGCTATGCGCGCATCTCCCGCTACTCCAACCGCACGAAGGTGCAGCGACTGCCGGTGGAGGAGATCAGCCAGGCCTCCGCGAAGCAGCGGTCGGGCCGTTGCGGCCGTGTCGCCGACGGTATTGCGATCCGGCTGTACTCGGAAGAAAATTTCGAGGCCCGACCGGAGTTCACCGATCCTGAAATTCTGCGCACCCACCTGGCCAGCGTGATCCTGGCTATGCTCGCGCTGGGGCTCGGAGACATCCAGAAATTCCCCTTCCTGCAGGCCCCAGACTCCCGCGCGGTACGCGACGGTGTGGCACTACTCAGCGAGCTGGGTGCCATCGCCGGCGGCGACCGACACGCGCTGACGGATGTGGGCCGGGACATGTCCCGCATCCCAACCGACCCCCGCTTGGCGCGCATGATGGTCGCCGCCCACCGCCTGAACATCCTTGACCAGGTCACCGTCATCGTCGCTGCGCTATCTATCCAGGACGTCCGGGAACGGCCGTTGGAGAAGCAGCAACAGGCCGATGAGCTCCACGCGCGATTCAAGGCAAACTCGGACTTCATCTCCACGCTGAAGCTGTGGAGCTACCTGCAACAGCAGCGCGCCGAGCTCAGCGGCAACCAGTTCCGCAAACTATGCCAGCGGGAGTTCATCCACTATCTGCGCGTCCTGGAGTGGGCCGACCTGGTTCGCCAACTGCTCAATATCGCCAAGGAACTGCGCTGGTCGGTGCCGAATATTCAGCATGTCCGGCAGCTGACTTTCGACGGCGTGCCAATCGCCGAGGATGATGTCCACCGCGCCCTGCTGTCCGGGTTGATCAGCCACATCGGTATGCGGGAGGGCGAGAGCCGACAATTCACTGGCCCCCGTAACTCCCACTTTGTGGTGCACCCGAGCTCCCATGTGGCGAAGAAGCCACCACAGTGGATCATGGCCGCGGAACTGGTGGAGACGTCCCGAATCTTCGCCCGCACAGTGGGCCCAATCCGCCCGGAGTGGGTGGAATCAATCGCCCCGCACATGGTGAAGTACACCCACTCGGAACCACACTGGTCCTCGAAGCGGGGTGCGGCGATGGTCTATGAGAAGGCCCTGTTGCTTGGTCTCCCCGTCGTCACGGAGCGTCGCGTCAACCTGGGCCGGATTGACCCAGAGCTGGCGCGGGATATGTTCATCCGCAAGGCACTGGTCGAAGGCGACTGGGAGACGCGCCACAAGTTCTACCGCCACAATCAGGAGCTGCTGGAGCAGGCCGAGAAGCTGGAGGATAAGGCCCGTCGCCGGGACATCGTGATCGACGACGATGCCCTGTTTTCTTTTTACGACGCCCGCCTGCCCGCGGATATCATCTCCAGTCGGCACTTTGATTCCTGGTGGAAGAAGGCTCGGCACAAGAAGCCGGATCTGCTGGATTTTTCGCTTGACGCGCTCATTGATTCACACGAAGGGGCTGCGGAAGCCAACGAGTTCCCGGACACCTGGAGGCAGGGCAGCCTGGAGTTCGACCTGGAGTATGTCTTCGACCCCACCGACCCGCGCGACGGCATCACCATGCAGGTTCCACTCCCCCTGCTGGCTAACATTGACCCGGAAATCACGCAGTGGTTGGTTCCGGGCATGCGTCACGAGCTAGCGGTGGCGCTCATCCGTTCACTGCCCAAGGCGATCCGTAAGTCGGTGGTGCCGGCCACGGATTTCGCAGCTCGGGCGTTAGAGCTCATCACTCCTTACGATGGCGCGGTCGACGAGTCGCTGGCCGATGCGCTGCGCTCGCTAGGCGGTCGGGGCATCAACGCCACCGACTTTGACTGGGCCAAGGTACCCGACCACCTGCGCATGAACTTTGCGGTTATTGACCGCCGCGGCAATGTGGTGCGCACCGGCCGGGACATCATGGCACTCCAGCGAGAGCTGGCCGGCGATGTCCGCCAGGCAATTGCGGCGGCCAGTGCTCGCTCTCTGCGTGGTGGCCAAGGCTCTTCGGCTGCCAGCCCGCTGGATGCCAGGATGCACCAGAAGGGCGCGGGCGCCGCTGGCAACAAGGGCCGTGGTGCTGGCGGGAAGCAGAAGAAAGCTCAGGGCGGGGCCGGAGTGGGAGGCGTGCTTCAGCACGCTGACGAGTGGTCGGCCGACAGCATCGGCGATATCCCTGAGTCCATCGAGACCGTTGTCGATGGTCAGGCCGTGAACGCGTTCCCCGCGTTGGTTGTCAGCTTCTCCGCTGGCATTACAGGCCACCGCAGCACGCGTTTCGAGCTCAAGGCCTTCCCCACCGAGCAGGCTGCGAAGGCGCAGCAGTTCTCCACGGTGCTGGGGCTGATGGCCGAGGCCACTCCGCTGTCCACGGGTCAGATGCTCAAGGGACTGCCATTGCGCCAGCGTGTTGCGCTAGAAAACTATCCGAACGGTGGCATTGAGGCGTTGGTTGACGATGCGCGTACGGCGGCATGCCGCCAGCTTTTGGAGAAGCTCGGCCCAGTGATTAGAACCCCTGACGAATGCGAACGGGCCTGCCAGACGGCCCGCAAGCAGGCGCCCGGGTTAGTGCGCCAGATTCTTGTAGCGTTTGCCCCTGCAGCACTGGCGATCCAGGACATCTCCACAGAGCTCGAGCACTGGGATGGACCTGCGATTGCGGAGATGAAGAAGCAAGTGCAGTTGTACGCCGCGGACCATAGCCTGGTGACATGGGGTATTCAGCGCCTTCGGCACGTCCCTCGGTACGTCGAGGCAATGAAGGAAAGACTGACGCTGCTGGAGCGAGATCCTGATCGCGAGGCAGAGCTGGCGGAGGAGCTGGCGGAAGCCATGAAGATTTATCAGCAGACGGTGGAGCGCCTGCCCAGCGACCGCCAGGCCTCGCCCCAGGTCAAGGATCTGCGTTGGCTGATCGAGGAGCTCATGGTGGCTCTCTTTGCCCAACACTTAGGCACTGCCCGCAGCGCGTCCCTGCAGCGGGTTCGCAAGGCCGCCGGCCAGATCCGTTAGCCCAATGCTGGGGCGGGCGGCGCGAGCGCAGGGGACAACGCTACGAGCGGGGTTTTAGTTACCCGGGCTCGTAGCGTTGCCCTGGTGCTGCCTGCGCAGCAATGCAATCTCTGCCTCGAAGTCCTCAGAAGAGCTGAAGGATTTATACACGGATGCGAAGCGCAGATAGGCGACTTCGTCTAGTCGGCGAAGCGGAGGCAGGATCGCCAGGCCAATATCGTGGGCGTTGACCTGGGATCCGTAGTCCGCCCGGACGCTCTGCTCAACCTCGTGGGCGAGCAGCTTGAGGTCATCGTCTGACACATCACGTCCCTGACAGGCCTGCCTCACGCCCTTGATGACCTTCTCGCGGCTGAACTCCTCCGTCACCCCGTTGCGCTTCGTCACGAGAAGGACGGAGCGCTCCATGGTGGTGAACCGGGTAAGGCATTGCAGGCACTCCCGGCGGCGGCGGATAGCGATTCCGCCATCAACCACTCGGGAGTCAACAACACGAGAATCTTCACAGCGACAACTTGGGCACAGCACGCCACTAGTTTATGCCCAGCGCGGATAAAAGCGCCACGGCGTGATTCCGAAGGTCCCCTGTTCTCCCACCTGCACCGATAAAAGCTATACGGACCCCATCGCAACGAACTCCCGTCCCCCTCACGAATACGCCGCGCAATTCGCGCCGCCCCGGTCGACGCTGGCTCACTTTCCCCTGACTCGGCCGCCACGGCGCTGTGTCATCCCACCGACGTCATCCCAGCGGTGCTGCGGGCTCCAGCGGCGTTAGAGCGTTCAGCCAAGCGGAGGGCGGCTAGTCCTCCACCCGGACTGCCTCAATCTCAGACGCGGCCGCGGTGGTGGCAGGAGTCTGTGCTTCGCCATCTTGGCCCATCACCAACGGGGACAGTCCAAGGCCGAGCACCAGGGCAATCCCGCTCAACAGGACTCCGCCGCGAGAAGTGGCCACCCGGCTCGCGATGTCCGCTCCACGGCGAAGCACGGAAGGCTGTGCCGTAGCGAGCCGGTCAGCGCGAGCACTTGCAACTGGGTGAGCAAAGCGGCGCTGCTGCACGAGGTTCGGCGTGAAGGCCCTCCCCTCCCCAGAGGTATTCGAACGTACATTCCCTGCGCCCAGTCGGGACATGCGCCCGGACAGCGCCTGAGAACCATCGAACAAGACCCGCTCAGATGCACGAGGGATCCGTCGACCAGCACGCGATTCAGCCGCCGGGACGTGGGAAACGCTCTTAACGAGAGTCATAATGAATTCCTTCCTCGTTCGAATTCCGATCATCAGCGCTGATCACCACGAATCATCACAGGTAACCAGGCGCAGGATTGGAGTGAACCATCCGCTGGGGACATAGCCCCTACGCCGACCCACAGCTATCGAACGGGTGTTCTAGGTGCCTACGCTGAAAAATATAGCACGCACGTTCGAAAGATGTCGAGTGTTTTATCGCAAATATCGAACATGCAGGTGATACAGTGGGGACAAACGCGGTCGAGACCACATCGAGCGCGGGAGCATATTTTTCGATCACACGCCGGGCAGCATGCGCAGCTGACTGCCGCCCGGGCCGCAAGGAGAGTTCACCGTGACGACTTCCCCCGAGTCCCCCCGTCGGCGCCCAGGCCGTCCCAAAAAGAGCGCTGCAGATGCGAAGACAAAGGGCAATCTGAGCTCACGCCAGCGCCGGATCCTGGAAGTCATCAAGGACTCCACGGTTCTTCGCGGCTATCCACCAAGCATTCGCGAAATCGCAGATGCCGTTGGTCTCCAGTCCACGTCCTCGGTGTCTTATCAGCTCAAGCAGCTCGAGGAGAAGGGTTTTCTGCGCCGCGAGGACAACAAGCCTCGCGCTTTTGACGTTCGAGGATACGAGGATCACACCAACCCTGGCCTCGTGGCTCCTGTGCCACGGAAGCACCCCAAGCCCGCCCCGGCCCCTGTCTCCGACGACCGACCCGCGGCCACGTACGTGCCCGTCGTCGGCCAAATCGCCGCCGGCAATCCGATCCTGGCGGAGCAAAACATCGAAGCACAGTTCCCGCTCCCTGCCGAGCTGGTTGGCACCTCCGACGAGCTCTTCCTCCTCCAGGTCGTGGGCGAGTCCATGCGCGATGCAGGCATTTACGACTCCGACTGGGTCGTGGTCCGTTCGCAGCCGACTGCAGATCAGGGCGACTTCGTTGCCGCCATGATCGACGGGGAGGCCACGGTCAAGGAACTGCACCATGATGAGGACGGCGTGTGGCTGCTCCCCCACAATGACCTCTTCGAACCAATCGCCGGCAACGAAGCGCAGATCCTCGGCAAGGTTTCCGCCGTCCTGCGCAAGATCTAACCCAAGTTTTTGGATTAAGTGGGTAACTAAGCGTGCTTTCAGCTCAGCGTCGTCGACAAATCACCTCGCTTGCCGCCGTGCAGGGCAAGGTCACCGTCACCGAGCTCGCGACCCAGTTTGGGGTCACGGCCGAAACCATCCGACGAGACTTGGCCCAGCTCACGGCCGAGGGCAAGCTCTACCGGGTCCACGGCGGGGCCGTCCCGGCTCGCCAATTCCAGACCGATTATGTTCCCCTGGAGACTCGGAAACACTCCGCCGCGCTCGCCAAACAGGCGATCGGCAGAGCTGCAGTACAGTTCGTGCCCCTCGACGGCGGAACCATCTTCCTGGACTCGGGAACCACAACCGCAATGATTGCGGAGGCAATCGTCGAACACGCTGAGAGCATCGACAAGAACTACTCCCTGTCCGTCGTGACGAACTCGCCACACAATGCGCTGCTGCTTTCTACCGACCCCCGCATTAAGGTCCAGCTGCTGGGTGGCAAGATCCGTGCCCAATCTCAGGCGGTGGTAGGGGATGTTGCACTACAGACATTGGCGCTGCTGCACGCGGATGTGGCATTCATCGGCACCGATGCTTTTACCCTCACCCACGGGCTGTCGACTCACGACGCGGCCGAGGCTGCCATTAAGCGCGCGATGATTGCCTACTCTGACAAAGTGGTGACCCTCTGCGATTCGACGAAATTTGGGCTGGATTACATCGTGAGCTTTGCCGAGCCGGAGAAAATCGATGTGGTGATCACCGATAGCTCCGCCCCCGAGGGCTTCATCGCCCAGCTCAACGACACTGGCATTCACACGGTGGTCGTCGACCAGCAGGGCTAGCAAGGTGGCTGCCAAGCCCCCACCGAGCCGGCATCCCCCGCTGCCCCTCGCTGCGCTCAAGCCCTGATTCTCCCCGTTGGTGGCTACCCCCACCCCGATGCTGGGCCCCGCCCCCTTCACTGGAAATAGCGCTAGGAGATGAAGCGCCCCTCGCCAAAATTGTCGTGGAGGTAGCGCAGCACCGGGTAGCCCAGGATGATGCCCACCGAGCCCCAGGCAATGCCCTCCATCGGGATGGACCCCACGTTGAGAGTCAGGTTGCCGATGCCGACGATCATCGCCACCGCAGCCGCGGTGAGGTTCACCGGGTCCGTCAACGAGACCTCGTTATCCATCCAAATGCGCACCCCGAGCAGACCGATCATGCCATAGAGCACGAGCGTTGCACCGCCCAACACACCCACCGGGATCGTGAGGATCGCGGCGCCAAACTTCGGGATGAAGGCCAGCACGATCGCCGTTGCGGCAGCCACCCAGTACGCGGCCGAGGAGTACACCTTTGTCGCCGCCATCACGCCGATGTTTTCCGCATAGGTCGTGGTACCAGAGCCACCGCCGGATCCAGCGAGCACGGTCGACATGCCGTCAGCCATCAGTGCCTTGCCCGCAAGGTCGTCGAGGTTACGGTTCGTCATCGTCGACACCGCCTTCACGTGGCCAACGTTCTCAGCAATGAGGACGACCACCACCGGCAGCGTGATAGTCACGGCGGTCACCGTAAATTCGGGGGTTTCGAAGTGAGGGAAGCCGATCCACGCGGCCTCACCAACATGCTGGCGCGCCTCCTCCGAAACACCGCCCGAAAGGAAGGCAAAACTCCAACCCGTCAGCACACCCAAGAGGATTCCGAGTCGGGCCACCATCCCGCGACCCATCACCGTGAACAGGAGAATCCCCAGGAGAGTCACACCGGCGATCAGTGGCTGCTCCTGCACATTGCCCGTCGAGGTGGGCGCTAGGTTCAACCCAATCAGGGCCACGATTGCCCCCGTCACGGCCGGCGGCATCACAGCATCCAGCACCTGACGACCGGCAAGCTGGACCACGAGACCGACCACAAACAGCAGCACACCGGTGGCCACAATTCCGCCGAGCTGTGCCGCGAAGCCTTCGGCCTGTGTCGCCGCCAGCGGGGCCAGGAAGGCGAAGGAGGAACCGAGATAGGACGGCAGTCGGTTGCGGGTCACCAGCAGGAAAAGGATCGTCCCGAGTCCGGAGAACAGCAGGGTGGTGTTCACCGGGAAACCCGTGATCGTTGGCACCAGGAGGGTCGCACCGAACATCGCGATGACGTGCTGCATACCCACGCCGATGGTGCGCGGCCACGAGAGACGTTCCTCAGGCTTGACGACACCGCCCGGCTCGATGTCGCGGCCATTACCATGCAAGTCCCACCCAAAAAATGAGCCGCAGTGCTCCGGTTTTTCTCCGGGCCCCTGCCTGCTTGGCTCCGGACTGCCTACTGCGTTGTTCTGCGCGCTGTGCGCCCCATTGTCCTTAGTCACGGCCATAACACTACTGCAGCTAAGGAGGGTTCTATGCGTCAGCTCCGCGCAACGCACGCGGCTGGTGGATTAGCTGGTCGCGGCGCCGTCGACGTCCAGATCGTCACGCTCTCCGTCCGCCACTCGGAAGGCGTCCAGCTCCCGAGCGAGCTTCTTCGGGACGCGGGCGGTGAGGACGGTGCCGGTGGCATCGTATTCCTCTTGGGTGACGGTACCGAGGTCGTGGATGCGGGAGACGACGTCGCCACGGTCGAACGGGACCGCGAACACCCCCGTCTCGTCGAGTGAGTTCAGGAAGAGCTCGAGCCTGGTCTCCAGCTCGTCGATGCCCTCCCCGGTGTGTGCGGAAACGAACACCACGTCGTTGAGCTTGTGGCGCAGCTCGGCAAGGACCAGGGGATCCGCTTTGTCGATCTTGTTGACCACCATGATCTCCGGTGGGGCTTCCTGACCAGTTTCGGTGACGATCTCGCTGATCACCGTGTTCACTGAACGGATCTGCTCGAGTGGGAAAGGGTCGGAGCCGTCGACGACGTGCAGAACGACGTCCGCGGCCATGACCTCCTCCAGCGTGGAGCGGAAGGCCTCGACCAGCTGCGTCGGCAGGTGGCGGACGAAGCCCACCGTGTCGCTGAAAATCACGCTGCGCCCATCGGCGAGTTCCGCCTTACGGGTGGTGGGGTCCAGGGTGGCGAATAGCGCGTCCTCCACCAGAACACCCGCACCCGTGAGGGCATTGATGAGCGAGGATTTTCCGGCGTTGGTGTACCCGGCGATAGCGACCTGAGGCACCGCGGAGGCGTCGCGGCGCTGGCGCTTAGTGTCACGGGAGGTCTTCATCGCCGCGATTTCCTTGCGGAGACGGGCCATGTCGGCGCGCAGGCGGCGGCGGTCAGCCTCGATCTTCGTCTCACCCGGACCACGCAGACCCACACCACCGTTGGATCCAGCCCGACCACCGGTCTGTCGCGACAGCGAGGTACCCCAGCCACGCACCCGGTTGATGAGGTATTCCATCTGGGCCAGGGAAACCTGCGCCTTACCCTCGCGGGACTTCGCGTGCTGCGCGAAGATATCGAGAATCAGCATCGTGCGGTCGATGACCTTCGCGTTCAGCGCGTTCTCCAGGGCGATCATCTGTCCGGGGCTCAGCTCGCCATCGCAGATCACGGTATCCGCTCCGGTGGATTGAATGATATCCGCGAGTTCACTGACCTTGCCGCGGCCAATATAAGTGCCAGGGTCTGGCTTGTCGCGTTTCTGGTAGACCGTTTCGAGGACCTCGGAGCCGGCGGTCTCGGCGAGGGCTACCAGCTCCTCGAGGCTCGCTTCGATCTGCGCGATCGTTCCCTCAGTCCACACCCCCACGAGGATGACCTTCTCCAGGCGCAGCTGGCGGTACTCAACCTCAGTGATCTCGGATTGATCATCCGTGTAACTGCTGACCCCTCTGGTCAGCCGCCGCAGGCTGGAACGTGCCTCCAGATCGAGCTCACCAATCGTCGGACTTTGTTGGGATTCGAGGCCGAAATCCTCGCCCTCCGACGGGTCTGAAAAAAGATCGACAACATTATCTGAATTTGAAGCCATTGCCTTCCAGTTCTACACTGTCACCTGCATAAAAGAAAGTAATTGGCGTGCGCAGCCGAGGCATGATCTCCGTGTGCGTCCCCGCTCGCCCATGGTCATTTCACCGGCGGTTGTGCGGGCCGTCGCGCGCGCATCAAATCCGCTTTCTACTCCCCGATTTTTAAGGCGTTGGTTCCCTTGACTACTGCATCCCACAAGGAGATTCCCGAGCTCAGCAGCGTTGGACTGGCCTACCCCCAGTGGCAGGATGCCCTCGAGGCTGCTTATGCCTCCGGCCAGCTCTCGGTCATTGGCGAAGTATCGGGCGGCCAGGTCCTCCAATACGCGGACACTTCCGGGGCGACGCTGACTATCCTCGCCGCCCCGCCCTACGGCTCGTTCGTGGGTCTGCACCCGGCAGGTCAGTTGTCCACGACGGGTCACGTGACGATGGTCAACGACCTCATCGGGATCGTGGACATCGTCGCTGATAGCCCGATGCTGCAGGTCAGCGGGGCAAGCGCCCCAGTGATCGCCTCGTTCACCGCGACGGTTGGGCAAGGCCCCATGATCGCTGAGCAGGAGCCGCTGGAGTATCAGCCGCTCTCGATCTCCGCGTTGGCCACAGACGTCCGCATCTTCCCGGACGCTATCGCCTTCGCCGAATCCGGTGGCACCGAGGTTGGCTCTGTGACCTCCCGGGGGCTATCCGAGCTCAACAACGGCTCTACTTCCCCGCACGCCCAGGCCACGGTCGCCGTCGAAGTGTCCGACGCGGAGTTGAAGACGAATGAGCTTAACGGCCAACAATTCTGGGCGTTGACTTGCCGCCACCCGTTCGAGTTCTGCATCGCGGTCGCAGCGGATCATCCCGACCTTCCGACGGACGCCACCCACCCACCGTTCGCCGCACCTGGCGCTGTCATCAGCGGGGACGTCCAGTTCGCCATCAGCATTAATGATCCTGGTGCCTGTAGCCCCGGTGGCTGCGGCAGCGGGGACTGTGGCTGCGGCGGCCACTAGCCCTGGGTAGCTTCCCGCAGCTCGTCGATGACCTGGCCCGCGAGCAGGCCGGGGTCGGCGACGGTGGCGTCTAACCAGTGAATACGCGGGTCACGGCGGAACCAGCTGCGCTGGCGGCGGGCATAGCGACGGGTTCCCACGACCGTGTCCTCCCGTGCCTGTTCCATGCTGCACTCACCCGCCAGCGCACTTAAGACCTGGGCGTAGCCAATCGCTTTGCCGGCCGTGGATTCCCGACTCAGCCCAGCTGCAGCCAGGCCCTCGACCTCCGCGACGAGCCCAGCGGCAAACATCCGATCGACGCGGACCTCCAAGCGGGGGTTGAGCCAGCTCCCCGGGGCTTTGAGCCCGAAGATCCTCGTCCCCCACCGGGTGGGGACATTCTTCGGAGGTTGCGAGGCAGCGAAGGGCTTGCCCGTAAGCTCGATGACCTCCAGGGCGCGGACAATGCGCCGAGGGTCCTTTTCCTCAATGACGTCTGCCGCATCAGGATCCTTGGAACGCAACACCTGATGGAGCGCTTCCACCCCGATGTGATCCTGTTCGGCCATCCACTTCGCCCGCACCGCCGGGTCGGTCGGCGGGAACTGCCAGTCATCAACCAGCGCCTGCAGGTACATCATCGAGCCGCCGACGATGATCGGACGGGCGCCGCGGGCCTGGATCTGTTCCACCGTCTCCCCCGCCATGGCGCGGTAGGCAGCCACGCTGGCTGTGTCGTCGACGTCCAAACAATCGAAGAGGTGGTGCGGAAACTCGGCGCGTTCAGAGCGGGATAACTTCGCGGTGCCGATATCCATGCCGCGGTACATCTGCATCGAATCGCCGTTAATAATCTCCACCGATTGATCCAGTCTGCGCGCGACTTCGAGGGAAAGATCGGATTTGCCGGCGCCGGTGGGCCCCACGATCAATAGTGGACGCAGCTGGTCCACAGGGGTTATCCCGGCGGGTGCGGTCGACAGAGAATCTGAGTGAGAATAATCCATGGCTATCACCGCCAAATCTTAGTCTCCGGGCGCCATAAAGCCTCAGTTCGCCGCGGTCTTGGTCGGGGCATCTGCCATAATGAGACCGCAACGAGTGTATTCGCTCGCGAAGCCGGTGACTGACGTGCAAAGGAAGAAAGCATGACCGACAAGCAGCAGAGTTCCCAGCCCCACACCGGGGCCGCGCGCCCGAAGCCGGGTCCACGCCCCGGCCCGGGTGCCATGCCGAAAAAGGTGACGCCCACCCCGGGGATGAAGACGCAAGCTCCTGTGGCAGTGCATCCAGTCAAGTCCACGCCAGCCGACTTCGGCCGAATCGACGCCGACGGTGCGGTGTGGCTGCGCCGGGAAGGCCACGAGGATCGAGTAGTCGGTCAGTGGCAGGCAGGCGCCCCCGAGGAGGGACTCAAGCACTTCGGGGCGAAATTTGATGACCTCGCAACACAGGTAGCCACGCTCGAGACGCGGCTGAGCGCCCAGCCGGAACAGGCCGCGACCATCAAGGCCTCGGCCACCGAGCTGCTCGACGGCTTGGATCATGCCGAGGTCGTGGGTGATCTCAATGCCCTGCAGACCAAGCTTGAGGCGTTGCTGCGGGACTGTGACAAGGCGCAGCAGGATGTCGCGCAGGCCAAGGCAGAGCGCAAGGATCGGGCCCTCCGCGGTAAGCGGACGCTTGCCGCGGAGGCTGAGAAGCTGGGTGAAAGCTCCACCGAGTGGAAGGCAACGGGAGACCGTTTCCGCGCGATGGTCGACGAGTGGCGAGCTTTCCGTGGCCTTGACCAGCAGACCGACGATGAGTTGTGGGAGCGGTTCTCCCGGGCTCGCGAGCAGTTCAATAAGCGCCGCGGGGCTCACTTCGCAGACCTCGATAAGCAGCGCGAGGTGGCTCGCCGGAAGAAGGAGGAGCTGATCGTCGCCGCGGAGGAACTCCAGCACTCCACCCGCTGGGCGGAGACGTCGGCAGCCTACCGCGACCTGATGGATAAGTGGAAGGCCGCCGGGCACGCCCCTCGCAATGTCGACGACGAGCTATGGGAGCGCTTCCGCGCTGCCCGCGAGGTGTTCTTCAGCGCCCGCAAGGCCGACCAGGACGCCCGCGACGAGGAGTTCGAGGAGAATGCAACCAAGAAGCAGCAGCTGCTCGACGAATATTCCTCTTTGATCGATCCAAAGGCGCACCTCGACAACGCCCAACGCCTGCTGCGGGAGCTGCAGGAAAAGTGGGACGAGATCGGCTTCGTGCCACGGGCGAAAATCCGCGAATTCGAGGACAAGATCGGGGCTATCGAGAAGCGCGTCACGGACGCGGTTGAAGAGAAGTGGCGCCAGACTGATCCAGAGCTACAGGCCCGCGTTGACCAGTTCTTCGCCAAGGCAAAGGATCTGCAGCAGCAGGCCAATGAGGCCAAGGAGGCTGCGAAGGATAAGCTCGCCGCTACGCTGCAGGAGCAGGCCGATCAATGGCGGCAGTGGGCGGAGACCGCGCAGGCCTCCACCAAGTCCGATTCCGAGGAAAACTAAAAGAGGGGGCCTAAGCCCCCTTCCGCCACTATTCTACGTCAAGTCCGAGAGCTTGTCTTTAGCTCGCTAGCCCTCGGTGTTCTTATCACCGTCGGTTGTGCGGCGGCGCTGCTTTGCACGAGTGCGGCGATCATCAACGATGTCCTCGAGTTCAGCCTTCGGCCATTCCTCGACACCTGTGCGCAGGCGCTGCTGGGCAGCCTGCGCCTCAGCGGAACGGTGTGCCTCTTCGCGGCGAGCGGCCGCGAGCGCGCGCTGCAATGGGTTGCGGCGGAACAGTACCCACGTGATCATCACAAACAGGATCGTCATGCCGATCGCACCAATGACCAAGCCATAAGAAGGCGGGCCGGCCGGGTCGGTGACCGGGCGGGATTGGCGCATCCAGATCGCGAGCACGCTGTACCACCAGCCCACGCCGACGAAGGCCCAGTTGACCCAGGCCACCAGCCAGGATCGCGACACGATCGTGCCGATGGTCAGCATGATGCCGCCCAGCACGGCAAGGGTGGCATACACCCGCTCCGGCATGGTGATCTGGAACTTCTGTGCGGTTGCCGAGTTGAAAAGTACGTCGATGCCCAGCACGTCTCGGGAGTGCGGTAAGAACAATGAGACGAGCACCAACATTAGGCCGAGGGCCATGGCCGGCAGCTGCTGGCGATAGTCCACCATCTTCGCCGCCTTCTCCTCGGCAGCGGTGAGGTCGCCTCGGTAGGCTGCCAGCGGGTCCTTGCCCCGAGCGTCCTCGGTATTGCCGGCTACGCCAGTTTTGCTCCCTTGCGTTGCATCGGCGGAATTCGCGTCGTTCTTTTTAGTCACAGCCACACCCTTCGTGGACGTTTTTGGGCGCCGCGGTTGCATCAGCCTGAGGCTTAATACCGATGGTTGGCACGCCGAGGCTCACCCCGATCGGCGCGGTGGTCGGGGTCTGGCCAGCACCTGACATGTCGCCAGCCTTGGTCAACCGGTGGTTGACGAGTGGACCGTCCGCAATCAGGAAGAACGGACGGGCGTCGGTAATCGTGACTTCAACTATATCCCCAGGACGCACGTCTTCGCTTGGGGTGAAGTGCACGAGCCTCCCGTCCCGGGCACGCCCCGACATGCGGTGGCGCTGGGCGTCCTTGCGCCCACCGGTCTCCTGGACCAGCAGTTCCTGAGTCGTGCCCACCAGTTCCTTGTTGTCCTCGGCCTGGATGCGCTCTTGCAGTGCGATGAGGCGCTCGTAGCGCTCCTGTACGACGGCCTTTGGGATCTGGTCTGGCATGGTGGCTGCCGGGGTACCGGGGCGTGGCGAGTACTGGAAGGTAAATGCGCTGGAAAAGCGCGCCTTCTCGACGACGTCAAGGGTCGCCTGGAAATCCTCTTCCGTTTCGCCAGGGAATCCCACAATGATGTCAGTGGTGATAGCTGCGTGCGGAATGCGTTCGCGGACCTTGTCCAGAATCCCCAGGAATTTCTTCGAGCGGTAGGAGCGGCGCATCTCCTTGAGGATGCGGTCGGATCCCGATTGCAGTGGCATGTGCAACTGAGGGCAGACGTTGGGAGTCTCGGCCATCGCATCGATGACATCGTCGGTGAATTCGGCAGGGTGTGGGCTGGTGAAACGCAGCCGCTCGAGCCCCTCGATCTCACCGCAAGCGCGCAGCAGCTTGGCAAATGCGCCCCGATCCCGCGGTAGGTCCTCGTCGGCGAAATTCACGCCGTAGGCATTGACGTTCTGCCCCAGGAGGGTGACCTCCTGCACGCCCTGGTCCACCAGGGCCTGAACCTCGGCCAGGATCTCCCCCGGCCGACGGTCCTGTTCCTTTCCTCGGAGAGAGGGAACGATGCAGAAAGTGCAGGTGTTATTGCAGCCAACAGAGACCGATACCCAACCCGAGTAAGCGGATTCCCGCTTTGCCGGAAGCACGGAAGGGAACTCCTCGAGGGAGTCGAGGATCTCGACCTCTGCCCGCTGGTTGTGCGCGGAACGCTCCAGCAGCGTGGGCAGCGAGCCAATATTGTGGGTGCCGAACACGACATCCACCCAGGGCGCGCGGTCGACCACCGCGTCCTTGTCCTTCTGCGCCATACAGCCGCCAACGGCGATCTGCATGCCGGGATTGCGGTCCTTCATGGGCTTGACCATGGCGAGGGTTCCGTAGAGCCGGTTGTCCGCGTTTTCCCGCACTGCGCAGGTGTTGAAGACGAGGACGTCGGGTTCCTCACCGTTGGCCGCAGGCTGGTAGCCCGAGTCCTCGAGGAGCCCGGAGAGGCGCTCAGAATCGTGAACGTTCATCTGGCAGCCGAAGGTGCGAACCTCGTAGGTGCGCTGTTCGGGCTGCTCGGATGCGGAAGTTTTCTTCTCCATAGCATGAGTCACGTGTGCAGATCCTACCCCCAGAACGGGAGTGAACACGAACCGTGTCACGCCCGCCACATCCCCGCACACTGGCCCCGAGGCTAACCAGATTTAAGCTCTGCGAGCTGCTGGTCCAGCGCGTCACGGGCGTATGCCAAGCTGGTTCCAGCAGGGAATCCGCGGCGGGCGGCGACCCCTACTACTCGCTTGAGGAATTTATTGTATTCCGCACGGTCGGCAGGCACGGCGCGGATGCTCGCGGCCTTCTTATCGATCAGTCCACGCATGATCGCGTCCTGGTCTTCCTCATTGACGAGTTCCACAGCGGCGTCGATGTGGCGCTCGGCGACTCCCTTGTCCCGCAGCTCACGGCGCAAGACAGCGACAGATTTCTTTTGGTTCCTGCTTCTTTGCTCGACCCAGAGCCGCGCGAACTCGCCGTCATTAAGCATGCCGTTGCGCTGGCAACGGTCGACGACTTCCCTGACGAGTTCCGGAGCATAGTCCTGTTTGAGTAGCCGCTCCTCGAGCTCCGCCACAGAGCGCGGACGGTGGTTAATGAGGCTTTGCGCCCGGTTGATCACCGGGGCGAGAGCCTCCTCCTTCTCCCGATCGACGAGTTGGCTACCGCTCCCCTCCGTCCAGGATTCAATTGCCTGCCGCAGCGCGGCGATCTTTTGTTCCCGGTTATCCGGGGTTTCCCCGGCCGTTGTCACGTGGTCGGCTGTGTTGCCTTTAGTCACGGCAGGGCCTAGTTCTCCGGCTCGACGTCTTGGTCATCAAAGTTGGGCACCACGTCGATCGGCTTATCCTCATCGGCGATCGGTTCGTCCTTCGCCTTGGCGTAGGGGCCAACCTTGAGCTCCTGCATGATGCGATCCTCCAGCTGTTCGGCCAGCTCGGGGTTCGACTTCAGGAAGTCACGAGCCTTTTCCTTGCCCTGGCCGAGCTGTTCGCCCTCATAGGTAAACCAAGATCCCGACTTCTTAATAATCCCGGCGTCCACGCCGAGGTCGAGGATCGAGCCCTCTCGGGAGATTCCTTCACCGTAGAGGATGTCGAACTCGGCGATCTTGAACGGCGGCGAGACCTTATTCTTGACGATCTTCAACCGGGTGCGGTTACCCACCACATCCTGGCCGTCCTTCAACGCCTGGATGCGCCGGATGTCGCAGCGAACGGAGGCGTAGAACTTCAGAGCCTTACCGCCGGTGGTCGTCTCCGGGGAGCCGAACATCACGCCGATCTTCTCACGCAGCTGGTTAATAAAGATCGCAGTCGTACCGGTCTGGTACAGCGCGCTGGTCATCTTGCGAAGGGCCTGGCTCATCAGTCGAGCCTGGAGACCCACGTGAGAGTCTCCCATTTCGCCGTCGATCTCCGCCTTGGGGGTCAGCGCTGCAACGGAGTCAATGACGACCACATCGATCGCGCCAGAGCGCACCAGCATGTCCGCAATCTCGAGGGCCTGTTCACCCGTATCTGGCTGGGAGACCAATAGCGCATCCGTATCCACGCCCAGTGCCTTGGCGTACTCCGGATCGAGCGCGTGCTCGGCATCAATGAAGGCTGCAATGCCGCCGCCCTTCTGGGCTTCAGCAATGGCGTGCAGCGCGACGGTGGTCTTACCCGAGGACTCTGGCCCGTAAATCTCTACGACACGGCCACGCGGGAAGCCTCCGATACCCAGAGCAACATTGATGGCGATATTGCCCGACGGGATTGCGCTAATGGGTGGGCGATTTTCATCGCCCAGACGCATGATCGCCCCCTTACCGAAATCCTTCTCGATCTGGGCCATCGCCAGATCGAGAGCCTTGGATCGATCCTTCTGCGCCGCCGTGGTGGCCTTCTTCTTTGGTGCCATGACACTCTCCTCGTTTTTCGTGCTCTGTATTTCGTTCTGGTTTTAATAAATTCAAGCCGCCAACGTGGCGTCACCTCGTCGCGCATCCGCGCGGCTGGAGCGAAAGCTATTGCCTTCCGCTTGGGGCTTAGTTTTATCACCCGCTGCGGACACGGACCTCGCCCATCTGGGCTCGCTGTGGGCAGCAATCAAAGCTGTCCACAGGAGCATGACGTACTGGCACGTTGTTCGGTTTTAGTTATAGGACACCGGGCAGACACGCACCGCGCCACCCACTACCTCGCCCCACACTACACGAACCTTTGTTCGATTTATTCGAACGGCGCGCCGCGCTCTTTCGCCGGTTCTCCGCACCCCTTATCCCGCCCGTGAGCAAGGCACATGAGGCAGCCATCCGCCCCTTGGGCCATTCAGTCATCCTCGCCGAGCATCCGCTCTTCGGGAATGTCGAAGTCGCGGCAAAGCTCCCACCACACATTTCGTGGCTCTTCGCCTGCCTCAATCGCCTCCTCCGCGGTCTTCCCCAGCCTGGACAAAACGTGGCTTTCCACGATCCAGCCCCCGTAGGTGGCGCCAAACTCGCCCGCGATAAGCCGGTCAAACTCGGTTCTTCTCATGCCCGGACGCTAGCACAAAAATAGTTGAACAAAATGGGAAGTTTTACTCAATGACTTGTTAATATATCCATCGATGAAAACTCTCAATGTCCGCGACCTCGGCGCGATCGTCGCATTCGCCGCCCTGACTATCGCACTCGGTGCAGTATCCATTCCTGTCGGCTTCACCGGTGTGCCGATCGTCCTCCAGAACATGGGTGTGATCCTCACCGCCATGATTCTCGGCTGCCTCCGTGGTGGGCTGTCCATCAGTCTTTTCGTTGGAGTCGGCCTCGTGGGCGTGCCGAACCTCGCCGGATGGAACCCGACGATTTCCGCGATTTCCGGCCCAAGTATCGGCTATATCGTGGGTTATATCTTCGCAGCCTTCATCGTCGGTGCGATCTCCCAGGCAATCCTTGGCCGTCAAAACCGCGCTGCCCAGCCCGGCCAGAGCTGGGCTTCCATCGTTGGGTTGACTCTCGCTGGTGTGCTCGGCATGGCAGTGATGTACCTTTTCGGCTCCGTCGGCCTAATGTCCCGGCTCGGCCTGGATTTCCCGGGCGCCCTGGTGTCTAACACGCCGTTTATCCTTCCAGACCTGATTAAGTGCGTCGCCGCCGCGGTCATCACCTTCGGCGTCTTCCGCGCCGTACCCCACCTGGTGCCCGCAGCCAACCTGCATTCTCGCAACTAGTTTTCCCCTCAGCCCATGCCACTCATCGAGTTCCGCGACCTCACGTTGCGGGGTATCGGCAGCTCTCCCGATGCCCCTCCGATTCTTGATTCGATTTCCCTCAGCCTCTCGGAGCACCGCATCGGCATCATCGGCGCCAACGGCTCCGGGAAGTCCTCCCTGGTGCGCTGCATCAATGGGCTCAACATTCCCGACGAGGGCGAGGTCACCGTCGATGGGCTCTCCACGGCGAAGCGCGCCGGCGAGATCCGCCGCCAGGTGGGCTTCCTGTTTTCCAACGCGGATAACCAGATCATTATGCCTACCGTCGCCGAGGACGTCGGGTTCTCTCTACGGGGCAAGAAGCTGAGCCGCCAGGACAAGCGCGCGGCAGTGACCGAAATCCTCGACCAGTTGGGACTGGCGGGCAAGGAAGAGCAGTCACCCCACACCCTTTCCGGTGGAGAAAAACAAACCCTGGGGTTGGCATCGATCCTCGTGATGCGCCCGCACCTCATCATCGCCGACGAGCCAACCACGCTGCTCGACCTGCGCAACCGCCAACGTATCGCTCGCACTCTCGCTGCCTTGGAGCAACAGCTGATCGTGGTCTCGCATGATCTAGAGCTCTTCGAAGGTTTCGATAGGGTCATCTGGATCGACGAGGGCCGTATCCGTGCCGATAGCGCCAACGCCGGTTCTGTAACCACTGTGCTCTCGGACTACCGGACATGCATGCTGTGAGATTGCCCCGCATCAACACGGCGGCCCCGGTTCTCTACATCCCGACGGGATCGCTCATCCATAGGCTGCCCGCCGGTGTGAAGCTGACGGGGCTCATTGCCTTTCTCGTGCTCGCTGCAATTTTCGCGAAGACGTTAGTGGCTGGTGCGGGTTGTGTGGCGGCAGCGGTGATCGCCTACGCGTTAGCGAAAATCCCCTGGCGCACTGCACTGCGCCAGCTCACCCCGGTTCTCATCATTCTGCTCGCTTTCGGCGCATTGACGTGGTGGCGCAGCGGGCTGGATGAGGCCCTGGTGCGTTTCCTGGTGCTCTGGGCCTCGGTCTCCGTCGCAATCTTGTTGACGATGACCACCAAGGTCTCCGACCTCCAACGAGCCGTGGAGCGGGCGCTCGCCCCGGCAGCTGCCGTCGGTCTGCCGGTGGACAAGATTTCCCTGGCAATCAGCCTGACGATTCACATGACCCCCCTCCAGCTGCGCACCATCAATGAGGTGGTAGAAGCACAACAGGCCCGAGGCGGAAAGTTCTCCGCCCGGGCCTTGGGGATCCCCCTGGTGATCCGCACGTTGCTTCGCGGCCGGGAAGTCGGCGAGGCGCTGCAGGCGCGCGGGGTGGGCGACTAGTCGCCCGGCTCAAGAAAGGCTTAGTTCCCCTCGCGCAGTTGGCGCATACGCTCGGCAACGGCATCCGCATTCGGCTGTGCCTGCTGGTCGGCAGACTGTGCAGCGGCAGCAGCCCCGGTGGAACCGGCGTCGATGGACTTCTGGGTCGAACCGCTGATCTGGCCCTGCTCCTTACGCATCTCCGAGCGGATCTGCTCGAGGCGGGAATGCCCCGCGAGCTGGGTGCTGGCCTGGTTGATGTCCGCCATGCGCCCCTGCACCGAGTTCTGGGCAAGCTCCGCCTGGCCCAACGCACGCGCGTAGCGGCCCTCGATCTTCTCCCGCACCTGGTCAAGGTTCGGCGAAGAGCCGGAGACGGACTGGTTCATCGCCTGCAGAGATTCCGCGACCTTCTCCTGCATCTTGGCCTGCTCCAGCTGGCTGAGCAGCTTGGTCCGCTCGGCCACCTTCTGCTGCAGCTGCATAGCGTTGCGCTCAACGGCCTGCTTCGCCTGGTTAGCCTGCTGCAGCGACTGGTCGTGAAGGCCCTTGAGGTCCTCCACGGACTGCTCCGCTGTCACCAGCTGGGCGGCGAAAGCTTCTGCTGCGTTGTTGTATTCAGCAGCCTTCGCGGCGTCACCGTTGCTCTGCGCATCATCCGCGAGCTTCAATGCCTGGCGCGTGTTGTCCTGGAGCTTCTCCACCTCAGCCAGCTGGCGGTTGAGCTTCATTTCCAGTTGACGCTGGTTACCGATGACCGCTGCTGCCTGCTGAGACAGCGCCTGGTGCTGGCGCTGAGCTTCCTGGATGGCCTGCTCAATCTGGATCTTCGGATCCGCATTCTCTTCAATCTTGGAGTCGAAGAGAGCCATGAGGTACTTCCACGCCTTAGTGAAGGGATTTGCCATGCGGACTGCACTCCTTGGGGATAACTATCGACAAAAGTTTTGCCCGCCCCATGGGAGACGAGCCTCATCTGCGCTAATTTTAGCAGCATCTGGGCTGCGAATATCGGTTAGTTCACGCGCGCCATCGACGAAGCCAGTTCAGCTGCTGCCGCATCAAGGGTCATCATGGACGCTGCCTCGAGGATCGCCGAAGCGACGCTGATCCCCATGGCGTGGCACACGCTTGCGAGCAGCTCAGACGATACTTCCTTGCGCCCCCGCTCCAGCTCCGAAAGATAACCGGGGCTGACATTGGCGAGCTTGGCAAGCTCGCGGAGGGTGAACCCTGTCTGTCGACGCGTGTCACGCAGCGTCGCACCAAGAGCTTCTCGCAGCAACGGCTCATCGCTGGGAGCCATCGGCATGGAGGCGTCCCAGTTCTGCTCCAACACGTGCTCCGCGCTGAAGTCATCCAGCTTCTCCGAGGAATAAGGTCGCTGAACGCCCACGCGGGAAGCGTCTTCCCTGCGCGAGGAGGAATCTAGCAGCAAAATGTTTTCTACCATCACTACCTATAACGAACCTAGCGGCCTATTTGTTCCCAGCGCCGGAGACCGCGAGGATCATCTCCAACGCACTGTTCACCGCGAGCTGCCGAATCACCGCCCGGGGCCGAGTTCCGAGATCGAAACTACGAACCGTTGTCTCACCGGCTCCCGCAGGTACCGTCATTCCAATATGAACCTCGCCGACCGAGTGGCCGTCCTGTCCATCCGGCCCCGCCACACCGGTCAGCCCGACGCCGATGCTCGCCCCGCACCGCTGCGCCGCACCCTTGGATAATTGGACTGCCACTGCAGGGTCAACGGGTCCACGCTGGTGCAGGAGTTCTGGGTCCACCCCGGCCAGCGTAGCTTTGAGATCAGTCGCGTACACCACGAGGCCACCACGTAGCACGGCTGACGAGCCAGGGGTATCCGCGATACATCCGGCGAGCATTCCCGCAGTGAGGGATTCAGCGGTAGCCAGCGTCCAGCCCCGTTCCCGGCAGGAAGCAATTACCTGAGCGGATAGATCTGCAGCCTGCGCGCGGAGCTCCCCCAGAGAGTCGCTGACAACTCGATCCACCATCTTGCCCGCCCCTCGACTAGTTCTGCTTTCGGGAATCCACGATGTACTGCAGTCCAGTCACCACGGTCACCGCGACTGCTAGCGCCATGACCCCGTGCCCGATCCAAGCGACGGCACTAGCCAGCGGCATGATGTACAGCGCAACGGCCAGAGTTTGCAGCACGGTCTTGAGCTTCCCGCCCTTGGATGCCGGAACCACCAACCCCCGCCGAGCAAGAACCAGCCGCCACAGCGTGATGCCGAGCTCGCGAACGACGATCACAGCGGTAACCATCCACCACAGCTCGCCCAGCAGGTTCAGGCTGATGAACGCCGCAAGCATCAGTAGCTTGTCCGCAATCGGATCAGCGAGCTTACCGAAGTCGGTGATCACCTCGTACTTGCGGGCGAGGTAACCGTCCAGCTGGTCGGTCACCATCAGCAGCAAAAAGACGGCGAGCGCCCACCAACGGTCCGCCCGTGCGGCGTCGACATCCTGCCACGCGCCCGTTCCTGCGATCGTCCACAAGAATATGGGGATCAGCAGGATGCGGATGGTCGTGAGGACGTTCGGTACGTTAAAGCGACGCACAAAACGACCAAATGCGCTCAGCGTATCTGGTTGCGTGTTCCGCTCCACTGTTGTCTCCACGCTGGTAATTCTACCTACCTGCAGGATCTTTACCGAAACCGGTATCTCCGGCATGTTCGGGCTCGAGGTCCTCAGTCGCCGAGGCCTGCTCCTGCTGGTCCCGCTTGCCCACCGTGAGGCTCAACACGGTCGTGATGACCAGCGTCAAGACGATGAAGATCAGCGAGAACTCAACGGAGACCTCCGGGACCGAAACATTGCCCCCGCCGTTGATAAACGGCAGGTTATTCTCGTGCAACGCATGCAGCACCAGCTTCACGCCGATGAAGGCGAGGATGATGGACAGCCCGTAAGAGAGGTAGACCAGCTTCTCCAGCAACCCGTCCAGCAAGAAGAACAGCTGGCGCAGCCCCATCAGGGCCAACGCATTGGCGGTGAAGACGATATAGGGCTCGCTGGTGATGCCGTAGATCGCGGGGATCGAATCCAGTGCGAAGAGCACGTCGATGAAGCCGATGGCCAGCAACGCAACAAACAGCGGAGTCACCATGAGTCGGGTCTTCCCTGAGGACGCCTTCTTACCGTCGACCTCGTGAGCCGCACCGTCCTCACGGACGAAGAGACGGTCCGAGTGGACCTTGTCCGTCACCGGCACTGCCTTGCGCAGAATCCGGATGATCTTCATGTTGTTGAGGTCGGTCTCTTCAGCCCCGGTGACCTCGTCATAGGCCAACTTCGCGGCGGTCCATAGAAGGAAGATGCCAAAGAGGTAGAACACATCGGACCAACGGGCGATCGCCGCCGCGCCGAGCCAGATGAAAATGCCGCGCAGAGCAAGCGCCATAAGGATGCCGGCGAGCAGCACCTTCTGCTGGTACTTACGAGGGACCTTAAACGTGGTGAGGATCAGCGAGAAGATGAACAGGTTATCGACGCTGAGTGCCTTCTCGGTGATGTAGCCGGCAAAGAATTCCAGCCCGTGCTGGTGGGGGTTGCCCGGCTCGCCCCAGGTGAACCAGAGGAACACCCCGAAGACCATCGAGAGGCCAACGTAAAACGCCGACCAGAGTGCGGACTCCTTCAGCGTCGGCTCATGCGGCGTGCGCACGTGAGTGAAGAAATCGAAAACAAAGAATCCGAGCACCACCACGATCGTGATGCCCCAGGTTAAAGCGTTAACTTCCATTGGTCCCTCCGGCCCTTAAAGTGTGTTCAATGACCGGAGGTCTCCCCCGCCAGGCTAAACGGGCCTGACCGGAGTGGCCGGGTGAGTGCCGCACCGGCATGGATGAAACCCTGCTCGCCGCCGCTCTGCCGTGTTGACGACCGACTCCGTGGGATGGGGTACTCCCCTCCATCGGGAGTAATGCTACACCAGCAACCAAGCCGGGGACTGCAAGCCCCAGCTCAGGCCACCGACAGTGCATGCCTTAGAAGGCCCCCGAGGGCGGGCTGGCAGGAATAACGCGCGTCTGAGTGTCCTCGTCGCCACCGTCGTCGACCGAGTCCACATTGGACGCAGCCGCCGGTGCCGAATCTTCGGAATCTTCCTGGCCGTTGTCCTCCTCGACGATTTCCTTCGGGGCGTCTTCCGGATTGGCGCCCTTGATCATCCAGATGATGGTGTCGAGCTCCTCCGGCTTGACCAACACCTCGCGGGCCTTGGATCCCTCGGAGGGGCCCACAACGCCGCGGGTCTCCATGAGGTCCATCAGTCGGCCGGCCTTGGCGAAACCGATGCGGAGCTTACGCTGCAGCATGGAGGTCGAGCCGAACTGGGACGTCACCACCAGCTCGACGGCCTGAATGAGGTCCTCGAGGTCGTCGCCGATGTCGGCATCGATGTTCTTCTTCGCCTCAGCGGACTTATCCTCGGTGACTCCCTCGGTGTAGTCCGGCTCTGCCTGTGCCTTGGCGGCCTCGACGACGTCGAAGATCTCCTCGTCGGTGACGAAGGCGCCTTGCATGCGGATGGGTCGCGGCGCACCCTGCGGGATGAACAGCCCGTCGCCCATGCCGATGAGCTTCTCGGCGCCGGCCTGGTCGAGGATCACGCGGGAGTCCGTCAGCGAGCTGGTTGCGAAGGCCAGGCGCGACGGCACGTTGGTCTTGATCAGGCCGGTAACGACGTCCACGGACGGGCGCTGTGTCGCCAGGACCAGGTGGATACCGGCGGCGCGGGCCTTCTGGGTAATGCGGACGATGGCGTCCTCGATCTCGCGCGGGGCCGTCATCATGAGGTCCGCGAGCTCGTCCACGACACAGACGATGTACGGGTACGGGCGGTATTCGCGCTCCGAGCCCAGCGGAGTAGTAATCTCCCCGGACTTGACCTTGCGGTTGAAGTCCTTGATATGACGCACGCGGGTGGCCTTCATGTCCATGTACCGCTGCTCCATCTCCTCCACGAGCCAGGTCAGCGCAGCGGCTGCCTTCTTTGGCTGGGTAATGATTGGAGTGATGAGGTGCGGGATGCCCTCGTACGGCGTGAGCTCCACCATCTTCGGGTCGATGAGGATGAGTCGGACATCCTCGGGCGTGGCGCGGGTGAGCAAGGAAACCAACATCGAGTTCACAAACGCGGACTTACCGGAGCCGGTGGAACCGGCGACCAGCAGGTGTGGCATCTTCTGCAGCGAGTGCCCCACGAAGTCGCCCTCGATGTTCTTGCCCAGGCCGATCAGCATCGGGTCCTGGCTGGCTACCACATCTGGGGAGCTCAGCACGTCGCCGAGGCGAACCATCTCGCGGTCGGAGTTCGGCACCTCGATACCGACGGCGGACTTGCCCGGGATCGGGGTCAGCAGTCGGACATTATCCGTGGCCACCGCGTAGGCGAGGTTGGACTGCAGATTCGTAATCTTCGAGACCTTCACGCCAGGGCCCAGCTCGATCTCGTAGCGTGTGACCGTCGGACCGCGCTGGAAGCCGGTGACGTGGGCGTCGACGTTGAATTCCTCGAAGACCTCTGTGATCGCGTCGATCATCCGGTCATTAGCGTCGCTGCGCTCCTTCGCTGGCTCGCCCGGAATCAGCAGTTCGGTGGACGGCAGGACGTAGCTGCCTTCCGCTCCGTGCTGCGCAGCTGGGGACGAGGACGACCCCGACACGGCGGAGTCCCCGTTCTCGTTCTGCCCGTCGGCCTTATCAGCGGCGAGTGCGGCAGCGTCGATGCCGGAGCGAGCGACGATAGCCTGGCGCATGGCCTCGCGAGTCTGGTTGACAGCCTTGTCCCCTGCGGCGCGCTCCTCGGCCTGTCCCCGCCGGGTAGCAGGCTCCTCTGCCTGTCCCCGTCGGGCAGCGGGCTCAGCCTGCGGAGATTCCTCACTCGGCGTGGGGATCGCGGAGCGCTGCTGGGCCCGTGCGGCCGTGCGGCTCGGAGTCGACTGTTGCGGGCTAGTGGCCACGTCGAGCACCGAGGTCTCATCGGTATCGGAGACCAGCGGGAGGGGCTCATCGACGTCGTCGACGGCGCGTGGCTCCGGCTGCCGTGGCGCGGCTGCTCGTGGTGCGGGTGCATTCCGGCGACGGGGGCGACGGGCGGGCTGCGAAGGCTCCTCCTCCACCGGGTAATTGGCCATCGGGGAGGTCTTCCGGGTGCGGCTCGGCAGCAGGTAATCGTCCTGGTCCACGGCCTCATCGAGCCGCTGATCGATTTCGCCGTATGGGTCGTCGTCATACTCCTCCTCCGGATGCCGGGAGAAGCGTTCGCGCAGCGCATCGAACGCGCCGTCGAGTCCCAACCAGGACACGGAGCCGGCGAAGAATTCGGCGACCGTGCGACCGGTGAGCTGCAGGGCGCCGTAAATCATGATGAGGAACAACAGCGGAACGGCGACGTAGTTGCTGAAGCCCACGGACATCGGCGTGCCGATGAACTGGCCGACGATGCCGCCGGCTCCGGCCTTGTCCGCGGTGCTGGTCGGCAAACCGGCGAAGATATGGATGATCCCCAGCAAAGAACCCGCGACAAGCCCCACCCCCAAGCCGCGGCGCAGGTCGGAACTCTGCGTGGTGCGGATTCCGAACATGAGGATCCAGAACAGCCCCAGTAGCGCGAACGGAACAATATAAGCCCCGACACCGATTGCCCAGGTCAGAGCGTAGGCAATGGCCTTTCCGACCGCCCCGGCAACGTTGAACCACAGCGTTGCACCGAGCACTACCGCAACGCCGGCGCTGATGAGAGCCGGGCCGTCGAAGCCACCGCCGATCTGGCGCGGACCTTCCGAGAAGTTCCCCTCGTCGTCGAGCTGCGTATCTTCAACCGGCGCCACCTCCTTCGCCGCCGACTTCCTGCGTCGGGGACGCCGCGGCTGGGTGCCGTCTTGGTGCTGCTGAGAGGCCAAACCTTCTACTTTCTTCTTCGATGTGCGGGCTTGTGATCGGTGCGAGGCAGACTCGGCTGCGCCGTCATGCTCATTCTCATTTCGGGGGCGCCGGAGCGCGCCACCGATACCGCTGGCGACCGAATCCGCGATTGTTTTGATGCTTCCGCCAACGGCGCGATAGGCGCTGCCAGTCCTACCAAACTCCATGTCAGAGGCCCCACCGCCCGGCCTCGTGATCTTGGCCGTCGACGCATCCGGGTCGACGGAGAGGTCCTCGTCGATCCCCGTGCGTGGGGCACGGCGCCTCGCCGCTGGGCGAGAAGTCCGCTCACCGGGGCGAGAGTGAGAGCGCCGGGAGCGGTTGCGGGAGGGCGACGTGCCGGGACGGTTTCTGACAGACATGTCCGCCATATTAGTCCCAGTAGTCACATGTTTAACACTTTCAACACGCCGCGCAGCGGGATTCGTGGCGCGAATATCCGTGCTTCACGCGCGCCACTCCCCTCCCCCACGCCTCCAGCGGGCCCGAAGAAATGCTGGGAGAAACGGAAGACCGGGCCGGGGTCACCGTGTGCTTCACGGCGAGCCCTCGGCCCGGTCAGTCAGTTCAGTCGTTACTGAGCAGGCACGGACGGTGCGTCCTCCAGCTCCTCAACGATCTCACTGGTCATCGGAACCACGGTCGGGACGATCAGTGGCTTACGGTTCCACTTATCGGACACGTGCCGGGCCACGCGACGACGCAGGGTCTGAGCCATGCGGTAAGGGTTATTCTCCCCTTCGCCAGCCAGATCCATCATCACGTCGTCGGCGATCTCGCCGAGCTCCTTGAGCAGGTCCTTGGCATCTCCAGAGAAGCCCTTGGCCTGGATGTGCGGAGCCTCCAGCGGACGGCCGGTGCGGTTGTCGATGACAACAGACACGGCGATGAGGCCGCCCTCAGCCATCGCGGTGCGGTCCTCGAGGGTATCCGCGTCCACGTCGCCCATGCGGGTGCCGTCGACGTACAGGTTGCCCACGGTAATCTGACCCACGACCTTCGCGTGCCCGTTATGCAGGTCCACGACCACGCCATTCTGGGCCAGTGGGACGTTCTTCGGGTCCACGCCGGTCGAGATGGCCAGGTCGCGGTTAGCGCGCAGGTGGCGCCACTCGCCGTGTACCGGCATCGCGTTGCGCGGACGCGCAGCGTTGTACAGGAACAGCAGCTCTCCTGCCAGACCGTGACCAGAAGTGTGGACGTTGGCGTCGCGGCTGGTGACCACCGTCGCACCGATCTGCGACAGCATGTTGATCACGCCGAAGACTGCCTCCTCGTTACCCGGGACGAGGGAGGAGGAGAGAATGATCAGGTCGCCGTTGCGGACGGTGATCTGGCGGTGTTCCCGGCGTGCCATGCGCGACAGCGCAGCCATCGGCTCACCCTGGGTGCCGGTGGTGATGAGAACCACCTTGTGCGGAGCCATGCGGGAGGCCTCGTCCATGGAGACGATGGTGCCGCGCGGGGCGTTCAGGTAACCCATGCGCTCTGCGATCTCCATGTTTCGGATCATCGAGCGACCGGTGAAGGCCACCTTGCGATTCGCCGCCACCGCTGCATTCACGGCGGACTGGATGCGAGCCACGTTAGAGGCGAAGGACGCCAGAATCACGCGCTGCTTCGCATCGCGGATCAGGCGGGTCAGCGTCGGGGCGACATCCGCCTCAGAACCGGAGAACCCTGGGGTTGCGGCGTTGGTGGAGTCGCAGAGCATGAGGTCCACGCCCTCGTCGCCGAAGCGCGACAGCGCCGGCAGGTCCGTCGGACGGCCGTCGATCGGGGTCTGGTCGAGCTTGATATCGCCAGTGTGGATCACCAGGCCGGCCGGGGTCTTCAGCGCGATGCCAAGGCAGTCCGGGATGGAGTGGTTGACGTTCCAGAAACGCAGGTCGAACGGACCGTAATTCACGTGAGACTGGTCGTTGACCTCGACGATCTTCGGGCGCTGACGGTGCTCCTGGGTCTTGGCCTGGATGAGTGCCGCGGTGAAGCGGGAGGCGACGATCGGGATATCCGCGCGCTGCTTCAGCAGCCACGGGATCGCACCGATGTGGTCCTCGTGGCCGTGGGTGATCACAAGAGCCTCGACGCGATCCCACTTATCGTCCAGGTAGGAGAAGTCCGGCAGGATCAGGTCCACGCCCGGCTCACCGCTGGATGGGAAGAGCACGCCACAGTCGATCAGCAGGAGGCGACCGTCGTACTCGAAGACGGTCATGTTACGGCCGATCTCGGAGATACCGCCGAGAGCGACGATGCGCAGCCCGCCCTTGGGCAGGGCCGGTGGCTCTGGCAGGCGCTTGGTCAGGTCCGCACCCTGCATGGCTTGCAGCGCACCGCGACGGCGGTCCCCGCCGCGGCCACGGCGGTTGTTATTCCCATTGCGGCCGCCGGACTTGGACTTATTTCCACCGCGACCGGAATTGTTCTGGCCGCTGCGGTTATCCCCGCCCTGCTTATCGCCGTTGTGAGAGCCCTTGGAACGCCCACGGCCGCGGGAGCGACGGTTACGAGAACGGCCCCCGCCGTTACCGCCATTATTATCGCCATTGCTGTCGCCGCCGGAGCGCTGGCCGCCCTTATCGGAGCCTTCGCCGGCGCCGGTGTTCTGGGCCGCCTGCTGGCCGCCGTCGTTGAAAACGGTCGCGGCCTCAGCGTTGCTCACGCGGGCCTTGTCGGCACGCTCGCGCTGCTGCTCAGCGCTCGCGTTCCCAGCATCGGATTGTGCAGCAGTTTCCGCGCTCGGCGGAGCCGCCTTTCGGGTTACCTTGCGTCCCCGAGAACGATTTTCAGTCATATTATCCTTTTAAACTCCTGCATCCTGCAGGTCTTGTTCCAGCTGATCAAGTTCGGCTGGGTCTACTTCCAAAATTGGTAGGCGCGGCGCACCAACGTCCTTGCCACGCAGCTTCAGTGCCGCCTTCACCATCGTCACTCCCCCGAGCCGTCCCTGGGCACGTTCCAGCGGGGCCAGGCTCGCCGCGATCTGCTGAGCGCCTGCCAGGTTGCCCTGGTCATAGGCGTCGCGCAGAGCGCGCAGCTTGTCCGCGGCCAGGTGCCCGATAACGGAAATGAAGCCCGTCGCACCGACCGAAAGGAACGGCAGGTTCAGCGGGTCATCGCCGGAGTACCAGGCCAGATCCGTGTTCTGCAGCAACTGCAGCGCCTCCGGAAGCTTGCCCTTGGCGTCCTTGACTGCCTGAATGTTTTCGTGCTCCGACAACCGCTGGATAGTGTCCAGTTCGATGGGAACGACCGAGCGAGACGGAATGTCGTAGAGGCAAATCGGGAGGTCGACACTGTCTGCGACCGCAGTGAAGTGCTGAAACAGTCCCTCCTGGCTCGGGCGGGAGTAGTACGGGGTGACGACGAGCAGCGAATCTGCGCCGGCGTCCTGCGACAGCCGGGAGAGTTCGATGGTGCTCGCGGTGTTGTTCGTGCCGGTGCCAGCGATCAGCTTGACGCTATCGCCGAGCTCAGCGCGAACCGCCTTGAGTAGGTTGATCTTCTCCTCGTTGGTCGTGGTTGGAGATTCTCCGGTCGTACCAGCGAGAACGAGAGAATCGCAGCCTTTATCAACCAGGTACCCGGCAAGCTCCACGCCCGCCTTCAGGTCGATAGTCCCGTCCTTGTGGAATGGCGTCACCATTGCCACAGAGACCGTTCCGAAGTGTTCAGCACCACGAATTGCTGCATTACCTGTACTCATAGGTGTAAAGATTACCTTTCTTCACCAGGTTTGTGGTTATTTGCTGCTCCCCGTGTCCCTTCTCGGGGAGCGCTTTCTCCAGTTTCCGACGCCTCCAGCGCCGCGAACTAGATATCGCTGACGTAGGGGCTTGTCGCGATCTGGGTCTTATCCCGCAGCTCGGTAATCGAGAAGTCCTCGAAAACCTCCGGGGCGATCGACTGGAGCTCAACGAGGCATGCGATCGCCACCCGGCGAATCTCCGGGTCGGCGTGCTCGGTCGCCCGCATGGCGATGAAGTGTCGCCAGCTGCGGAAGTTGCCGGACATGACGAAGCGGGTCTCCGCCGCGTTCGGCAGGACAGCACGTGCCGCCTGTCGGGCTTGCTTGGCCCGCAGCGCAGCGTTCACCCTCGTGCTCGCTCCCTCATCGAGGTCTTCGTTGAGGCTATCCAGGATTTCCGTGTAGGCGCCGTGTGCGACGTCTGCCGCCTGGAGAAAGAGCTTCTCCAGATCAGGGTTATCCTGCACGCTGCGCGGCACAATGACCCGTGCCTCGTCATCCGGGACATAGCGCTGGGAAAGCTGGCTGAAGGAGAACATCCGGTGCCGCATGACCTCGTGGGCACAGGAGCGAGACACACCGCGCAGGTACATCGTGGCGCTGGAGTGCTCGAGTACCGCGAGGTGGCCCACGTCCATGATGTGGCGGAGGTAGGCCGCATTCGTTGCCGTGTGCGGATTGGGTTTATCCCAGGTCTCGTAGCACGCGCGCCCAGCGAATTCGAGAAGCGCGGACGGGCCATCGGTATCCGTTTCCCAGTCGATATCCGCCGGTGCGTGGAATTGGGTATGCCCGATGAGCTGGACGTCGAGTTCCACCGGTGTTGCCATAGCGTTCTCCGTCGCCCGACCCCTAGTCCAGCCCCAGGAACTTCTCGAGGCCAATCGTCAGCCCCGGGTTGTCAGCGATCTTCTCAACACCGATGACGACACCCGGCACGAAGGACTCGCGGTCGTAGGAGTCCTGGCGGATAGTCAGCGACTGCCCGCGGGTACCGAAGATAACCTCCTCGTGCGCCACCATGCCGGTCATGCGCACCGCGTGAACGGGCACCCCCTGGACGTCGCTGCCTCGGGCGCCGTCGAGGGACTGGGCGGTGGCGTCCGGCTGCTCTTCGAGTCCTGCCTCGCGGCGCGCCCGGGCGATCCCCTCGGCGGTGTGTACGGCGGTGCCGGAAGGAGCGTCGAGCTTATTCGGGTGGTGGAACTCGATAACCTCGGCGGACTCGAAGAAGGGTGCGGCGATTTCGGCGAACTTCATCGTCAGCACCGCGGAGATGGCGAAGTTCGGGGCCACCAGCACACCGACCTTCGGGGAGTCCTGCAGCAGGCCTCGGACCGTCTCATAGCGGTCCTCAGTCCAGCCGGTGGTACCGACGACCGCGTGGATGCCGTTGCGGATGCAGAACTCCACATTGCCCATCACCGAGTCCGGCTGGGTGAAGTCCACGACCACGTCGGTTTTGGTATCCACAAGCTCCTGCAGATCATCGCCGTGGTCCAGGGCGGCCGAGAGCTCCAGATTCGGATTCTGCTCGACCTCAGCGACGATGGTGGTGCCGACGCGCCCCTTGGCGCCAAGTACTCCTACGCGGATCATGAACTTTCCTTCCTGCCGAAGCGTGCTTGGCAATAGTTTTTTGTTGAGCCCCGACCAGCGCCCGGGCATTGCTGATATCAAGACTAATAAGACGAAGCGGGCACCGTGTGATGTGGTGCCCGCTTCTAGCGCCTAACCGCTTAGTCCTCGTCGACCGGAACCAGGGAGATCTTGCCCCGGTTGTCGATATCGGCGATCTCGACCTGGATCTTGTCGCCGACGTTGAGCTCGTCCTCAACCTTCTCGATCCGGCGGTCGCCGCCGATATTCGAGATGTGCAGCAGACCGTCGCGTCCCGGCAGCAGGGAGATGAAGGCCCCGAAGGCGGTGGTCTTCACAACCGTGCCGAGGAAGCGGTCCCCGACCTTCGGCTGCTGCGGGTTAGCAATCGCGTTGATCTTCTCGATCGCGGCCTCAGCGGCCTCGCCACCCACGGCGGAGACGAAGACGGTGCCGTCATCCTCGATGGAGATGTTGGCTCCGGTCTCCTCGGTGATCTGGTTGATGGTCTTGCCCTTCGGCCCGATGACCTCACCGATCTTGTTCTGCGGGATGGAGATCTTCGTGATGCGTGGCGCCAGCTCGCTCATCTGGTCAGGCGCGTCGATGGCATCCTCCATCAGCTGCAGGATCTCCAGGCGGGCGCTACGCGCCTGGCCGAGCGCGGAGGCCAGCACCTCGGATGGCAGGCCATCGAGCTTGGTGTCCAGCTGCAGGGCGGTGACGTACTCGGAAGTACCGGCGACCTTGAAGTCCATGTCGCCAAATGCATCCTCGGCACCGAGGATGTCGGTAAGGCTGACGAACTTCTCCTTCCCATCGACGAGACCGGAAACCAGGCCCATCGCGATACCCGCCACTGGCGCCTTCAGTGGGACGCCGGCGTTGTACAGCGAGAGAGTGGAGGCGCACACGGAGCCCATGGAGGTCGAACCATTGGAACCGAGAGCTTCGGAGACCTGGCGGATGGTGTATGGGAACTCCTCGCGAGACGGCAGCACCGGGGTCAGGGCGCGCTCAGCCAGAGCACCGTGGCCGATTTCGCGGCGCTTCGGGCTGCCGACACGGCCAGTCTCGCCGGTGGAGTACGGCGGGAAGTTGTAGTGGTGGATGTAGCGCTTGGAGGTCTCCGGACCCAGGGAATCGATGGTCTGCTCCATCTTCAGGGTGTCCAAGGTGGTCACGCCGAGGATTTGAGTCTCGCCACGCTCGAAGAGTGCGGAGCCGTGGGCACGCGGCAGCAGCTGCACCACGATGCCCAAGTCGCGAATCGAAGTGTGGTCGCGGCCGTCGATGCGGAAGCCGTCCTCCAGGATGCGCTGACGCACGATGGTGCGGGTCAAGTCATTGTGAGCCGCACGGATTTCGGACTCTCGCTCCGGGAACTGCTCGATCAGAGCATCAACGGTCTCCTGCATGTTCTCCGCGAGGGACTCGTCGCGCTCCTGCTTATCGGCGATCGTCATGATCTGCGCGACATCCGCATCGCATTCAGCCTCAACGGCGGAGTAAACATCCTCATCGAACGGTGGGAAGAGCTCGAACTCGCGGGCCTCGGTATCCACCGCGTCGCGCAGCGCGTCCTGAGCGGCGCACAGGGTGGCGATGAAAGGCTTGGCAGCCTCGATGCCCTCGGCGACCACGGCCTCGGTCGGCGCCGGTGCGCCCTCGGCGATCCGCTCGA
Organism: Corynebacterium sp.; assembly: GCA_043426695.1. GTDB lineage: Bacteria > Actinomycetota > Actinomycetes > Mycobacteriales > Mycobacteriaceae > Corynebacterium. The sequence goes on along the minus strand of JBHWRM010000109.1, from coordinate 25,045 downwards.
CGACATTGTCGGTGGCCCCTGCCTCGACCATCATGACCGCAACATTCGGCTGGGACTTCTTGCCCCGGCCTCCCTTCGGCGGTTCGGTCACGCGACCAGCGACGACCAGCTCGAAGACGGACTGGGAAACCTGCTCGCGCGTCGGGAAGGCCACCCACTGACCCTCCGGGTGCTCCTCATCCACGACCAGCGCCATGCGCACGCCGCCGACCGAGCTGGATACCGGCAGGCCGGAGAGCTGGGTGGATGCGGACGCGCCGTTGATGGCGAGGACGTCGTACATCTCGTTCGGGTCGATGGACATCACGGTGATGACGACCTGCACCTCGTTGCGCAACCCCTTGACGAAGGTCGGACGCAGCGGGCGGTCGATGAGGCGGGCAGCGAGGATAGCGTCCGTACCCGGGCGCCCCTCGCGACGGAAGAAGCTGCCCGGGATGCGGCCGGCGGAGTACATGCGCTCCTCGACGTCAACGGTCAGCGGGAAGAAGTCGATACCCTCGCGCGGGGAACGGGAAGCCGTCGTCGTGGACAGCAGCATCGTGTCCTCGTCCAGGTACGCGGTGACGGCCCCGTCAGCCTGACGTGCCAGCAGGCCGGTCTCGAAGCGGAGGGTGCGGGAGCCGAAGTCCCCGTTGTCGATGGTTGCGGTTGCTTCCCAGATCCCTGCATCCGGGTCGACCATCTCAACGGAGACGTTCTTAGGAAGATTATTTTTCTTGGAGCTCATAGCGGGTGTGCCACGGCCTTTCATCAGAAAAGCGCCCGTCGCAGTCTTCAGATCATCGGTGCCGAAGGGGCGCTTAGAGGTCGGTCAATATTTCACCGACGAGCCTAGCACGCGCGCAGCAAAAACCCCGCCCGCGTGTGACACGCAGACGGGGTTGGAAGGCTACTGAGAGCCCCGGAGGCAGAAACTACCTCCGGATGCGATCGCTCTTAGCGACGCAGGCCCAGACGCTCGATCAGGGAGCGGTAGCGCTCGATGTCGGTGGAAGCCAGGTACTTCAGCAGACCCTTGCGGCGACCGACCAGCAGCAGCAGACCACGGCGGGAGTGGTGATCGTGCTTGTGATCCTTCAGGTGCTCGGTGAGCTGGTTGATGCGGGCGCTCAGCAGAGCAACCTGCGCCTCCGGGGAACCGGTGTCGGTCTCGTGCAGGCCGAACTCCTTGAGAGTTGCCGCCTTCTCGTCCTTGGACAGTGCCATGGATAACTCCTTGTTATTTCAGTCCGCGCTAAAGATTCTTAAAGACTGCCCGACGGCAATCCGCGCGACTACCGCGAACCGCAGTCGCTGACCGAGTTACCCTAGCACAGCCTTACGGGTGGCTGCCACATCGCGGTCGATGGCTGCGATGAGCTCGTCGAGGGAGTCGTACTTCTCCTGGCCACGGATTCGGGAGACGAAGCTGACGCGGACCTCGAAATCATAAAGGTCGGCCTCGTGGTCGAGAACGAAGGACTCGACGCTGCGCGGCTCGTGGCCGAAGGTCGGGTTCGTCCCCACGGAGATCGCCGCAGGAAGCTTTGCCCCCACCGGCATGGTGCCAACCTTGTCGCTCAGCCCCTGGTGGGACAGCTCCGCCTGGTTCGGCAGGATCTCCAGGTAACCGGCGTACACCCCATCGGAAGGCAGCGCGTAGATATCCGGGAAGTACAGGTTCGCGGTCGGGAAGCCCAGCGCCCGGCCACCCCGGCCTGCGCCGTGGGTCACCACGCCTTCCACGCTGAACGGACGGCCCAACGCCTCCGCCGCGGCCGTCATATTCCCCTCGGCGATGCGCTGCCGGATCCAGGTGGAGCAAACCGTGTGGTCGTCTTCAGAAAGCAGCGGGACCACTTCCACCGTGAAGTCCCGGTTCTGGGAGACCTCCCGGAGCGTGTCGGGGGTACCGGAGGCCTTGTGGCCGAAGGTGAAGTTCTCCCCCACCACGACATGCTTGGCCCGCAAAGTGTCGAGCAACGCCCGGTCGATGTATTCCTCTGGAGACCAGGAGGCGATCTCCGGGGTGAAGGCCTGAACGACGACGTGGTCAATCCCGAGATCCATCGCCAGCTGCGCGCGCTCCTCCACCGTGCCCAGCAATTTCGGAACGGATTCCGGCTGGAAAACCACGGTCGGGTGCGGATCAAAGGTGAACATTACCGCGGGGACGCCGAGCTCCTTGGCCTTAGCCACGGCTCGGTTAATCAGCTCTTGGTGCCCGCGGTGCACGCCGTCGAACACGCCGATTGTCACGGCTGCACCTTCGAGGTTGTGGGGAACACGATCAAGCCCGTACCAGATACTCACGTTGGGGATCTTAACCCATAGACTGGCGCCATGGCTCATAAGCACTCCCCTTCCGAAAACACCCAGCGCTCTGACGACGAGGTGGCCCCTGCCGCCGGTAGGCCGACGCAGCTGCCTAGCCTGCTCGACCGTTCCGGCCTGATCATCCTCGACAAACCCGCTGGTGCGAGCAGCCACGATATGGTCGCGAAAGTTCGCCGGATCATGGGCACCAAGAAGGTTGGCCACTCCGGAACTCTGGACCCCATGGCCACCGGTGTGCTGGTGCTTGGCATCGAACGGGGTACCAAGTTCCTCGCCCACGTCGTCACGCACGATAAGCGTTATGAGGCAACGATGGCCTTTGGAGCTAGCACAGTCACCGACGACATCGAAGGTGAGGTGCTGCAGACCGCGACCCCAGCAGAGATCGACTCATTCACCGTCGAGGCAATGACGGCACGGCTCGGCGAGATCTTCGCGGACTTCCAAGGGGAGATCATGCAGCGACCGACCTCCGTATCCTCCATCAAGATCAACGGACGCCGGGCCCACGAGCTGGTGCGGGAGGGCAAGGAAGTCGACATTCCACCCCGACCGATCACGATCCACTCGTTGAGCTTCTCCGATGTCCGTCGCGAAGAGACCGCCGAGGGGCCTCGCTGGTTGGTCGATGTCAGCGTCCACTGCAGCTCTGGGACGTATATCCGCGCCATCGCTCGGGATGTCGGCGACGCCCTAGGGTTGGGTGGCTACCTCACCTCGCTGCGACGCACGAGCGTGGGCCCTTTCGATATCGCTGAGGCCGTCACCCTCGACGAGCTTGCCGAAACACCGGCGCTGAGCTTGAACCTCGATGCCGCGATGCAGGTCTGCTTCCCCACCCGGCCGATCACCGAAGAACAGGCGGCGGACCTGGCCCTGGGTAAGTGGCTGGACCCAATCGGACTAAAGGGGGTACACGCGGCGGTGGATCCGCAGGGCCACGCGATCGCGCTGATTAAGGAGAAGGGACGGCGCGCGGCCAGCGAATTCGTCGCCCGCCCCCACGGATTGGTTTAGGCGCGCACGCCCGCCATCGTGAGCGCGTAGCCTTCGGCGGCTGACCAGAGGCCCTCGATGGTGGGAACCGGCGCATTACCCACGAGCAGCCGGGCCCTAAAGCTGCCGTCCTCGCGGAGTTCAATGCGCGCCTGGTCGAAGTCGAGGAACTGTTGGGTCAGCGGATACCAAGCCTTGTATACGGCTTCCTTCGCGGAGAAGAGCACCACCCCCAGTGCTCCCTGACCATCGTGGCCGCGGCCCAGGCGGCGGGACAGGCGTCGCAGGCCCGCGCGCTCCTCTGGGCTCGCGATCGTTGCGAACACGCCCTCCGGGAGCGCGGTGAGCGGCTCGGCGTCGATCCCCAGGGAATTCCATCGGCTGGCGCGCCCCACCACGGCAGCCCGGTAGCCGGTGGTGTGCGTCATCGAGCCGACAACCGGGGTGGGAAACTCCGGCATCCCCCGGTGGCCACGAAGAATCGGTTGGTCCGGGATGAACTGCTCCATCGCACGGTGGGCACACCACCGGGAGTCCCCGAATTCCGCCTTGCGCCGGTCCACCGCGGTGGCGACGAGCTCCTGCTCCACCACGGGAAGACCGTGGTAATTACGCAAGTTTTCAGCCGATGAGTGGTATTCGACGCAACGCACCCCGCTCAACAGGCGCCCGGGCTGGAGCAGGGAGGGCACCCGCTGGAACTGGTGGTCGTAGGCCTGAATCGGCTCAGTCTGATGCGATGGAATCAAAACGTCGTTCCACATTGCCTACTTCCCTCCTGGCCTTTCCTCGAAAACAGCTTGTGGACCAGATGCACGCGCAGCGCTCATGACCGGGTAGGGCCACAGGCCAAGCTTTTGCCGCGGGGGTAAGCTGCGCTTACGTTCCCTCGGATAGCCCAGGGAAACTTCCACATGCGGCACACCATCAACTTCAACACCTAAAGGTATGTGAAGATGCCCGTGAATGACAGCTGCCGCGCGATAACGCGTACCCCACTGCTGGGTGTGCCGCGTGCCGGAGAACAGCCCGATCTCGGGATATCGCACGCGCCGCAAGGATTCCTGGGCCAGCGGCCAATGGTTAACGAGCACGGTGGGGCCCGTGACTTGCCCCAGGCGGCGCACCGAATAGGCCAGGCGCTCCCGGCACCACAGCGGGATATCCACGAAAGGCCGGATCATGTAGTAATCGCTCAAGACCAGTCCTCGCGCATGCGCCTCGGCGATCGCTTCCTCCGGGGTGCTGGTCAGATCGCGCCAGGAGTGATCGTAGAGGGTGAACAAGGGGACGATAGTGTGCCCAGCGAACTGCTGGTACGGATCCTCCGGGGTATAGACCCCAATGCGCCGGCAACGACGGATCAGCTCCTCGTATTTCGCCTTCGCCACCGGGCCGTGCCCCGCACGCGCGTACAGCTCGTGGTTCCCGGGCGCATAGATCACTGTCGCGAAGCGTCGACGAAGCTCGTCCAGCACGCCGATCACGACGTCCAGGTCTTCGGCGACGTCGCCTGCCACGATCAGCCAGTCCTCGGGGTTACGGGGCCTCACCAGGTCGACGACGACATCGCGGTTGCCGCGCGCGCCCACGTGTAAGTCGCTGACGGCCCACAGAGTCGCCGCGTCCTGGGTCTCTTCCTCCCCCGCACCGCCGGCGACGGCGGCTGTGTAGGCAAACTGCGCTGCAAGCGAATCATCTGCGCCCTGCATGCCCACTACCTCGTCCTCCGTCGTTATTCCGCGCGCTTCTGCCGTTACCCAGCCAAGCATTAATCCTATTGCCAAGGAAAGTTCGCAGAAATGTTAACCCTACGTTGCCCCACCGTGGCCTGGGAAAGAGCTCGGTCAGCGGCACGGCCCCCTCCCCACCGCTAGGCTCCTGGGGCGTTGTGGGCTCCTCGCCCTTCCCGCCGATCAGCGCTACCGGTCCAGGCGTCACCACGGTAGCGCCACAGCACCGCACCAAAGCGGATCAGCATGAAGGCTGCCAACCCCGCCCATACTCCGACCAGGCCGACGTCGAAGGCAAAGCTCAGCCAGACCAGCGGAATGAATCCGATGACAGCCGCCGCGATGCTGGCATTGCGCAGGAATGCCACATCCGCAGCCCCCAGCAGCACCCCGTCGAGGGCGAACACGGCACCGCCGACCACGATGATGGAGACAAAGACCCACCACGGCCCACCAATCTGATCGAGCACGGGGGCATCGGCGGTAAAGAGCTGGGGAACAGCCCGCGATCCCAGCCCAAAAATCACTGCCAGGAGCACCGAGGCTCCCAGCGAAAACTTCAACACCTGGCGTGCCACAGAGCGGGCCGCACGCGCCGAGCCAGCACCCAAGGCGGCCCCCACCAACGCTTGAGCAGCAATCGCGACGCTATCGAGCAGCAGAGACACGAGGTTCCACAGCTGCAGCAGGATCTGGTGAGCGGCCAGCGCCGGGGCTCCGATCCGCCCGGCCACAGCCGCCGCGGAAAGGAACGCCGCCTGGAAGGACAGCGATCGGGCGATGAGGTCACGCCCCATCGCCAGCTGTGTGCGGATCACCCTCCCATTGGGCCGCATCGAGCGGTGATCCCCGAACTTGCGCCAATGAAACACCAATGCCCACAGAAAACACGCGGCGATGATGAGCTCACCGGCGACGTTCGCGATCGCGGAGCCCACGAGGCCCCAGCGCTGCACGGCCAACGGGACAGTCACAGCCATGGGGATGACCCCGGCCAGCGTGAAGTAAAGCGGGAGCCGGGTGTTGGAAAGGCCCCGCAGCCAGCCGTTGCCCGCCATGATGAACAACGCGGGAATCACCGACAGGCTCGTAACTTTGAGCCAGCTGGTGGCCTCGGCAGCCACCTCGGCATCCCCGGATAAGACCAGGGATATGACCGGGGAGAAAAAGAACAGGCCCACCGCGAGCGCCGCCCCAACGCCGAGTGCGATCCAGGAGGCCTGAATGCCCTCATAGACCGCATCGGTGGTGCGCCCTGCCCCGTAATGGCGCGCGGCGCGGGCGGTGGTGCCGTAGGAAAGAAAGGTCAGTTGCGTGGTGACGGTGCTCAGCGCCACCGCACCCGTCGCGAGTCCAGCCAGGGAGGTCGCCCCCAGGCGCCCGACGACGGCGGTGTCCAGCAGGAGGTACAGCGGGGTGGCTGCCAGCACAATCAGCGCCGGCCAGGCCAGCGCGAGGATCTTTCGGTGACCGACGTCCTCAAACTCCTGCAGTGTTGTGGGCTCCTGCACCTTGGTTTTCCTTCAGCTCCTCTTTTCGGAGAAATTTCTCCGTGCGCACACCCGGCGCCCGATTAGGGCACCGGACGCCGAGCAGGGGACGCTAGTCGCGCTCCTTATAAGGGTTGGCTTCGCCCGCGGGCTTGGCCTGAGCGGCCTGGGCACGAACGGCCTCGTCCTTCGCACGAGCCTCGGCGAGCAGCTTCTCCATGTGAGCGGACGCCTCCGGGACGGTGTCGTGCACGAAGCTCAGGGTCGGCGTGAAGCGGACGCTGAGCTGGTCGCCCACGATCTTTCGGAGCTGACCCTTAGCGCTCTCCAGCGCGGCGGCAGCCAGCGGAACATCCGGCTCGTCGTCGATGGATGCGCCACGGACGGTGTAGAACACACTGGCGTCGTGCAGGTCGCCAGTCATCCGGGTGTCCGTGATGGTCACGTACTCCAGGCGTGGGTCCTTGATCTCCCGCTCGATGGCGACGGCGACGATCTGCTGGATGCGCTTAGCCATGCGCGCAGCGCGAGCATTATCAGCCATGATGTGGCACTCCTTTTCGGGCGGGGCCTTAACGGTCCCGCCGGGTAGAGATGTAAAAACGGCAAAAGCCGGGCGCTGCCCCGCCGCCCCGACTCCGGGGTTGCGGCGGGCTAGCAATCGCCCAGCTTAGCTAACTGATGATGATCAGTTAGTCGCGAGGGACCTCGACCATCTCGTAGGCCTCGATCCGGTCGCCGACCTCGATGTTCGGGTAGGACAGCACCATACCGCACTCGTAACCGTGCGAGACCTCGGTGACGTCGTCCTTCTCCCGGCGCAGCGAGTCGATCGTCGCGTCCTCGGAGATGACCTTGCCATCGCGGACGAGGCGGATCTTCGCATTGCGGCGGACCTTGCCGGTCTCCACCATGCAGCCTGCGATGAGGCCGACAGCGGAAGCCTTGAAGATCTGGCGGATCTCCGCGGTACCGATCTCCTTCTCTTCGTAGATCGGCTTGAGCATGCCCTTGAGGGCTGCCTCGATCTCCTCGATCGCCTTGTAGATGATCGAGTAGTAGCGAATGTCCACGCCCTCGGCGTTAGCCGCCTCGGTGGCCTTGCCCTCGGAGCGGACGTTGAAGCCGATGATCACGGCGTCGGAAGCCGCAGCCAAGTGGACGTTGGTCTCGGTGACAGCACCGACACCACGGTCGATGATGTTCAGCGCGACCTCGTCGTCGACCTCGATCTTCAGCAGGGCGTCTTCCAGTGCCTCGACGGTACCGGCGTTGTCGCCCTTGAGGATGAGGTTGAGCGTGCTCGTCTCCTTGAGCACCTCGTCCAGGTCCTCCAGAGAGACGCGCTTGCGGGAACGGGCTGCGAGCGCGTTACGACGGCGGGCGTCGCGGCGGTCCGCAATCTGGCGGGCCGTGCGGTCCTCGTCGACAACCAGGAGGTTATCGCCGGCACCGGACACGCTCGTCAGGCCGAGAACCTGGACTGGGCGGGACGGGCCAGCTTCCTGGACGTCGTTGCCGTGCTCGTCGATCATGCGACGCACGCGACCATAAGCATCGCCGACGACGATGGAGTCGCCGACGCGCAGGGTACCGCGCTGGACGATGATCGTCGCGACCGGGCCGCGGCCACGGTCGAGGTGTGCCTCAATGGCGATACCCTGGGCGTCCATGTCCGGGTTAGCGCGCAGGTCCAGGGACGCGTCCGCGGTCAGCAGGACGGCCTCCAGCAGCTGATCGATGTTCTGGCCCTGCTTCGCAGAGATGTCGACGAACATCGTGTCGCCGCCGTACTCCTCCGGCACCAGGCCGTACTCGGTGAGCTGGCCGCGGATCTTGTCCGGCTGTGCGGTCGGCTTATCGATCTTGTTCACTGCGACCACGACCGGCACGTCCGCCGCCTTGGCGTGGTTGATCGCCTCAACGGTCTGTGGCATCACGCCGTCGTCAGCAGCGACGACGAGAATCGCGATATCGGTGGACTTCGCACCACGGGCACGCATTGCCGTAAAGGCCTCGTGACCCGGGGTATCCAGGAAGGTGACCGGGCGCTCGACGCCCTCCATGTTCACGCTGACCTGGTAAGCACCGATGTGCTGGGTGATGCCGCCGGCCTCGCCGGAGCCCACGTTCTCCTTACGGATGGTGTCCAGCAGGCGGGTCTTGCCGTGGTCGACGTGTCCCATGACGGTGACGACCGGCGGACGCTGGGCGAGATCTTCATCGTCGCCCTCGTCCTCACCGAACTGCAGGTCGAAGGACTCGAGCAGCTCGCGGTCCTCGTCCTCTGGGGAGACGACCTCGACCTTGTAGTCCATCTCGTCGCCCAGCAGCTGCAGGGTTTCGTCGGAGACGGACTGGGTGGCGGTGACCATCTCGCCGAGGTTGAACAGCGCCTGCACCAGTGCTGCTGGGTCAGCGTTGATCTTGTCCGCGAAGTCGGCCAGGGAGGCGCCACGGGCGAGGCGAATCTTCTCACCGTTGCCGCTCGGCAGCTTAACGCCGCCCACGACCTTCGGTGCCTGCATTGCCTCGTACTCGTTGCGCTTCTGACGCTTCGACTTGCGGCCGCGGCGCGGTGGGCCGCCTGGACGGCCGAATGCACCTGCGGTGCCGCCACGACGTCCGCCGCGACCGCCACGTGGTCCCGGACCACCTGGGCCACCCGGACCGCCTGGGCGACCGCCACGGCCACGACCGCCACCGAAACCGGCGGCAGACTTGGCAGGCATCTGACCCGGGCTCGGGGTCGCTGGCATCATCGCCGGAGACGGGCGACGACCGCCGCCCTGGCGTGCGGCACCCGGCTTCGCGGCGCCCTGGCCACGGCCCTGGCCCGGGCGAGCTCCTGGGCGTGGTGCCTGGCCACCGCCGGCACCGCCACGGGTGCCACCTGGGCGAGGCATGTCGCCAGGGGTGGCTCCACCACGCGGGCGCGGCGGGCGCTCGGTGGTAGAGGAGAACGGGTTATTAGCAACCCGCTTCGGGCGCGCGCCCGGCTTCGGACCCGGCTTCGGGCCCGGCTTGCCCGCGGCGCGAGCTGGCTTCGGTCCCGGCTTCGCTGCTGGCTTCGCAGCAGCCTGGCCCGGCTTTGGCGCGGCCTCAGCCGGGGTCGCCTTCGCTGCCGGGGTCGGCTTAGCTGCGGAGGCAGGGCTTGGCTTCGCGCTTGGCTTAGCGCTTGGCTTCGCTGCTGCGCCCGGCTTCGGTGCAGACTTCGGCTTAGCCGCAGGCTTGGCACCTGGCTTCGGACCACGCTGGGTGCTGTCCGGCACACTGCCAGCCTGTGCCAGCGGGGACGGCGGCGTCGTCGGCTTGGACTCCTGCGCGACGCCGTAGAACTGCTTCATCTTCTTGACGACAGGGGGCTCCACGGTAGAGGAGGCTGTCTTAACGAATTCTCCCTGTTCCTTCAGGGTTGCAAGGAGTTCCTTGCTGGTCACACCGAGCTTCTTCGCAAGCTCGTGTACACGTAGCTTTCCGGCCACTACTCTCCTTCGATATTTCGGAGCCGGTGGCCTTATGCGGAAAGGCTACGTCCGGCTCCCTTTAACGTTTCTGGTTCATCGCTGATGCCGCTTCATCGTGCGCTCATCAGTTCAGAGTGCTTTCAAACATGTCGGGCTCCGTCAACTGATAAATCGTTAACTGTCCATGGAACGTTCAACGCGGCGGGTCAATGTTCTTGTGAACCTTCGCGTCCCAGCACCGCCCATAACTCGTCGAAGTCCGGCGTCACCGATCCCAATCGCAGGGCGCGGTGAAATCGCCGTTGTTCGATGGCCTTCTCGAGGGCCTCAGCAGTGGGGCTAAGCCACGCGCCGCGGCCCGGGAGCCGGCCGTGAAGATCCGGCACGATGCGGGTTGTCCCGTCGTCGCTGTACTGGGCTACACACCGTAGAAGCTCGGTAGTGGGCTTCACCTTTCGGGTGGCGATGCACGTACGCAGTGCGACGTGCGCCGTGTTCTTCCGCGCGAGCGCAGGGTCCGCAGCCGATTCGGCGTACGAGCCTTCGCGTATCGCTCGGTCGTCCACAGGCTCACTTTCTCTCGAGCAGCACAAATGCGTGGTCCAGCACGTTGACCAGCCCCCAGTCTACGTGAAAAGCCTGCTGGGGGTTAACCCACCCCCGTTTCAGCATTGTGGTGGTTGCCAACGCTGATTCCCCATTGCCTCATCCCCCAAGAATTATTGACCCCACCGTGTCCGGTGAGGCCACCCCAGCGCCGCAACATCAAAGTTAAGCGACGCTAGTTCTTCCCACTCAGCGTCGTCGACCGACTACTCCCCCTGCTCAGCGTCGGACTTAATATCGATCTTCCAGCCGGTGAGGCGAGCGGCGAGGCGCACATTCTGCCCCTCCCTGCCGATCGCCAGCGAGAGCTGATAATCCGGGACGACCACACGAGTGATCTGCTGCTCTGCGTCGATCACCGTCGAGGAGACGAACTTCGAGGGAGAGAGTGCGTTGCCCACATACTGCGCCGGATCATCCGAGTAGTCGATGATGTCGATCTTTTCGCCGCCGAGCTCAGCCATGATGGCCGATACACGCTGGCCGCGCGGCCCGATGCAGGCCCCCTTGGCGTTGAGCCCCTTGATCGTGGCGCGGACCGCGATCTTCGTACGGTGGCCTGCCTCGCGGGCGATGGACATGATCTCCACGGAGCCGTCGGCGACTTCCGGAACCTCAAGTTCAAACAGGCCGCGGACGAGCTCGGGGTGGGTGCGGGACAGGCTGATCTGTACGTTACGGTCAGCGTGCTTGATGACATCCGTGACGAAAGCCTTCACGCGGGTGCCGTGCTTGAGCACCTCGCCCGGGATGTGTTCGGCGGGCAAGATCTGGCCGTCGATGCCGTCGGCCTCGGTGCCGATGTGAACCACGGTGATGCCTCGCTCATTTGCGCGTGCGTCGCGGGTGACCACGCCAGAGACGATGGTGTGGCGGATCGGCGAGTATTCGTCGTAGCGCTGCTGGACGCGCGCTCCCCCGATCCGACGGCGGATCGCCTCGCGCATCGCCAGTGCGGTGGTGCGGTCGAAGTTCTCCGGGGTCTCGTCCAACCGACCGGTGACGTTGCCTTCCTCGTCGCGCTCCACCTGGTAGATCGCCACTGCACCAGAGGTGGGGTCAATCTGGACGTCCACCTCGCCGGTGAAGGCGCTTTGGTTGCGGTAGGCCTCCTTGAGGCCGTTGGCGATGGCGTGGATCAGCTCGTCGACCGGCACGCCCTCCTGCCGCTCGATGGCGCGCAGCGTAGCGAGATCAATATTCACTTGTACTCCTCATCGACTTCTTGTCGCTTAGGCTTCGTCACTCTTCGCGAGCTCATGGTACTCGGCCATGGTCAATCCGAGTAATTCCTGCTCGGCTGCTGGGGCGGGCGAGAATTCAACCTCGATGGTCGACCCGGCAAGCTCGGCGAGCGGATAAATCCGCACCGGAGCCTGTGGGGTCTGCTTCCCCGCTTTTTTACCTTGGGATTTCTTCCCTGCCTTTTTCTTCGCCGCGGGCAGGATCGCGACTTCGTCATTGTCGACTCCTGCGATACGCCCCTTGCCCCCTCCCGCAAGGTTGGCGAGTCGGCCAATGTTGCGCTGGAAGTGGCGGGATTCGCGCAGTGGGAAGTCCAGACCCGGGGTCGTCACTTCGAGGGCATAGCTTGGCCCGAGGTCAATCTGCTGTGCCGCCTCGGCCGCGTCGAATGCAGCACCAATCAGCTGGGAAGCTTCCTCGAGCAGGTCAAGATCCGGCCGGTCGTCAGCGTCCACAGCGATCTTCACGCTGGACTTCGCCCCGGCCCGGGTAAAGGTTAATTTTTCCACATCAAGGCCACACTTCATCGCCTCTTCGGCGGCCAGTGCGCGGAGCTTTTCATCAAGAGGGGTTGCCATGCCTTGCACCCTACCCGCCAGTGCGGTGCCCGGCGGAATGTGTGGCACCATAGTGGCTGTGAATCCGGACTCCCCTCAGAAGCAAAGCCGCACCCTCCCCGCACGCTCTAGCGCGGCTCCAGCCCTCACGCGACGCAGTGTCCTCAAAGTAGGAGCCGCAGGGCTGGGGGCGGCTCTCGCGACGGGCCTGCTCTCGGCCTGCGGCGTCGACGAGGCCTCGGAGGCGCTCAACCGCGTGCGCGGCGGCTTCGAGCCTAATGATCAGCTGCGTTCCATCGCAGCGGTGATGCGTTCGACTCTTGCTCAGGCCGACGCTGAGGAAGAGGAGTTCATCCGCCGCCAGATCGGGGTTCTCGAAAAGGAGTTCCTGCGCCAGTGCGGTACCGACGATGAAGGCCAGCGGGACCCGCAGTGCAGTTTCGAGGCCCCAGAAGGTGGTAGCAGCGATGGCTCCCCCACCTCCAACAACACATCACCCACCGCCGAGAAGCCGCGGACCGGTGGCGACAACAAGGGCAGCGATTCTGCCGCTGAGCGCAAGCGGCTCTTCGCCGGCATCCAGCGTGAACTGCTGGGCGCCATCGAAAGCCCGGAGTTGCCAAACGCGGATGCCCACGAGAAGAACTCCGAAGGCCGCACCGTGACCCGACAAGAGTTCCAGACTCAGCTGCTTGTCGGCCTCTACGGCGCGACGGCGCCCGTCGCCGGTGCGCCAGAACGCGAGGATATCGCCGAGCTGCTCGGGGACCCCGAGATCGTGGGACACGGGAGCACCAAGGACCTCAGTGAAGACCTGAAGGAAGCCCTGGACTCCATCTACGGAGCGATCCAGGCCGCCGGGGTCGCGCTGGCCGCCGACGATGGCTCTGCACGCAAGCCGTTGGCGGCCGCCGGAGATGGCGCCCGTCTGGCCCGCGACGTCGTCACAGCGATGATTACGCCCACAGCGGACGAGCACGCCGGGAAGCCTGAGGATGCAGAAGGCTCCTATGAGCCCCCTGCCGGCTTCGGCGTATCGAAGGCGACCAAGGCCCCCGCGAGCGCTAAGGAAGCCCCAGCGTTCCTGCACGCCGCGCTCGCCGCCCCGCTTTCCCAGCTCCGCCTGCTCGCTGGCCGAGCCGAGACCGGGCCACTGCGTGTGGCTCTGGCTCAGGCGTGCGCAGCGCTAAGCCGTGCCCAGGGCCAGCTGGAATTGGCCCAGGGGCTTGGGCCCGAAGCAGTCATCCTCCGAGGTGGAGACTAGCCCCGCCCCTAATGCCTCTGAGTAATCCGCTGAGCAATCTCCACCGCTTGCCCCGCGCCAGTCCCGCTGGCGTGGGGCAAGTTCTTAGGCGCGGGCTGCCTTCGTAATGACGTCGACGGCGTCCGTGTAGTCAATCTCGGAACGCTCGTCGTTCAAACGATCACGAAGCTCGACCTTCCCCTCGGCGAAGCCGCGTCCAACGACCACGACCTGCGGCATGCCCAGCAGCTCGGAGTCCTTGAACTTCACACCCGGCGAGACCTTCGGGCGATCGTCGAAGAGTACCTCCAACCCCGCATCCGACAGCGCCTCGGCAAGCTCTCGTGCAGCTTCTCCCGCTGCCTCGTCCTTGTTGGCGATGACCACGTGGACGTCGTAGGGGGCGATGCTGTGCGGCCAACGTAGGCCCTTCTCGTCGTGCATCTGCTCGGCGACAACAGCCAGCAGACGGGAGACGCCAATGCCGTAGGAGCCCATCGTCGGGACGGTGCGGCGGCCGTTCTCGTCCAGGATCTGAACGTCGAAGGCCTCGGTGTACTTCCGTCCCAGCTGGAAGATGTGGCCGATCTCGATGCCTCGGGACAGGGTCAGCACGCCCTTGCCATCCGGGGACGGGTCGCCTTCCCGAACCTCGGCGGCCTCAATATAGCCATCCGGGGTGAAGTCGCGGCCTGCAACGAGATTCGAGTAGTGGCGGTCCTTCTCATCCGCGCCGGTAATCCAGGCGGTGCCCTTGACCACACGGGGATCGGCGAGCATGCGCAGGTCGTTATCAGCGAACGTCCGGGGGCCGACGAAGCCCTTGACGAGGAAGGGGTACTCCTTGAAGTCCTCATCATCAGCCAGTTCGACGACAGCCGGTTCCAGGGCAGCTTCGAGGCGCTTCATATCGACCTCGCGGTCGCCCGGCACAAGCACGCCCGTGAGCTCAGGGGCGAAAGGCTTGCCGTCCTCGTCCTCACCTGGGCGGGTGACCTTGCACACGATGCACTTGAGGGTGTCCTTCGCCGTCACCGGCGCCCCGTCGACGGTCAGGCGGGCCTCGTTGGCCCATTCCACGAGGGTCTCGATGGTGTCGGTACCCGGGCTCGCGTGGCGAACCGCCTCCGGCTTGTCCTCGACTGATTCCTCAGCCGGTGGAATGGAGACAACCGCCTCCACGTTGGCGGCGTAGTCGGATTCAGTGGAGCGCACGAAGGTATCCTCGCCGTCCGCGGCGACCGCCAGGAATTCCTCGGAGGCGGAGCCACCCATCGCGCCAGAGGTTGCGTAGCAGATGACGTACTCGATGCCGAGGGCGTCGAAGATCCGCTGGTAGGCCTTGCGGTGCAGCTGGTAGGACTCGTCCAGCCCCTCGTCGGTCATGTTGAAGGAGTAGGAGTCCTTCATGACGAACTCGCGGCCGCGCAGGATGCCGGCGCGCGGGCGGGCCTCATCGCGATACTTGGTCTGGATTTGGTAGAGAATCTTCGGGAAGTCCTTATAGGAGTTCAGTTCCCCCTTGACGAGCCACGTGAACAGCTCCTCGTGGGTGGGGCCGAGCAGGTAGTCCGCCTCCTTGCGGTCCTTGAGGCGAAAAAGCTCGGGACCGTATTCATCCCACCGGCCGGTGACCTCGTAGGGCTCCTTCGGCAGCAGCGCGGGGAACATGAGCTCCTGGCCACCGATGGCGTCCATTTCGCG
This sequence comes from Corynebacterium sp., assembly GCA_043426695.1. Classification (GTDB taxonomy): domain Bacteria; phylum Actinomycetota; class Actinomycetes; order Mycobacteriales; family Mycobacteriaceae; genus Corynebacterium. The sequence goes on along the minus strand of JBHWRM010000109.1, from coordinate 9,685 downwards.
CCGAACGACGTTTTCAACCTTGCGCAGCACGCGCAGACCCATGGGGAGCCAGGAATACACACCCGGCGCAACGCGGCGGATATAGCCAGCTCGGACAAGCAGCTTGTGGCTGACGAGTTCTGCATCAGCTGGGTCGTCGCGCAGCGTGTGCAGGAAGAGGGAGGACATGCGGGTAATCATGATGCTTAGCCTACAGCCCCGACCCCGCGTGGTACGCCACCGGCTAGCATGTTTTTATGCTCATCATCCTGCCTCCCTCGGAAAGCAAAACGGCTGGCGGCCAGCCCGGCCCGGTCGCGGTGGATCAGCTAGCCTTCCCCGGGCTTGCGCCAACCAGAAAACGCCTGCTCAGTACCCTTGAAGCGATGGGTCAGAGCTTCCTTGCCGCCCAAGAAGCACTGGCGGGCGCCTCGGCCCCTCAGGAAGCCGCCGAGGAGAAGATTCGCGCCTTGGACACCATGATTGGGATCCGCGCTACCCAGCATGCTGAGCACGAATCCAACGCCGCCGTCGCGTCCTCCGAGCTGCTTCCCGCAGTGGAGCGCTACACCGGGGTGGCCTACGATGCCCTCGACCCGACGGGGCAACGCACCGGCAGACCGCTGACCGCCGACGCGCGTGCGCGGCTGGCGATCGGTTCCGCGCTCTTCGGAGTGATCGCCGCCGACGATCTCATCCCCCGCTATCGGCTCTCCGCCGGCTCCAAGGTATTCGTGGACGGCGAGGCTCGCACGCTGCGCTCCCAGTGGACGAAGCCGGCCAAGGGGAACCGCATCGGCGAGGAACTCGCCCGCTGGCGGGAAGATCGCGCCGCCGACACGGATGGCGCTGGCGGCGGGATCATCGACCTGCGATCCGGTGGCTACCGGGACCTCGGGAAAATTCCAGGCGCGGTGAGCTTGCGGGTGGAATCCGAGTACCCGGACGGCAGCCGGAAGGTCGTCAGCCACTTCAACAAGCACTACAAGGGGCTGGTTGCCCGGGAGCTGGCGTTGGCCGGTGGCCACCTCCCCGCTGACCCGGAGTCAACCGGCGAACTGGCGGAGGCTTTCGCCCATCGCATCGGTGAAGTGGCGGCATTCGTCGACGCGAATTTCCGCACGGAGGTCCACGACCCCGGCGAGGTCACGCTCATTGTTCCGGCCGAATACGCGGCGAGCCCCTCCCCTGTTAGCTCAGCTAGAAAGCCGCGGCCAAGCCCTTGATCCGGCGCTCGCTGACCCTGCCGACCACGATGATCGCCGGTGGCTTGATTCCTTCTTCTTCGATCGTTTCACCAAGGGACCCGAGGGTGGTTTCCGTGACCCGCTCGCCGTCGATGGAGGCCGACTCGATGATCGTTACCGCCTGCTCGCCGGAGCGGCCCTTGGCGATGAGCTCAGCAGCGATCGCCCCGGCGTTTTTGACCGCCATGATCAACACCAGTGTGCCGGTCAGCCCAGCGAGTGCCTCCCAGCTCACGAGCGACTTCTCGTGGCCCGGGGGCACGTGCCCGGAGACGATCGTGATGTCATGCACCCAGCCACGGTGAGTCAGCGATACCCCAGCCAGAGCTGGCGCGGAGGTCGCGCTCGTGACCCCTGGAATGACGGATACCGGCACCCCAGCCGCCGCGCAGGCTTCGGCCTCTTCCAGTCCGCGGCCGAAGATGAAGGGATCCCCGCCCTTCAGTCGCACCACCTTCTTACCCTGTTGAGCGGCCTCGATGAGCATCTCGTTGGTTTTCTCCTGGGCCACCTGCTTGCCATAGGGGATCTTGGAGACGTCCACGAGCTCCGCCCCGCGCTCGGCTGCCTCCTCGGCCAGCCGGAAGGGACCCAAGTGGTCGGCGAAGATGATGTCGGCGCCCTCGATGGCTCGCTTCCCTGCGACGGTGATCAGTCCCTCCCCTCCGGGGCCACCGCCCACTAACGTCACCGTTCCCGCGCCAGGGCGTTCCCCGTCCCTGTCCCCCGCATCCTGCGGTTCCTCAGTTCCACGCCCAAGGTTATTCACCGGCACACCGCGCTCCTCAGCCGCGGCGATCAGCTCCGCCGAACCCGGGGTCTGGCCCGGAAGCACGACGAGGGCGACGGTGCTCCAATCAATCTCCGACGCCGCCATCCCGACAGCACTGGTGGTGACGATGGCGCCTGCGTCGCTGCACCGCTGGGCGACAAGCTCGGCATCAGGGCTGCCGGCCGGAACGAGGACGTGGACGTTGCGCAGAGAAATGCTCATAAGCACAGCATAGTAGACCGAGCGGTCTAGCATTTCAAAACGCCGCCAAAGCAAAAACCGCCCGCCCCGAGGTCAGTCCTCTGGGGCGGGCGGTCTTTGCGGGAGGGGCGGAAGCTACTTAGCCAGCTTCAGCGCCTTCTGGGAGCGATCCCACTGCTCCTGGAACAGGGCCTCGTTCTTCACCAGGCGCTGACCGTAGGACGGGATCATCTCACGCAGCTTCGGTGCCCACTCAGCCATGCGGCCGCCGAAGCAGCGCTCCAGCACCTCGAGCATGGCGGCCGGGGCGATGGACGCGCCTGGGGAGGCACCCATCAGACCAGCGATGCTGCCGTCGTTGGAGTTGATCAGGGTCGTGCCGAACTCCAGAGAGCCGAACTTCGGAGCACCGATTGGCTTGATGACCTGGACACGCTGACCGGCGATGACCAGCTCCCAATCCTCGTCCTTAGCTTCCGGCATGTACTCGCGCAGGGACTCCATCTTCGCGGTCTGGTCCTTCAGCAGCTCCTCGACCAGGTACTTGGTCAGGCCGAACTCCTGCAGACCAACACCGATCATGGACGGCAGGTTGCCCGGACGCAGGGACTTGAACAGATCCAAGAAGGAACCGGACTTCAGGAACTTCGGGGTCCAGCCAGCGTATGGGCCGAAGAGCAGCCCCTTCTTACCATCAATCACACGGGTGTCGAGGTGTGGCACGGACATCGGCGGAGCGCCGACGGAGGCCTTACCGTAGACCTTCGCGGCGTGCTTCTCGATGAGCTCCTCGTTGGTGCAGCGCAGCCACTGGCCGGAGACCGGGAAGCCACCGTAGCCCTTGATCTCTGGGATGCCAGCCTTCTGCAGCAGCGGCAGCGCCATGCCGCCGGCGCCAACGAAGACAAAGTTAGCGGTGACGACGGAGGTGTCGCCGGTGTGGCGGTTCTTGACGGAGACCTTCCACTTCGCGCCTTCGCGCTTAAGGTTGACGACCTCGCTGCCGTAGCGCACCTCGACGCCCTCGGCGGTCAGCGCGTCGACGTACTGGCGGGTCAGCGCACCGTAGTTAATGTCAGTGCCCTCATCGAACCAGGAAATTGCGGTCGGAGTGTTGAAGTCGCGGCCCTCTGCCATCAGCGGCAGGAACTCACGGAACTTCGTCTCCGAGTCCGAGAACTTCATGTTCGGGAACAGCGGGTTATCCTTCAAGGCCTCGTACCGAGCCTTGAGGTAGTCCACCTGGTCCATGCCCTGTGCGAAGGAGACGTGAGGAACCCGGTTGATCCACTCGGACGGCTCGCCCAGGATGTCGTTTTCCACGAGGTGGGACCAGAACTGGCGGGAGACCTGGAACTTCTCGTTGACACCGACGGCCTTGGAGACGTCGATCTTGCCGTTAACCTCTGGCGTGTAGTTCAGCTCGCACAGCGCGGAGTGGCCGGTGCCTGCGTTGTTCCACGGGTCGGAGGACTCAGCGGCCGGGGTGTCCAGACGCTCGAGAATCAGCTGGCTCCATTCCGGCTGCAGCTGCTTCAGCATCACAGACAGGGTGGTGGAGATGACGCCGGCGCCAACCAGCAGGACGTCGACGGTATCGTTTTGAGAACTATTCGTTGCCACGGTTTCCTCAATCCTTCACGGAAGAAAGCTTTGTCACGCTCTCACCTACCATACGCCTGTACCTTTTCGATCCATATTCAGGCCTTCCCTTTTACCCCTGAAAAAGTTGAATATGATCGATCCCGATGAATGATTCCACAGCTATGAATAACGGCCCGGCCCACGGTGACACCACGTCTTCCCGGCTCATGGTCGATGTCCTCACCGAACCGCGGGGCGCCAGCGTCGCGGAGCTGGCCTTCGGGCCGGATTCTCTTGGCCCTGATTTTGGTGTGCACTACGTCGAGATGGGTGACGACCCGGACGGGGAAACTCCGGTGCGTTTCGCCCTCGTCCGCTACTTACCCGCCGACAATGGCGGGTCGACGGCCGGAGCTGCGGGTTCAGCCGCGGAACCGGAATTCTATGCCCGCCCCGCCTTGCTCTTCGTCCACGGGATGACGGACTACTTCTTCCAAGACCACGTGGCCCGCTTCTTCCACGAGGCAGGCTACGCGGTCTACGCCATCGACATGCGCAAGTGCGGCCGGGCATGGCGGGAGGGACAGACCTGGCACCACGTCACGAGCCAGGCCATCTACGACGAAGACCTTTCCATCGCGCTGGGGCTTATTGGCACTGCCCACCCGAGCGTCGTACCGGTGGGACACTCCACCGGAGGCCTGGACGTCACCACCTGGGCCGGCCGCCTCAACGCTGCCTCCCAGCGCGACCCCGGCGGCGCGGAAGCCACACTCCACAGCATGCTTGGTGCGGTCATCGGCAACTCACCCTGGTACGGCATCCAGTTCGACGGTCTCGTGGGCTTCGTGATCAAGCGGGTCTTCCCACAACTTGCCAAGGTCGCCCCGCACATTCCCCTTCCGGAGGGAATCGACCCCTCCTACGGCCATTCCCTGCACGCCGACTATGCGGGGGAATGGGATTACGACCTTGAGCTCAAGCCCATCGAGCCGCGCAAGAAATACGTCAGCTGGATGGCCGGTGTGGTCCGCCAGATCGCCGATCTCGAGGCCGGACGCTGCGACACCGGCCTGCCAACCCTGGTGCTCACCAGCGATGGCCACTACTTCGGGCGCAAGCTCACGGACGCCACCTACGTCAATGACCCGATCCTTAAACCAGAGCAGATGTGGCAGACCGCGCCGAAGGTCTCCCCTCACGCGCACATCGAGGTCATCGCGGATGCGACCCACGATGTCTTCCTCTCCCGCCCCGCGGTACGCCGCCGTGCATTGAATGCGACCGCAGACTGGCTGGCAGCCCAGGGCATCGCCAGCAATTAACCGGCCGCGAACATGGCTCGTGGCCGCCGCCTGATCCGGTGCCTAGGCTGGCAGACATGAATAACGTCAATGCCGAGCACACCACCGCGCCGGGAGAGATCCAGGATTTCGACATCATCATCGTTGGCACCGGATCGGGGAACACGATCCCGGCTCCGATCAACGATGAGAAGAAGATCGCCATCGTCGAGAAGGGAGTCTTCGGCGGCACCTGCATTAACGTCGGCTGCATTCCGACGAAGATGTTCGTCCACACCGCAGACGTAGCCCGCTCCTTCCGTACCGCCGACAAGCTCAGCCTGAATGGCTCGCTGGACAACGTGGACTGGAAGGGCATCCAGCAACGCGTCTTCGGCGACCGCATCGACCCCATCGCCAAGGGCGGTGCCGCCTACCGCGCCGGGGACGAAACCCCGAATATCACCCTCTTCCACGGGGACGCTGCCTCCTTCGTCGCACCCCGGACGCTGCGGATCGGCGACGGCGCGGACGCGCCCGTCATCCGAGGCATGGACGTCGTACTGGCCACCGGCACCCGCCCGTGGATCCACCCCGTCCTCGCAGACTCCGGCGTTCGCTACCGCACCAACGAGGACATCATGCGCCTGGAAGCCCAGCCCGAGTCGCTGATCATCCTGGGCGGTGGCATCGTCGCGGTCGAGTTCGCCGCAATTTTCGACGCCCTGGGCACCAAGGTCACGGTCGTCAATCGCAGCAAGCGGCTGCTGCGCAAGCTGGACGCCGAGATTTCCGAGGCCTTCACGGAGCAGGCCCGCAAACAGTGGGAAACCCACCTCGGAGTGGAGCCGCGCTCGGCGCGCGAGACCGACAACGGGCAGGTAGAGCTCACCCTCGACGACGGCACTGTGCTCGTCGCCGACGAGATCCTCGCCGCCCAGGGGCGCATCAGCAATGCGGACACGCTGGCACTTGAGGCCGCTGGAGTCGACAAGAAGGCCAACGGCAAAATTAAGGTCGACGAGTTCGGCCGCACCACGGCCGAGGGGGTGTGGGCACTGGGCGATGCCTCCAATGATTTCGACTTGAAGCACGTCGCCAACCAGGAGGCGAAGATCGTCCAACACAACCTCGCCCACCCTGAGAACCTGCGCGCCAACGACTACCGCGCCGTCCCTAGCGGCGTGTTCACCCACCCGCAGATCGCGGTGGTGGGGATGACCGAGGCGGACGCCCAAGCCACAGGCCGGGAGCTCACCGTGAAGGTGCAGCGCTACGCAGATGTGGCCTACGGCTGGGCAATGGAGGACGCCACCGGCTTTTGCAAGGTGATCGCAGACCGCAAGACCGGCGAAATCCTGGGCGCGCACATCATGGGACCAGAGGCCAGCACGCTGATTCAGAGCTTCGTCACCGCGATGGCTTTCGGCATCGACGCGCGTCGATTTGCGACCGAGCAGTACTGGCCGCACCCGGCGCTGACCGAGCTGGTGGAAAACGCTCTGCTCGGCCTGGAATTCGACTAATCCCCCCTGCCCCCGGCTCCCCCGTCGCCGTGGTTCTTCCGCCGACCTAATCCGGGAACCCCGGGGCTCGAGGACCTGAGGCAAGTCTGTCGAACCTTGGGGTTCGAGCCCTGGGGCTGGCCCGGCGTTAGTCCTCGCTGGGCAGGGTGAGAACCTCGTAGCCCTCCTCAGTGACGACGAGGGTGTGCTCAAACTGGGCGGTCCACTGCCGGTCGGTGGTCTGGACGGTCCAGTCGTCGTCCCAGATCTCGTAGTCCAGCCCGCCCAGATTGATCATCGGCTCGATGGTCAGGGTCATGCCCGGCTCCAGCAGCGTCTGGTTGCTCGGGTTGTCGTAGTGCAGGACGATCAGGCCATTGTGGAAGGTGGGGCCCACGCCGTGGCCGGTGAAGTCGCGCACCACGTTGTAGCCGAAGCGCTTGGCGTAGGACTCGATCACACGCCCGATGACGTTGACTTGGCGGCCGGGCTTGACGGCCTTGATGCCGCGCCACATAGCGGCCTCGGTGCGCTCGACGAGGAGGCGGTGCTCTTCGCTGACGTCCCCGGCGAGGAAGGTGGCGTTCGTGTCCCCGTGCACGCCGTTCTTGTAGGCGGTGACGTCGATGTTGACGATGTCACCGTCCTCGATGACGGTGCTGTCCGGGATGCCGTGGCAGATGATCTCGTTCATGGAGGTGCAGGTGGACTTGGGGAAGCCGCGGTAGCCGAGGGTGGAGGGGTAGGCACCGTGGTCGCACATGTACTCGTGGGCGATGCGGTCGACCTCGTCGGTGGTCACTCCGGGGACGACGGCCTTGCCGGCCTCGGCGAGGGCGTTGGCGGCGATCTTGGAGGCCTCGCGCATGGCCTCGATGACTTCGGGGGTCTGGACGAAGGGTTCGCCGATGTTCTCCTGCACCTCGTCCTTCCACACGTACTCGGGACGCTCGATGTGGTCCGGGACGGTGCGGATCGGGGACAGTTTTCCGGGGGTCAGAGGTGCTCGCGTAGACATAGGGGACATCGTAGTCCCCGCATGTCAGGAGTGGTCGGCTAGGGCGTGACGGGCAGGGTGGTGCCGGTGCGGTAGCTGTCGAGGGTCTGGAAGAAGTGGTCGGTGATGGCCACGGACACCTCGGATCCGCCGCCGAGGACGACGAGGGTGGCGAAGGCGATGTCGTCGTCGCGGTAGCCGGCGAACCAGGCGTGCGAGCCGTCGTTGATCTCGGCCTCGCCGGTCTTGCCGTGGATGGCTCCCCCGGCCTGCATGCCGCGGGCGGTGCCGGTGGTGACCACGGAGCGCATCATGCGTTGCAGCTGTTCGATGGCAGCTGGGCCCGGGGCGGGGACGTCCTCGCTCACGGCGGTCTCGTGTCCTTCGATGAGGACGGGGACGGGGGTCTCACCACGTGCGGCGGTGGCGGCGACGAGTGCCAGGCCGAAGGGGCTGGCGAGGTCGAGGCCCTGGCCGTAGCCGGCCTCGGTGCGGTCGAGTGGGGTCTCGCCTTCGGGGACGGAGCCGGTGACGGTGCCGAGGCCGGGGATGTCGTAGTCGATGCCCAGGCCGAACTGTTTGGCGGTGTCCTTGAGTTCGCCGGGTTCCAGCCGGGTGGAGATGTCGGCGAAGGTGGTGTTGCAGGAGGAGGCGAAGGCCTGCTCGAGGGGGACGCTGCCGAGGGAGAACTGGTTGTAGTTGACCACCTGGCGGCCGTGGATGTTCATCGACCCGGGGCACGGGACGATGGTGTCGGCGCTCAGGCCCTCGTCCTGGATGCCGGCGACGGCGGTGATGATCTTGAACACGGAGCCGGGCGGGTACTGGCCGGTCAGCGCCACGTCGCCGGACTCGTCGGCCTTCTCGGTCTGGGCGACGGCGAGGACCTGCCCGGTGGAGGGGCGGACGGCGACGAGCATGGCCTGCGCCCCGGCCTGGAGGTTGACGGCCTCCTGGGCGGCGCGCTGGATGTCGCGGTCGAGGCTGACGCGGACGGCGGGGGCGGGCTGGGCGGCGTGGTAGGCGACGTCGTCGATGGGTGCGCCGTGTTCGTTGACGGCCATGACGCGCCAACCGTTGGCGCCGTCGAGTTCGTCGGCGACGATGCCGGACACCCGCGACATGATGTCGGGGGCGAAGTGCGGGTCGACGGTAACCATCGCGGCCTCCTCGTTGACGATCACCCCTTCCACGCCCGCGAGGTCCTCAGCGACGGTGGGCCCTTCGGTGGGGTTGACCATGGTGACGGAGTAGGTGCCGTCGACGCGGCTGAGGCGTTCGGCGAGGGCGCCGGCGTCGATACGCGCGACGGTGTCGTCGCGCTCGTGCGCGGCGTTGACGGCGTCGGCGATGCGGGCGGCGACGGGGCGGACGTCGTCAAGCATGTCGGTGTCCACCAGGATGCGCCAGGTGGTGCCTGGTTCGAGGATGTCCGCGCCGTCGGAGCTGATGACGCTGGCGCGGCCGGCGGGGACGGGTCGCAGTTCGAGGTGCTGGTTGGCGCCGAGGCGCGGATGCAGGATGGTCGGCTGCCAACGGACGGTCCAGTCCTCCCCGGTGCGGGTCAGCGTCATGGACGTGTCGTAGGTGAGGGTGCGGGCGCGTGGCAGCTGCCAGTCGAGGGTGTAGTGCGCGGTGGCGACGTTGTCGTTGACCGTCACGTCCCCGAGGGTGGTGGTCAGCCCCTCGGCCTGCAGGCCGTCGTAGGTGGCGGCGATGACGCCCGTGGCATCCGCGGGGATGTCCACGAGCGCACCGAGCGTGTCGACGTCGCGTTCGCTCAGCGCCGCGAGGAAGTCCTCGGCGACCGGCTCCGCGTCGGCGGGCTTGGGGGTGCACGAGGCCAGGGAGAAGGCGAGCAGCGTCGCCGCGAGGGCGGCCGTCGTGCGTCTCATGGTCGGGCCCTAGCGGGTGACCTTGACGTCGGGGCGGGCACCCTCGACCTCTTCGAGTCCCTGCTCCTCGGCCAGGCGGAGGGCCTCCTCGATGAGCGTCTGCACGATCTGGGACTCGGGCACGGTCTTGATCACCTCACCCTTGACGAAGATCTGGCCCTTGCCGTTACCGGACGCCACACCGAGGTCGGCGTCGCGGGCCTCACCCGGGCCGTTGACCAC
>JBHWRM010000108.1:0-4228 GCA_043426695.1 Corynebacterium sp. | reverse complement strand
GTGCTCCAGCAGCGCTTCCTCCACCTCGGCGGGGTACACATTGAAGCCGCCGGTAACGATCATCTCCTTCAGGCGGGAGACGATCTTCACGAAGCCATCGGCCTCCATCACGGCCATATCACCCGTGCGGAACCAACCATCCGCGAAGATCTTCTCGTTGAGCTGCTCCTGGTGCAGGTAGCCGCCGAAGACCTGCGGCCCGCGCACCACCAGCTCGCCCTCCTCGCCGTAGTCCTGCACCTTCGTGGGGTCGTCCTGATCCACCACGCGGGCCTCCGTATCCGGGAACGGAACACCGACGTAGCCCGGGCGACGGTCATCACTCATCGGGTTACCCAGCACGATCGGGGAGGTCTCGGTCAGCCCATAGCCCTCCACCAGGCGGCCATTGGTGAGCTTCTCCCAGTTCTCCACCGTCTCCACCGGCAGCGCCGAGGCACCAGAGAAGGAGTTGCGCATCGTGGACAGGTCGAGGTCCTTCTCCTCCGCCAGCTTCACGATCGCCTGGTACAGCGCCGGCACGCCCGGCACCCAGGTCGGCTTCTTCTTTTTAATCACCTGCTGCAACAGGGAAGGCTCCGGTGCCGGGAGCAGCAGCAACTCCCCGCCGATCAGCGGTGCCAGCGCACCGTTCATCGTCATGCCATAAGCGTGGAACATCGGCAGCGCCGCCAGCATCCGCTCCGGATCGGCCTGCTCGCCCAGACCCGGCACCCACGCCTTGCCCTGGATCAGGTTCGCGCAGATATTCCGGTGGCTCAGCACCGCGCCCTTCGGTGAACCGGTCGTGCCTGAGGTGTACAGAATCAGCGCCGGGCACTCCGGCTGCACCATCGGCAGGGCGTCCTGAATCGCGCGGCGACCCAAGCCTGGTGCCATCGCGCCGACCGCGGCGTCCCAGTCCTCAAACTGAGTCGGCCCACCCGTCAGCTTCGCCTTCGCCTTGCGCAGCGCCGGCACCGGCAGGGAAAGCGCGACCCGCTGCAGCAGCGGCATCGACTTGGTGATGTTCACCGTGAACACCTTCTCCAGCGGGGTGGTGTCCACCAGGTGCTGCGCAATATCCGCCGTGTTATCCCAGAACACCGCGACCTTCGCGCCGTGATCCGCGAACGGTCCCTCCAGCTCGTGCGCCGTGTACAGCGGGTTGTGGTACACCGCCGTGGCCCCCAGGGAGACGATCGCGTAGAACGCCACCAGGTTCGCCGGGCAGTTCGGGAGGACGACGGCCACCCGGTCGCCGCGCTTCACGCCGTTTTCCTTCAGGACGGCCGCGGCCTTATCCACCAGCTCCCCGAACTCGCTGTAGGTAATCTGCGTGCCCAGGAACCACATCGCATGCCGCTTGCCGTACTGACGCACTGCGTCCCGGAAGATGCTGACCAGGGTGGTCTCCCCGTAGTCCAGGTTCGGGGCGGTCCCTTCCGTATAGAACTTCAGCCACGGCTTGGCCTGGTCAGAAGAGCTGTTCTGGGACGGTGCAGTGCTCACAGTGGGGTTCCTCCGGACAATTGAGGGCAGTAGTTGGGGGTTTTGAATCAAGCCCGACTCACGATGATATGCCAGTGACCCCGGCCCGCGTGGCTAGTTCCGGTTAGTCGGTGATCGTCTTCCGGGAGAGCACCACTGTGGAGACGATCATGATCACCAGCGCGGCGGCCATGTAGATCCACTCGTAGCCGGAGACGTCGAACTTCTCGCCCAGGATCGTGTACCCCAGTGCGAAAGCGAAGATCGGCTCCACGACCGTCATTGCGGGCAGGGAGTTCTTCAACGGGCCCGCGTTGAAGGAGGCTTGCTGCACGGCGGTGCCGATCACAGCCAGGCCGATCAGCCCCCACAGCTCCCAACTGATCAGCAGATCCAGCACCCCGGAGCGGGCGAAAATATCTGTCACGGCTTTGGAGAGCACCGCGACATAACCCATGATCCCGCCGGTGATTGAGCCCAGGATCAACGCCCGGTTCGCATGCCGACGCCCCCGAGAAATCAGATACATCACCGCGAAGATCACCACGCCGATGCCCAGCGCCGTCAACCACCGCGGCAGGGAAGGCTGCGCCACCCCGGCCTGCGGGCGGCCCAAGACGACGATCACCGCCACCGCGACCGTGAGCAGCGCCGCCCACGCTGTCTCCGATTTCGAAATCCGGCGACCAGAAAGCTTCGCCGAGAGCGGCAGGGTGAACATCAGGGAGAGCACCAGGATCGGCTGCACCACCAATAAGGTGCCGAAGCCCAACGCCACGATCTGGAGGGCATAGCCCAAGAAGGATAGGCCCAGCCCGGCCCACCACCGCACACGGGTGATCGCCGCGACCACAGAAGAGGTATCCGTCCCACCGGAGTCCTCTGCGACCCGGTGCCGAACCACCGTTCCCCACGCGATCGTGAGCGCGGAGGCGAGGCCGAAAAAGATCGCCAGTGCGTTGCTATGCATCATCGGCCTCCACCCTAAACCAGACGAGGTTGCCCCCGGCGAACGACCTCCTATAGGGGCGCGCTAGCCCCTGCTGTAATCTGTGTAACACGGAAAACGCCCCACAACGGCAATACGAAAAACCACCCCAATTAACTCCGAGCATCCGGGAAGGCGGGCCAAAACTACATGGCACTTATCGTGCAAAAATACGGCGGCTCCTCGCTGGAATCAGCAGAGCGCATCCGCAGCGTGGCGGAACGGATCGTGGACACTAAAAAGCAGGGCAACGACGTGGTCGTCGTTTGCTCCGCGATGGGTGACACCACCGATGAACTCTTGGACCTGGCCGAGCAGGTCAACCCCGTGCCACCGGCCCGCGAGATGGACATGCTCCTCACCGCCGGCGAGCGCGTCTCCAACGCCCTCGTGGCCATGGCAATCGCATCCTTGGGCGCCGACGCGCAGAGCTTCACCGGCTCCCAGGCCGGCGTGATCACCACCGAGCGCCACGGCAACGCACGCATCGTCGAGGTCACCCCAGGCCGCGTCCGCGAGGCACTCGACGAGGGCAAGATCTGCATCGTCGCAGGCTTCCAGGGTGTCAACCGCGAGACGAAGGACATCACCACCCTCGGTCGCGGTGGTTCGGACGCCACCGCCGTCGCCCTCGCGGCAGCCCTGAACGCAGACGTCTGCGAGATCTACTCCGACGTCGACGGCGTCTACACCGCCGACCCACGCATCGTCAGCGATGCAAAGAAGCTGGATAACATCAGCTTCGAGGAAATGCTGGAGATGGCCGCCGTCGGCGCCAAGGTCCTCATGCTCCGCTCCGTGGAGTACGCCCGGGCCTTCGACGTCCCGCTGCGCGTGCGCTCCTCATACAGCAACGACAATGGCACCCTAGTTTCCGGATCGATGGAGGATATTCCAGTGGAAGAAGCAGTACTCACGGGCGTTGCCCACGACCGCTCCGAGGCGAAGATCACCGTCGTCGGCATCCCAGACGCGCCGGGCGAGGCGGCCCGCATCTTCCGCGCCGTCGCGGACGCCGAGATCAACATCGACATGGTGCTGCAGAACGTCTCCAAGCTGGCCGACAACCGCACCGACATCACCTTCACCTGCCCGCGCGAGGACGGCGCCCGCGCCGTGAAGCTGCTCAAGGGCATGCAGGAGTCCGGCGACTGGCAGAACGTCCTTTACGACGACCAGGTCGGCAAGGTCTCCCTCGTCGGTGCCGGCATGAAGTCCCACCCGGGCGTGACCGCCGACTTCACCGAGGCGCTGCGCGACGCGAACGTCAACATCGAGCTCATCTCCACCTCCGAGATCCGCATCTCCGTGCTGATCCGCGAGCACGACGTCGATAAGGCCGTCACCGCCCTGCACGACCGCTTCCAGCTGGGCGGCGACGAAGAGGCCACCGTCTACGCCGGAACCGGCCGCTAAACACTACGCTGGGGGCCGCTGGGGCTGCCGGGTGCGCAACGCGCCCCGCAGTGTCTCTCGCGGCCCCACAAGAACTTCTCTCGAACAATCTTTTAAGGACTGATACCCCGTGACCACGCTTGCTGTCGTCGGCGCCACCGGCCAGGTCGGCCAGGTGATGCGCGACCTGCTCCAGGAGCGCAACTTCCCAGCCGATCAGGTGCGCTTCTTCGCTTCCTCCCGCTCCGCAGGCAAGGAGCTGGAGTTCGGTGGCAAGAAGATTGTTGTTGAGGACGTCGCCGCCACGCCGACCGAGGAACTCAAGGGCATCGATATCGCTCTGTTCTCCGCCGGTGGTGCGACCTCCCGGGATCA
>JBHWRM010000107.1:0-3267 GCA_043426695.1 Corynebacterium sp. | reverse complement strand
TCACGTGGCTCGCCATCAGCGCGGCGACGGTGGCAGACGTGCCCAGGAGGGCAGTTGCCGTGAGGCGTGCAGGGGTCGAGGTACGGCGCGTGCGGCGCCAAGGCAGTGAACGCATGTGGAATAGAGTACCCAACTTTCACTATTTTCACATCCGTATCGCACGTAATCCCCAGCACCTTACACCACTGTAATTAACAAAGGCCCCATTGCGGGGCTATGTTTTTGCGCCTCGCGACGGCACCGCACCCCAGGGCGAGGCACCCGCTAGGGCTCGTCGAAACCGTCCCCGACCTGCCGCAATGCCTTCTCCTCCCGGTAGAAGCACGTGGCTAGCACGGCGACCCCGGCGACCCATACGGCCGCCATCGCGAACAGTGCGGCCGGCTCCGGCCAGCTGATATTCCACAAGAAATGCAGCGCAAAACCGGCAAAACCCCAGCCGAAAACCTGCCCAAAACGCCATGCTCGGCTCCGCTCCCGTGGCCCCCACAGCGCCCGTCCGATGCCGTATCCAACAAGCCCACTGAATACCGCGTGCAGGCCGATACCGAAAAGCAGCCGCATGCCATACGCAGAAGCAGCCCCCGCTACATCCGAGGCAGGATGCAGCACGCCAAGGAATAGTGCGTAGAGCGAGTTCTCGTAGACCTCCATGCCGAGGCCGACGAACACGCCGGCCAGCAGGCCATGGTGCGGCCGGTTCCACCAATCTCGGCCGATCCATAGCAACATCCAAATACCCAGCGCCTTCGTAATCTCCTCCGGCCAGGCCCCGCCAAAGGCCATCGAGAGGTTGGGCAGGCCGAGCTTCTCCGGAATTTCGCTCGCCGCATCCGCCGCGGTGAATACCGCGAGCACGCTGCTGGCACTGGCACCCCACCACAGGGCCATGGCCACCAAACGCCACGGCGTCCCCTGATAGCAGCGCAGGTGGCTGAGCCCCCACCAGATCACGGCAACCAGGACAATGGAGATGCCGAGGGCGACCAGCAGTGGCAGCCCGGGGGCCGACGGGGTCGCGAGTAACAGCGCGAGGATGGCCAGTACTGTGCAGAGCACCGCCAACAGGATGAAGCAGATATAAACGCCGCCCCGTTGAATACGCGGACCCGAGACGCCTTCCGGCGACACGCCGAGCGCGGAGCTCACCTCAGGAATCAGCCGTGGCAAGGAGCTCCTGTTCGGGGTCAATTCGGCAGCGTTATCGCGCTCCTGGGGTTGCGGTTCCGGCAGCATCATCGGCCTCCCTCCCGCTGCTGTGGGGATACCTCGGTGACGGCCTCCGGTCGCAGCTCGGCGGTCTTCAGCAGCTCGTTGACCATCGCCTTCGTGCTGTCCACTCCCCGGGCCGTGATCTGCACGCTGACGAGCGTACCCTCGCCGTCCCCGCCCTCGTCCTCGCGGTAAAAGGCGACCATTCGGCTGAGGTCGGCGTCGGAAAACGGGTCGAAGTCCTCGTCCTCGTCGCTGGCTGCAGCTACTTCGTAGTAGTCACTAACCCAGACTTCAGCCACCCCGGTACGTTGCTTCAGCTCAGGGGCGATCTCAAGTGCGGTCTCCGTATACCGGACGGGTCGCATGCTTTGCAGATCCGCGAAATTAATCGCCCGGATCGCCCGGTCTACCGCCAGCGCCCGATCCTTCACCGAGAGCATGCTCACAACCTCGACTTGGGCGGAGGGGCAAACAAACTCCGGCGCGATCATCGCGTCCTCCGTGATCGGTGCTGCGCAGTCGCGCAGGACCCCGAAGTCCAGGGGCCAGTCCGCGAAACTCATCAGGTTTTCGTCGAAGGCCTCCGCAGAGTCCGCGTAATGCGCTGGTGCCTCGGCCGTGAGCGCGGCGTTGACCGCCACTGGCGCCGCGAGCCCCAGCACCGCTGCTGCTCCCACCGCGGCGACGTAGCGGTTTCGCCGCGCCTTTCCGACCGGCACGCTCGGCGCCGTCAACTGTCTCCGATCCATTTTTTCATCGTAGCCCCCGCCCCAGACACACCCCAGCTCCACCGACCTTGATCCCCATGGCCAGCACAGTGGCCAGCCGGGTTGACGTCCTAAAAAAGAGAAGACAACGCCGTGTCTGCAGCGCGCACTACAGTGGGGGAACATGAGCGAAAAGAAGACAACATCCAGCCAGCCGGAACTGCCGGATAACATCACCGAGGTCGCCGTGGGCGAGGACATTTCGCCTGCTCAGGACCTGTATCGTCACGTTAACGGACCGTGGCTGGCTAGCCACGAGATTCCCGCAGATCGGGCGGTCGACGGCACCTTTCACCAGCTTCGCGACCAGTCTGAGAAGGACGTCCGCGCCATCGTGGAGGCCCAGCCCGCCGACTCCCACATCGGCGCGCTGTATTCCTCCTTTATGGATGAGGAGGGCATCGAGGCCGCCGGGCTCGCACCGCTGGACGCCGATCTGTCCGGTATCAATGCCGCCACGGACATTCGCGAGCTGGCCATTGCGCTGGGTGCGCTGGACCGCGCTGGTGTTGGTGGTGTGGCGGGCTACTTCGTCGCTAAGGACGCCGAGGGCGATGCCGAGCGCGCCTACCTGATGCAATCTGGGTTGGGGCTGCCGGACGAGGCCTACTACCGGCAGGAACAGCACCAGGAAACGCTGGCCGCTTACCGCGAATATGTGACGGACATGCTGGAGCTTTACCTCGCGGAGGGACGGGCACTGCCGGGAAGCCATGCGGATAAGGGCGCCGCGGAGGCCGCTGAGGCGATCCTGCGCTTCGAGACCCAGCTTGCCGAGGGGCACTGGGATAACGTGAGCAGCCGCGATGCGGATAAGACCCACAACCCGATGGCGGTGGCGGATCTGCCGACGGGCTTCCCCTTCGCGGAATGGTTCGAGGCCACCGGTATCGCCGCTGGTAGCGCGGCCGCCGAGCGCGTGATCGTGAGCCAGCCGAGCTTCATCGAGCACGTCGCGAAGCTGGCCGGCAGCGTGCCGCTGGACGATTGGAAGCTCTGGGCGACCTGGCGTGTTCTGAACTCCCGCGCGCCGTACCTGCCAGCGAAGTTCACCAACCGGCGCTTCGAATTCTACGGGCGCACCCTGAGCGGTTCGACGGAGCAGCGCGCCCGCTGGAAGCGCGGTCTGGGCCTGGTCGAGGGTGCGATCGGCGAGGAGGTCGGCAAGAAGTTCGTCGCCGAGCACTTCCCGCCGGAATATAAGGAGAAGATGCTCGAGTTGGTGAACTACCTCATCGAGGCCTACCGCGAACGCATCTCCACCCTGGAGTGGATGACCCCCGCC
>JBHWRM010000106.1:0-3116 GCA_043426695.1 Corynebacterium sp. | reverse complement strand
CCAGGCGGTCGCGATGAACCAGGACCCGGAACAGTTCGCACGGCGTCGTCGTCGCCCCATCCCGATGCAGCCCCAGCCCTACGCCAAGCGCGGAACGGCCTTCCACAACTGGGTGGAGCAGCACTACAACCAGGCCATGCTTTTCGACGAGGACGAAATGCCCGGCGCCTCCGACGCCACCCTCCAGGACCCGCAGCTCGAGGAACTGAAAAGCAAATTCCTTGGCTCCGAATGGGCGCAGCGCACCCCGGAGTCGGTTGAGGGCTCCTACCTCGTCAACATCGGCGGCTTCGTCTTCAACGGCCGCATGGACGCCGTCTTCCACGAAGGCGAGGACCCCGCCGCGGGCTGGCTCGTCGTCGACTGGAAGACCGGGCAGATGCCGACCGGCCGGGATATGAAGAATGCCGAGCTCCAGCTGGCCGCCTACCGGCTGGCCTGGGCGAAAATCCTGAGCCGCCAACTGGGTGTGGAGGTGCCGGTGGATAACGTGCGCACCGCGTTCTTCTATGTGCGCACCCAACACACCCACTACGTGCAAGACTTGCCGAACGAAGAAGAACTCATCGCCCGGCTAGGCTTGGACAAGTCCTAAGCCCTAGGATTTGATGGTTCACGACAACCCGCCCCGAGCCTCGGGGCAGGGGCGGGCCCACCCACGGGCCGGGCGCCCAATAACTGATGGGGCAGGGCACGGTCCCACCCCACGACCCACCCCACAAACCCACCTCAGGATAGGAAGTCATGCGGTTTAGAATGCGGGAACGCTTCCAGACGGAAGGCGAACTTGACGGTCTCCCGCCGCACGCGCTGCTCAACATCCTCCGCCTGCCGGAGGAGGAATACCGCAGCCCCTGGCGGCTCATCGGCCGCCGCATGCTCTACGCCCTCGGTCTCATCCTCGGGGTGGCGCTGCTGACCTACCGGGGTAGGGCGGGATACACCGGCATCGAAACCTTCATCGACGCGGTGTACTACTCGACGATCACCCTGTCGACCACCGGTTACGGCGACGTCACCCCGGTCAGCCAGCAGGAACGCCTCATCACGGCCCTGATCGTCACCCCGCTTAGAATCGTCTTCCTCGCCCTGCTGGTCGGCACGACGCTGACCGTGCTGACGAAGGAATCCCGCCAAACCTTCATGATCCGCCGCTGGAGGAAAAGAATGCGTAACCACACCATCGTCATCGGCTACGGCACGAAGGGCCGGTCTGCCGTGGCAGCCCTCCTCGCCGACGGCGTCTCCCCATCCCAGATCGTGGTCGTGGACCTTGACCGGGAAGCGCTCGACCTCGCCAATGCCCAGGGATTGGTCACCGTCCATGGTTCGGCGACTCGCTCCGACGTGCTGAAACTCGCTGGCGTGAACCGCGCCCGGGCCGTCGTCGTCGCCCCGAACCAGGACGACACCGCCGTGCTGGTCACCCTCTCCGTCCGAGAGATCGCGCCTTCGGCCACCATCATCGCCAGCGTGCGTGAATCCGATAACTCCCACCTGCTGCGCCAATCCGGCGCGGACTCCGTGGTGGTGTCCAGTGAGACCGCCGGCCGCCTCATGGGACTGGCGACCGTCACCCCATCCGTGACCGAAATGATGGAGGACCTGCTCTCCCCGGACGAGGGCTTCTCAATCGCCGAACGCCCCGCCAAGGAAGAAGAGGTCGGCGGCAACCCGCGCGTGCTGGAGGACATCGTGCTCGGCATCGTCCGTTCCGGTGCGCTGTACCGCATCGACTCCGCCGAAGCCGAGACCGTCGAACCGGGAGACCGCATCCTTTATGTCCGCGGCATGGGCAACCTCGAGGAGGGAGAGTAATTGGAGACCAGGGACCACCTGGATCCGGAACAACTACGCGCAGCAACCGCCCCCCGCGGGCCGGTCGCGATCATCGCGGGCGCGGGTACCGGCAAGACCCGCACCATCACCCACCGCATTGCCCACCTCGTGGATGGTGGCTTCGTTAACCCCGACCAGGTGCTGGCCGTGACCTTCACCTCCCGGGCCGCCTCCGAGATGCGGGAACGCCTCGCGATGATGAACGTCGCGCGCGTCCAAGCCCGCACCTTCCACGCCTCCGCCATGCGCCAGCTCGGTTACTTCTGGCCGAAATACGCCGGCGACCTGCCGTGGAAGCTCGTAGACTCCAAGTTCCCGCTCATGTCCCGTGCCGCCCGTCGCGCTGGCCTGGAACCCACCACCACGCTGCTCAAGGACCTGATCGGGGAGGTGGAGTGGTGTAAATCCTCCCTCGTCGTCGCGGAGGACTACCCGAAGGTCATGGTGCCGGAGCGCCGCGACTGCCCCGTGAGCCCCGAGCAGTTCATCAAGGTGTTTAAGAACTACGAGCAGCTCAAGGTCATGCCCGAAGGCATGCTGCTGGACTTCGACGACCTGCTGCTGAATATGGCCGCCGCCATCGAGTCCAACGTCGGTATCGCCGAGGAGTTCCGCTCCCAGTACCGCACCTTCGTTGTCGACGAGTATCAGGACGTCACCCCGCTGCAGCAGCGCCTGCTTGATGCCTGGCTCGGCGAGCGCGACGACCTCACGGTCGTGGGCGACGCCAACCAGACCATTTACTCCTTTAACGGAGCCAGCCCCAGCTATCTGCTGGACTTCACCACGAAGTTCCCCGAGGCTACGACCGTGCGCCTGCACCGGGACTACCGCTCCACCCCGCAGGTGGTGCAGCTAGCCAACGAGGTGATCGGCAAGGCCAAGGGCCGGGCCGCTGGGACCCGGCTGAAGCTGGAGGGGCAGCGCCCCGACGGCCCGGAGCCGGAGTTCGTGGAATTCCCCGATGAAGCCGCAGAGGCCAAGGGGGTAGCGGAGAAGATTGCCCAGCTCATCAAACAGGGCGTGCAGCCCGCGGAGATCGCGGTGCTGTACCGAA
The DNA here is from genome assembly GCA_043426695.1 of Corynebacterium sp. Lineage (GTDB taxonomy): Bacteria > Actinomycetota > Actinomycetes > Mycobacteriales > Mycobacteriaceae > Corynebacterium. Next base: position 220 of record JBHWRM010000106.1, on the reverse strand, counting down.
TTAACGCCCAGGCAGGTGCACTCGAGTATGCCCTGGAGGAAGCCGGGATCCCGTACCAGGTCAAGGGCGGGGAGGGCTTCTTCTCCCGCGCCGAGATCCGGCAGGGGCTGAGTGCGCTGGCAAAAAGCGCGCGGCACTTCGGCGTCCAGCCGGGCGATGAGTCGGGCAGGGCTGCTGGAGCAGAGGGCACCGGCCCGGAGACCCGGGAGGAGATCCTCAA
>JBHWRM010000105.1:0-26222 GCA_043426695.1 Corynebacterium sp. | reverse complement strand
ATTCTTGACGGCCATCTCCGACATCGAGGTCGAGTACAGCGACGACGACGGCGAACTCGTCTCGATGAAGTACGGCGAGGGCGAGGACAGCCTCGTCGTCGCCACCACCCGCGCCGAGACGATGCTCGGGGACACCGCGGTCGCCGTCCACCCGGACGACGAGCGCTACAAGGACCTCGTCGGCACCACCCTCCCGCACCCGTTCATCGAGGGACGCAGCATGGTCGTCATCGCCGACGACTACGTCGACCCCGAGTTCGGCACAGGCATGGTGAAGATCACCCCGGCCCACGACCCGAACGACTTCGCCATGGGTCAGCGCCACAACCTCGAGATGCCCGAGGTGATCGACGAGACCGGCCACATCGCGAACACCGGTACCCGGTTCGACGGCCTGGACCGTTTCGAGGCCCGTGAGCAGATCCGGCTGGCGCTGGAGGAGCAGGGCCGCGTCCTCAAGCGCATCCACCCCTACGTCCACTCCGTGGGCCACTCCGAGCGCTCCAAGGAGGCCATCGAGCCGCGCCTGTCCGAGCAGTGGTGGGTCAAGGTCGACGAGCTCGCCAAGATGTCCGGGGACGCGGTCCGTGAGGGCGACACCGTCATCCACCCCGCCTCCCAGGAGCCGCGCTGGTTCGACTGGGTCGACGACATGCACGACTGGTGCATCTCCCGACAGCTGTGGTGGGGCCACCGCATCCCGATCTGGTACGGACCGGAAGGCGAGGTCGTGTGCTGCGGCCCGGATGACGAGCCACCGACCGGAGAGGGGTGGTACCAGGACGAGGACGTGCTGGACACCTGGTTCAGCTCCGCCCTGTGGCCGTTCTCCACGATGGGTTGGCCGGAGAACACCCCGGACCTGCAGAAGTTCTACCCAACCTCCGTGCTGGTCACCGGCTACGACATCCTGTTCTTCTGGGTTGCTCGCATGATGATGTTCGCCACCTTCGCGGACACTCTCGAGGGCTCCCCGCTGCACGGTAAGGCCAATGGTGAGGACCCGGCTGCCCGCGATGGGCGCCCGCAGGTGCCATTCAAGGATGTCTTCCTCCACGGCCTCGTCCGTGATGAGCACGGTCGCAAGATGTCCAAGTCCCTGGGCAACGGCATCGACCCGATGGACTGGGTGCGCGATTACGGCGCTGACGCGCTGCGCTTCACCCTGGCCCGTGGCGCCAACCCTGGTGCGGACCTGCCGGTCGGCGAGCACTCCGCGCAGTCTTCCCGTAACTTCGCGACGAAGCTCTACAACGCCACCAAGTTCGCGCTCATGAACGGTGCCCAGATCGGCGAGCTGCCGCCGCGCGAGGAGCTGACCGACGCGGATCGCTGGATTCTCGACCGACTGGAGGCCACCCGCGCCCTCGTCGACGATGCCCTGGAGCGCTATGAGTTCTCCCTGGCTAATGAGAACCTCTACAAGTTTGCCTGGGGCGAGTTCTGCGACTGGTACCTGGAAATCGCGAAGGTACAGATCCCGCGCGACTGGGAGTCCGCCACTGAGGAGGAGTACGCCCGTGGCGTGAACACCCAGGTGGTGCTCGGCCGCGTCCTCGACGCGGTGCTGCGCCTGCTGCACCCGGCGATGCCTTTCGTCACGGAGACCCTGTGGACCGCGCTGACCAAGGACGTCGAGGGCTACCCGGAGTCGCTGGTCATCGCTGAGTGGCCGGACCAGTCCATGACCAATAACGGCGCCGAGTCAGACGAGCTCGCCGCCCGCCGCATGGCTGACTTGGAGAAGCTGGTCACCGAGCTGCGTCGCTTCCGGGCGGACCAGGGTGTCAAGCCGAAGCAGCGTGTCCCGGGCCGCCTGGATTTCGCTGCCGTCGACCTCGAGGAAGAAGAGGCAGCCATCCGCTCCCTGGCCCGACTTGAGGAGCCGGGGGATGACTGGGAGACCACCGCCTCCATTGAGCTGCGCCTCAGCCAGGCCACGATCACCGTCGAACTGGATACCTCCGACGCCGTGGATATTGAGGCCGAGCGCAAGCGCCTGGAAAAGGATCTCGCCAACGCTCAGAAGGAGCTGGATAACGCAGCGAAGAAGCTCAGCAACGAGAACTTCTTGAACAAGGCTCCGGAGCACGTCGTGGCGGATATTAAGGAACGCCAGGTCGTGGCCCAGGAGGAGTTTGACCGCATCACCCGCCGTCTGGAGGGGCTGCCAAAGAAATGACCGATTCGACGGATCGTGACTTGAACACCGCGCCGGGCGAGGACCAGGGCCAAGGCCAGGCCGGGGACACCGGTGCGGTTGAGCTGACCGGCCAGGAGGAGGCCGTTGCCGCGTCCGCCGTCGGGGGAGTGCGCCTCGACGAGCACGGCTTGGCGCTTCCTATCGACGCCGCCGGCACGAAGCCCGGTGAGGAGGATGGTCAGCTAAGCGGCGACGATGCGCTGCCACCTCGGCCCATCACCGAGGAGGATCTGGCAGACCTCGCCGCGGTCGAAGCCGAGCTGAATCAGCGCTGGCCGGAGACGAAGATCGACCCCTCCCTGGAACGCATCGAGATGCTCATGGACCTGCTGGGCAACCCGGAGCGCTCCTTTGCCACAATCCAGGTCGCAGGCACCAACGGAAAGACCTCCGTGGTACGGATGATCGAGTCCTTGCTGCGGGCATTCCACCGTCGCACGGGGCGCACGACCTCCCCGCACCTGCAGCTGGTCACCGAGCGTATCGCCGTTGATGGTGAGCCGATCCACCCGCAGGATTACATCCGCATGTGGCGGGAGATCCAGCCGATGGTGGAGATGGTGGATGCGAAGTCCACCGCCGAGGGCGGCCCGCAGATGAGCAAGTTCGAGGTGCTGGTCGCCCTCGCGTACAGCGCTTTTGCGGATGCCCCGGTGGACGTGGCCGTCATCGAAACCGGCATGGGCGGAACCTGGGACGCGACGAATGTCGTGAACTCCGACGTCTCCGTGATCACACCCATCGGTATGGACCACACGGACTTCCTCGGCGATACCCTCACCGAGATCGCTGGCGAGAAGGCGGGCATCATCAAGTCCCGCTGGGACCGCGAGGATCTGCTCACGCCGCCGGAGAATATCGCGATCATCTCCGAGCAGGAGCCCGAGGCGATGCGCGTGCTGCTGGAGCGTGCGGTTGAGGTCGACGCCGCGGTTGCTCGCGCCGGAGCCGAGTTCGGTGCCGTGGAATCCACCGTCGCGGTCGGTGGCCAGCGTCTGACGATCAAGGGGCTGGCCGGGACCTATGACGACATCTTCCTGCCGCTGTCCGGCGAGCACCAGGCCCGCAACGCCGCAACCGCCCTGGCCGCGGTGGAGGCATTCTTCGGGGCTGGCGGCGACCGCCAGCTGGACGTTGACAAGGTGCGCGAGGGCTTCGCCACCGTGGCATCCCCCGGTCGGCTGGAGCGCGTGCGTGCCACTCCTAGCGTGTTCATCGACGCCTCCCACAACCCGCACGGTGCGGCAGCCTTGGCCAAGGCCGTGGACCGGGACTTCGACTTCCGCCGCCTCATCGGCGTGGTCGGGGTGCTGGGGGACAAGGACGCCCGCGGCATCCTCGCCGCGCTCGAGCCTGTCCTCGACGACGTCGTCATCACGGAGGTGCAGTCCCCGCGCGCTCTGCCGGTGGATGTGCTCGCCGAATATGCCCGGGATGCCTTCGGGGAGGAACGGGTCCACGTTGCCGAGCAGCTGCCGACCGCGGTGGAGACCGCCATCCAGTTGGCTGAGGACGATAGCGATGGCATGCTAGCCGGGGCCGGAGTGCTGATTACCGGCTCGGTGGTCACCGCAGGTGAGGCGCGAACGCTGTTCGCCAAGAAGCCCGAGTAGAACGCTCGAGTACACAGGAGGAGTGGAAGCAGATGGCGCGCAAGCCGGCTGAAGAACTGGAGATGGGCCCTCTCGGCCCCGGACATGCCCCAGCTAATGACCCGATGAAGGGAATTCGTGGAGTCATGGCTGGCACCCTGATCCTGGAGGGGATCGTCATGTTGCTGGGGCTGACCGTGGTCGGCCGCGTGGATTCGGGGCTGGGCCCGGTCTGGTTGCAGTTCGGCTACGTCCTAGCCGTGGCGGTGCTGATGTTTGCGGCGGCCTTCATGCAGAAGGCTGAGGCGGCGGACAAGATTAACTGGGGCTTGCAGATCCTGGCTCTGATCGGGGTCTTCGCCAACCTGGTGATCGGTGTGATGGCCCTGATCTTCATCGGCGTGTGGTGGTACATCTACCACCTTCGCAAGGTGGTCCAGGAGCGCATGCGGCGCGGCCTGCTGCCGAGCCAGCACGTCTAGCTTCCTCCGCGAGCGCGAAGCCTCCCCACCAGCCCAACGTCGGGCGGGTCGGGGAGGCTTAGGCTTTTATGCCGTGTGCAGCGCGGGCCTGCTAGCTCTCGAAGGGGACCTTCGCCAGCTCGCGGCGCAGGATCTTGCCGGTTGCGTTTTTCGGGATGGCATCAACGAACTCCACGGCGCGGATCTTCTTGTATGGGGTCACGCGGTCGGCGACCCAGCCCATGAGCTCCTGTGCCCCCAGCTCGGAGCCCTCACGAGTTACGACGAATGCGCGCGGGATCTCCAGGCCATTGCGCTCAGCGCCGACGACACCGACGTCTGCGATATCCGGGTGGGAAAGCAGAAGGCTTTCCAACTCGGCCGGCGCGACTTGATAGCCCTTGTACTTAATTACTTCCTTGGCGCGGTCAACGATGCGCAGCCCGCCATCTTCTTCGAAGTGGGCGATGTCGCCGGTACGCAGCCAACCGCCTTCGATGAGAGTTTCGGCGTTGGCTTGCTCGTTGTTTAAGTAGCCCTTCATTACCTGCGGGCCGCGCACGAGAACTTCGCCGGCCTCGCCCTCGGGAACGTCTTCAAGGGTGTCGATATCCACCAGGCGGATTTCTGTGTCTGCCACTGGCTTACCGACGCTTGAGTGATCGGCGTCGCCATGGAGGTTAAGGGCGACCAGCGGTGAGGCCTCAGTCATGCCCCATCCCTGCACGACCTTTGTGTCGAGGCGTTCTTCGACCGCACGCATAATCGGAGCGTCGATCGGCGCCGCGGAGGAAACCATGAGCTTGGAAGCAGAAAACCATGCCGGGTCGATTTCCGGGGCTTTGGCCATCGCGATGGCCATCGGAGGGGCGATGAACGTGAATTCGATCGCGCGTTCAGCGTGGGCACGCAGAAACGGCTCGATGTCGAATTTCGGCATGGTGAAGATGTGGTGGCGGTGTAGCAGCGGGCCGAGAAGCAGAACCGTCAAGCCGTAGATATGGGAGAAGGGCAGCACACTCAGGGTGTTTGTGCGCGCTTCAATTCCGGAACGCTCAATCATTTCCTGGACGTGCATCAAGTTGCTGGTGAGGTTGCGATGGGTCAACTGCACGCCCTTCGGCAACCCGGTGGTGCCGGAAGAGAATGGGACAGCGGCAACCGAGTTAGGGTCGATGGTGACCTCTGGAGCTGGTTTCGGGGCGTCCTGCAGGGCTGCGAGCTCCATGGAGAAAATCTGCGGGAGCTGCTCCATGTTGGTCGGGCCGATGAACAACTTGGCTCCGGCAGCCTCGACGATGTGTTCCACGTCTGCCTGGTTCATGAGCATGCCGATCGGGTTGACGATGGCGCCCGCCCGCAGAATGCCAAGCAGGCTGGCGGCGAAGTTGATGGAGTTGGGCACCTGGAGGGTGACCACGTCACCCTCGCCGATGTTTCGAGACGCGAGTTCAGCGGCGATGGTCTCGGAGAATTCTTTGAGCTCGCCGTAGGTGGCCGTCGATCCAGTGGAGAGTTCGGTGATGGCGGGTAGTGCTGTTTCTTCTTCGTCGAGGTCACCGAAGATGAGGTCGAAAACGTCGGTGTTGGGGTAGTCCAAACTGGGGTATGGGCTGGTGTAGATCTTGGGGGCCATGCCCGCCTCCTTCAGAGTTGTGTGACCTATGTCTCACCGATGGTAGTGTCTGTGATCAAAATTATTTCGCTATTTGCGTTGCACTAGCGCAAGAGCTCAAAACGCATGGGGGCAACGGGAGGTTCAGGGTGGGCGAGGGGCTTAAGGATTCGCTATCCTTAGGAACCATGACTGAACGCACTCTCATTCTCATTAAGCCGGACGGCGTTAAGAACGGCCATGTCGGAGAGATCATCTCTCGCATCGAGCGCAAGGGCCTGAAGCTCGTCGAGATGGACCTGCGCACCGCAGACCGCGCAACCGCAGAGAAGCACTACGAGGAGCACAAGGACAAGCCGTTCTTCGGCGAGCTCGTGGACTTCATCACCTCCGCACCACTGATCGCCGGCATCGTCGAGGGCGAGTCCGCTATCGCTGCTTGGCGTCAGCTGGCTGGTGGCACCCACCCGGTCGAGGCGGCCACCCCGGGCACCATCCGTGGCGACTTCGCACTGACCGTCGGCGAGAACGTTGTCCACGGCTCCGACTCCCCGGAGTCCGCTGAGCGCGAGATCGCTATCTGGTTCCCGAACCTGTAATACCTTTCACAGCACAACGTCCCGGCAAGCCCATGTGAGTTCGCCGGGACGTTTTCTTATGCCGCAGGTCAGTGGCGCCGCTACTGGCTCGCTAGACCACGGGCCGCGCGGACGCTGTCCTGAAACTCCTGGCTCGCCTCCTCGGTCAGCGTCAGCCACTGGTCGGTGCTCCCGCGGTGGCGCATCTCGCGGATCCGTACCACCTGCCCGTGCGCATCGGCCTCGTTGAGAGCGGCCTTGACCTCGTGCTCGACAGCCCCGCCCGCGACCAGCTCCGCCACGAGTTCGCTTTCCAGACGCTGATAGATGCCGGGCACGAGCTCATCGGCATGCATGAAGGCCACGATGCCGTTCGCTCCCTCGAAGACCTGGCCAGACCCACCCGGCGCGGAATCATCGCCCGCATCGCCGAAGAGTTGCGGTGGAGCCGCGTAATGAGTCGGCTGGTGCACCCCTGAAGTGAAGTACCACACCATCCCCAGACCGGTGGCGATCGCTACCGGAATAACGACCACCCACGGTGCCGTGGACTGCGCGATGCTCAGCGCCACGTAGGCCGCGGAATAAGGGACAACGAAGCGCAGCACTTCGCGCCAGCTGAACTCGCTCCGCTGCAGCTTCACATCCGGCTTGAGGGGATCGTAGTCGTTGCCGCGGTAGCCATGCCGGTTGAAGAACTTCATGTAGCCGAAGACCATCAGACCCAGCAGGAAGGCGATCGCCACGAATCCCATCCACACATGTGGCAGGGCGGAACAAGCGATGACGACGAGAGTCCAGGCAACGCCGAGGGTCCACCCGAGCACCGTGGAAGGCTGATGCTTCGCGTAGTGCTCTCGAAGCTGCTTTTCGCTGATCTGAAACATTCCATCAGCGTAGCAACCTCCCCAGACACGACCTCTCGCGATGCCGGCTCCCTCATAGCGGGGGAAGTTATGACAAGATGGGGGACAGGATTTTCCTTCACCATCACCCACAACGACGATGCGGTCAGGTCAGGGCTAATCCATCACACTTAAACATCGTTTGCGAGCACATCCCCATCGCCAGGTCTTCTTCGAGGCACCCGGCCCGGTGGTGCTCGAGCGCCTGGCTGGCGCGGCGCCCGTCGTTTCCACGGGTCCGCTGCTGTTCTTGATCTTTTTCTTAAGGACGCCGCCAGCTAGCGCGAGAAAATTTTTCAAGGAGAAACGTGGCTTTTACGCCGGAACCAGCGCTGATTGAATCGGCCGGAAAAATTAATACTGAAAGTTTCGGCCGCCGGGTGCGCGTGCACTCGGTCGCCAAGGCACTGGGGATCACCAGCAAGGAGTTCCTCACCGTGCTGGGAGAGTACGGGATCGCCGGTAAGGTGGCCTCCTCGACGCTGTCGAACGAGGAGGCCACCGATGTGGTCTCTCGCCTGGCTGCCGGGGGAGGAGTAACCCAGCCTGAACAGCCAGCGGCGAAGCGCAAGACTGACGCAGCGGAGCCCGCTGACGAGAAAGCCGGGGCTAAGAAGAGCACTGCCAAGAAGGCAGGGGCCAAGCAGACCACCGCTAAGAAGGCAACCGCCAAGAAGACGGCTGCGAAGAAGACCGCGAAGAAGGCTGCGACGGCGAAGGCTGCGCCCACGCAGGAGACTCCGGAGCAGGACGTCGCCCCAGAGACCGCTGAACAGCAGGAGCAGCAGAAGAAGGCTGAGCCTAAGAAGGGCGCCCGCAAGCGCGCCCAAAAGAGTACGCAGCAGGCTGACAAGAAGGCCGCTGGGAAGAAGCCGAGCACCAAGCGTGCCGCCAACGAGAAGGCGGAAGCGAAGAAGGCCGAGGAAACAAAGGCGCAGCAGTCCCAGCGCGCAGAGGAGTCGCCCGCTCAGACTGACTCCCCGGCAGTCAACACCCCAGAGAACCAGGCTTCGACGAGCGAGGCGACTCCGCAGCCCACTCGCCGCCGCGTGCGCCGAATCGTTCGCCGCGTGGGCAGCCGTGCCACCCAGCAGGACTCGGCAGAGGCGAAGGCGGAGCCGTCGGACGAGGGGTCCAAGCAGCAGGCGCCCTCGAAGAGGGCCGAGGCTAAGAAGGCAGCGCCCAAGAAGAAAAAACAGAAGGCGCAGAAGCCCAAGCCAGAGCCGCAGACCGCAACCGAGGAGGACATCACCGCCGACCAGCTGCACCCGGGCGAGCGCGAGGAGGCGGACATCGTCGACGAGCCGGTGCGCCTGAAGGGCTCCACCCGCCTGGAATCCAAGCGTCGCTGGCGTGAGGAAAACCGCGAGCGCGGTCGTCACAAGGCCATCAGCCGCTCCGAGTTCCTCGCGCGCCGGGAATCCGTGCATCGCCAGATGATGGTGCGCGACGCCGAGCGCCACGACCACACCGGCCTGACGACCCAGGTGGGCGTCGTTGAGGATGGCCAGCTGGTCGAGCACTTCGTCACCAGCGACACCCAGCAGTCGATGATCGGCAATATCTACCTGGGCCGGGTGCAGAACGTCCTGGCCTCCATGGAGGCAGCCTTCATCGATATCGGCACCGGCCGCAACGCGGTGCTCTACGCCAGCGAGGTTAACTGGCATTCCCCGCACCTGCACTCCAAGTCCCGCCGCATCGACCAGGCGCTGCGCTCCGGCGACCAGGTCATGGTCCAGGTCATCAAGGATCCGGTCGGCCACAAGGGCGCCCGACTGACCAACCGCATCAGCTTCGCAGGCCGCTACCTCGTGTACTTCCCGGGCGGTACCACCGCAGGCATCTCCCGCAAGCTGCCGGAGGCCGAGCGCAAGCGCCTGAAGGAAATCCTGCAGCGCGTCGTGCCGGGCCAGGGTGGCGCGATCATCCGCACCGCCGCGGAAAACGTGGCCGAAGAGCTCATCGAGGAGGACGTCAACCGCCTCCACAAGCAGTGGCTGAACATCGAGAAGACCGAGGCTAAGGAGCGTAAGTCCAAGGGTGCGAAGCCGGTGACGCTCTACGAAGAGCCAAACATGCTGATCACGGTCATCCGCGACCTTTTCAACGAGGACTTCTCCGAGCTGCTCGTCGAGGGCGATAAGTCCTGGCGCATGGTCCGCGACTACATGGGCCGCATGGCCCCGGAGCTGATGGATCGGGTGGACAAGTGGCACCCCGAGCAGCACGCCGACGAGGATGTTTTCGCCGCGCACCGTCTCGACGACCAGCTCGCCAAGGCGCTGAGCAGGAAGGTCTGGCTGCCCTCCGGTGGCCACCTGGTCATCGACCACACCGAGGCGATGACCGTCATTGACGTCAACACCGGCTCCTTCGTGGGATCCGGCGGCAACCTCGAGGAAACAGTCACCGAGAACAACCTCGAGGCCGCCGAAGAGATCGTGCGCCAGATGCGGCTGCGCGATATCGGCGGCATGATCGTCGTCGACTTCATTGACATGGTGCTGGAGGAGAACCAGGACCTGGTGCTGCGCCGCCTCATCGAGTACCTGGGCCGCGACCGCACCCACCACAAGGTCAGCGAGGTTACCTCGTTGGGCCTGGTGCAGATCACCCGCAAGCGCCTGGGTGCTGGCCTGCTGGAAACCTTCTCCACCACCTGTGAGTGCTGCGACGGCCGTGGCGTGATCGTGCATCCCGACCCGGTCGAGCAAGACTTTAGCGAGGAGCCGGAGCGTCGCCGCCGTTCCTCCCGTGGCAATGGTCGCGGGAGCGATGAGCGGAGCTCAAAGGAGCAGCGTAATGGTCAGGGCACGGAGCGTCGTCAGGACGGACGCGGAGACCAGGGGTCCAAGAACCACGGCCGTGACGAGCGGCGTGACCAGCGCGGCAAGGACGCGACGCGCGACGAGGACAAGGGATCCAAGTCCAAGGTCTCCAATGGCAAGGGGCGCGAGGACTCTCAGGACCACCGCAACTCCGAGGGGCAGCAACGCCGCTCCGGCAAGCACCGCCAGGATTCGCAGGCGGGTGCTGAGTCCGCTGCAGATTCCGGCGGGGAGCAGAACCAGGAGACGAGGACGTCGCGCCGGGGCGGTCGCCGTTCCGTTCAGCGCCGCACCAGCTCCTCCGTGAAGGACGCCACCGCCCGCAACGCGCAGGGGTCCGCGGAGAAGAAGCAGCCCGCCGACCGATCGGGCGAGGCTAGCCAGTCCGGCCAGGAGCGCGCTCCTCGCCGGGTCGTTCGCCGCATCGTGCGGCGCACGACACCTAGTCCGCAGCGGGGTAGTGCCGCCCAACGACAGTCTGCGGCGAATGCGGATGCCCCGGAGCTGAAAATTTCTTCCCGCGAGGACCGCGGTTCTAAGCAGCGGGGCGAGCAACAGAAGTCCGAGCGTGGCTCCCAGGGGTCGCGCCGCCGTGGCCGTCGCGTGGTCCGCTCGAGGTCGGCCGTTCGACAGTCCGGCACGCGCCAGACAGTCGGGCAAAATTCCCGCGGTGAAAAGGCGAGCGGGCAGCAGCTCTCCGGGCAGGAGCAAGGTTCGGCGGGCGATCGCCGCTCCAGCGGAACGCGGCGCTCTGCTACTCGGGGTGCTGGGAAGTACGGTGCCAACACCTATGAGGAGGCGGTCAAGGAGTTCGAGAACTCGCCACGCCGTCGCCGCCGCACTCGCGGCAATTCCGTGTCGGACCACCGTCCGCAGCCGGAGGACTTCGGCGCTCAGCCCGAGGCCAACCAGGCCAAGGAGGAGCCGAAGCGGGAGAGCCGGAACGCCGGGAAGGCCGAGCAGCCGGCGCAGAGCGAGTCTCGGGGCCGTCGTCGCCGGGTGGTGCGCAGCAATCCGCGGCGCTAGACCCAGGGCTGCACGCTCACTTCACGGGTGAGCGCTCAGCCCGCGGTCATGTCTGAGCGACCGTTGCGTGCTTCATTGACCGCGGGCGGGGAAGAGACCCACGGCGGGTTCGTCACTTGAGCCCCACCCTTAACGGCCTGGTGGTTCGGCCGGGCGCTACCTGCGATGGACTGGAAAAAGATTTTGGTTTTCTGGCCCCTGCTGGGTAGTATTGAGCAGTCGCTGTTCATTGCCCCTAATCGGGCCCGGCTTGCTATGCCGAAATGAACACACTTAATTTTGCATATTGTCCAGTCAGGATGCTCGCGTCGCACGTGGGATCGTCGTCGAGAGCTGCCTGAGTCGAAGAGATTTATAAGGGGTAGCCCTACCATGTACGCGATCGTCAAGACCGGCGGCAAGCAGTACAAGGTTGCCGAAGGTGACCTCGTCAAGGTCGAGAAGATCGAGGGTGAGCCAGGTTCCGCCGTGGCTCTCACCCCGGTTCTCGTCGTCGATGGCGCGGATCTGACCTCCGGCGACAAGCTGGAAAACGTCGCCGTGAACGCAGAGATCGTCGAGCACGTTCGTGGCCCGAAGATCCGCGGAATGCACTACAAGAACAAGACCGGATACAAGCGCCGCTGGGGCCACCGTCAGGCCCTGACCGTGCTGAAGATCACCGGCATCAAGTAATAACCGAGACGCGTCCGTGCTGAGTGCGCGGGTGCTCTTACTTCTTCCCGAGGAGGGAGACTCATGGCAACTAAGAAGGGTGCTTCTAGCTCCAGTAACGGTCGCGACTCCGAGGCAAAGCGTCTCGGTGTTAAGCGCTTCGGCGGCCAGCAGGTCAAGGCGGGCGAGATCCTCATCCGTCAGCGTGGCACCAAGTTCCACCCAGGTGTGAACGTTGGTCGCGGCGGCGATGACACGCTGTTCGCACTGAAGGCTGGCGCCGTCCAGTTCTCCACCAAGCGCAACCGTCGCCTGGTGAACATCGTGGAGGACGAGGCCGTCGAGGCGTAAAGCCCGCGGTTTTAACAACCTCACGAGCACGAAGCTCCCGCATTTTCCGCCCCACCGGGGCGAGGGCGGGAGCTTCTTTGCATTATTCGCTAAAATTTGAATCCGATCGAAGGAAGGACTTACAACCATGTCGCAATTCGTTGACCGGGTCGTTCTGCACCTCAAAGCCGGCGATGGCGGCAATGGCTGTAACTCTGTGCGCCGCGAGAAGTTCATGCCCCTGGGCGGGCCGGACGGCGGCAACGGCGGCCACGGTGGGGACATCATCCTCGAAGTTGACCCCCAGGTGCACACCCTGCTGGACTTCCGTTTCTCCCCGCACGTGCGCGCCGAGCGCGGCAACAACGGCGCCGGCGACGACCGGCACGGTGCCCGCGGCAAGGACCTGACCCTCCATGTCCCGCCGGGAACCGTCGTCATCGACGAAGACGGCGAGGTGCTTGCCGACCTCGTCAGCCCCGGGCAGAAGGTCATCGTCGCCCAGGGAGGCTTCGGCGGGCTGGGTAACGCCTCGTTGGCCTCCAAAACGCGTAAGGCCCCGGGCTTTGCACTGCTGGGCGAGCCCGGCGAGCAGAAGGATGTCACCCTTGAGCTGAAGTCGATGGCCGACGTCGGTCTTGTGGGCTTCCCCTCGGCAGGCAAGTCCTCCCTGATTTCCGTGCTTTCCGCGGCCAAGCCCAAGATCGCGGACTATCCCTTCACCACGCTCGCACCGAACCTTGGCGTGGTCAGCGTGGATCACGATACTTTCACCATCGCCGACGTCCCGGGTCTTATCCCCGGGGCCAGCGAGGGTCGCGGCCTCGGCCTGGACTTCTTGCGTCACATCGAGCGCACCGCCGTCCTGGCGCATGTGGTGGACGCAGCTGCACTGGAATCCGAGCGCAATCCGCTGGACGATATCCGCGCCCTTGAGCACGAATTGGATAGCTACCAGAGTGAACTCAGTGCCGATGCCGGGCTGGGTGACCTGCGGGAACGTCCCCGCGTCATCATCCTGAACAAGATGGACGTGCCGGACGCCGAGGACATGGCGAACCTGCAGGAAGAGGAGCTGAAGAAGTTCGGCTGGCCGATCTTCCGCATCTCCACGGTCGCGCGCACCGGACTTAATGAGCTGCGCTTCGCCCTGATGGACATCGTCCGGGAGCACCGCAAGACGGTTGAAGACACCCCAGAGCCGCAGCAGGTTATTCGTCCGCAGTCGGTGGGGCCGAAGCGCAAGGGCCGTTTCGCCGACTTCGAGGTCCACGAGGATAAGCACAACCCGGGCGCGTTCGTCGTCACGGGGCAGAAGATTGACCGCTGGATCCTGCAGACTGATTTCGAGAACGACGAGGCTATCGGCTTCCTCGCCGACCGCCTGGCTAAGGCCGGTGTTGAGGAGGCGCTGTGGCAGGCCGGTGCGGTGGACGGTTCCGAGGTCACCATCGGTGGGATCACCTTCGAGTGGGACCCGCAGACTGTGGCGGGTGTGGATCAGACCCCGGCATACGGCCGTGGCAAGGACCGCCGCCTGGAGCAGACGGACCGTGTGACTGCGGAGCAGCGTAAGCGTGCCTCCCAGGCACGACGCGGCCTGATCGACGAATACGATTACGGCGATGGCGAGGTCGCGGATACCGAGCGCTGGCAGGGCTAGGCGGGCGCTGAGTAGCGAATTAGATAACGTTTAGATAACTCAAAAGCCTCAATATTCATAAGTAATTTGGCATACTGGTGGGCATGTCTGCAGCGAGCAACGAAAATTCAATGCCCACACAGCAGCTAGATGCCACCACGATGCCGGAACCCGGTACCGTGCGCCATCGCATCGCCAATGCCAAACGGCTGGTGGTGAAAATCGGATCCTCCTCCCTGACCGACGAATCCGGCCGCGTGGATCCTGCGCGCATCGACACCATCGCCGATGCTCTCGAAGCTCGTATGTCGGATGACACGGACCTCATCGTCGTCTCCTCCGGTGCAGTCGCCTCGGGTATGGACCCGCTCGGCCTGCGCCAGCGCCCCAGTGACCTGGCCACCAAGCAGGCTGCCGCCTCGGTGGGCCAGGTGCTGCTCGCTCAGGAGTGGGGGAGGAGCTTCGCCCGCTACGGCCGCACCATCGGCCAGGTCCTCCTGACCGCCGCCGATGCCGGCCGCCGCGACCGCGCCCGCAATGCGCAGCGCACCATCGACCGCCTGCGCCAGCTCTCCGCCGTGCCGATCGTCAACGAGAACGATACGGTCGCGACCTCTGAGATGCGCTTCGGCGATAACGACCGCCTCGCCGCCATCGTCTCCCACCTCGTTTTCGCGGATGCTCTCATCCTGCTCTCCGATGTCGACGGTCTCTACGACCGCAATCCGAACGAGCCGGACGCGCAGTTCGTTTCCGAGGTGCGTAGCAGCAATGATCTCTCGGGTGTTGCCGCTGGCGACGGTGGCCGCCTCGGCACCGGCGGCATGGCCGCGAAGGTCACCGCTGCCCGCCTGGCCTCCCGGGCGGGAGTGCCGGTGCTGCTGACTTCCACCGAAAATATCGCCCCCGCCCTGGAAAGTGCATCGGTGGGCACCTGCTTCTGGCCGGAGGAAGATCGCCTGTCCGCCTGGAAGTTCTGGGTGCTTTACGCCGCCGAGTCCCGCGGCGCACTGCAACTCGACGACGGCGCCAAGCAAGCCGTGGTCGACGGCAACAAGTCCCTCCTGGCTGTCGGCGTCACCCAGGTCATGGGTGACTTTCACCGCGGCGACATCGTGGACCTCGTGGACGGCGACGGCAAGATCTTCGGCCGCGGCGAGGTCAACTACGACGCCACCGACCTGGGCCCGATGCTGGGGCGCCACACCTCGGACCTTCCGGGCGACGCGCAGCGCCCCGTGATCCACACCGATTACCTCTCCTATTACGCAAACCGACAGCCGCCCCGGCGCCAGCAGCTGCCAATTTAGTCTCACGATTCTTGTGGCCCGCCAGGGCAGACCCAAAATTTTCCCAACTATGAAAGAGGCATGATGAGCGAAAAGATCGATAACCTTTCCCCACAGCGTCAGGCCGAGCGCGAAGAAGTGCTTGAGAAGGCCGCCAAGGCGAAGCAGGCCAGCCGGGTCGTGCTCACCACCCAGCAGAAGAATGACCTGCTGCTCGCCGCCGCCGATGCGCTGATCGCCAACACCGAGGCGATCATCGAGGCCAATGCCAAGGACATCGCCGCGGGCCGCGAAGCTGGCTTCGACGAGGCTCTGATCGACCGCCTCGCCCTGGACGCAGGCCGCATCGAGGGTATCGCCGGCGGGCTGCGCCAGATCGTCGGCCTGCCGGACCCGGTGGGCGAGGTGGTCCGCGGCCACACCCGCCCAAATGGCATCGACCTCAAGCAGGTCCGTACCCCGCTCGGCGTGATGGGCATGGTCTATGAGGCCCGCCCGAACGTCACCGTCGACGCCTTCGGCCTGGCCATCAAGTCCGGCAACGTCCCGTTGTTGCGCGGGTCCCGCTCCGCCCGCCAGACCAACGAGAAGCTGGTGGAGCTGCTTCAGGACGTCGCCGCCGAGCAGGGTCTGTCCCGCGACGTCGTCCAGCTGCTGCCGTGCGATAGCCACGACTCCGTCCAGGATCTGGTCACCGCCCGCGGCCTCGTCGACGTCGTCATCCCACGCGGTGGGGCGCGACTGATCGAGGCGGTAGTCCTCAACGCGACCGTGCCAGCAATCGAGACGGGCACGGGCAAATGCCACTTCTACATCGACGCCTCCGCGGACCTGGACGAGGCGATTCAGCTGCTGCTCAACGGCAAGACGCGCCGCTGCTCGGTGTGCAACGCGACCGAGACCGTTCTGCTGGATGCTGCCCTTTCTGAGGACGCCAAGAAGCGTGTCTTCGCCGAGCTGTCTGCCGCCGGCGTGCGCATCCACGGCGTGAAGGCCGAGCTCGATGGCCTGGCCGAGGACGTGGTCGAGGCCACCGAGGAGGACTGGACCGACGAGTACCTAAGCTTCGACATCGCCGCAGCGATCGTGGACGGGGTGCGCGGCGCGGTGGAGCACATCACCACCTACAGCTCTGGCCACACCGAGGGGATCTCCGCACGGGACTACGAGGTGCTGCGCTACTTCGAGAAGCACGTGGACGCCGCGGCACTCTCCCTCAACACCTCCACCGCCTGGACGGACGGTGAGGAGTTCGGCTTTGGTGCGGAGATCGGCATCTCCACTCAGAAACTGCACGCTCGCGGGCCGATGGGCCTTCCGGAGCTCACGAGCACCAAGTGGGTGCTCACGGGTGAGGGGCAGACCCGCCCCTAGGTAGTACAGCGCGCACCGGTCTTTCGATTCCGGTGCGCTAGCCTAAGCAGCATGACTAACACCCCGTCCCCGGCTGTGGAAGCCCCCGCGACCCCTGATTCGCCGCGCCGCGTCGGCGTCATGGGTGGGACCTTCGACCCCATCCACAATGGCCACCTGGTCGCCGCGAGCGAGGTCGCGGACCGTTTCGACCTGGACGTCGTCGTCTTCGTCCCCACCGGGCAGCCCTGGCAGAAGAAGGGAAAGCGGGTCTCCCCGGCAGAGGACCGCTACCTGATGACCGTCATTGCGACTGCCGCGAACCCGAGCTTCCGGGTCTCCCGGGTGGATATCGACCGTGGGGGAAATACCTACACCGTCGACACGCTGACAGATATGCGCAAGATCTACCCGGACGCGGAACTGTTCTTCATCACCGGCGCGGACGCGCTGAATAAGATCCTCACGTGGCGGGACTGGGAATCCATGTTCGACCTCGCGAACTTCGTCGGGGTGACCCGCCCAGGTTACGAACTCTCCGAGCTGGACTCCCCCCTGGCCAGGGAAGTGGACGCCGGGCGGTTGAACCTGGTGGAGATTCCAGCGATGGCGATCTCCTCCACGGACTGCCGGGAGCGTGCGATAAGCGGCCGGCCAGTCTGGTACCTCGTACCTGACGGTGTGGTGCAGTACATCGCCAAGCACCGCATGTACGTGGATTAGGAGCCACCCACCGGCGCACGGCGCCCCGTACTGCCCGACGCGCCGGGAGCAGGCGGAAGCCTTGCGGGTGCCCCGCTATCATGGGGGCTAGAGCATACTTCTTTAGAAAGGTTTCGCTTGACCGCACAACCAGAATCCATCGCCCTCGCCAGTCTCGCTGCCCAGGCAGCAGATGAGAAGAAGGGCGAAGACATCCTCGTCATCGACGTCTCCAACCGCCTGGCCATCATCGACTGCTTCGTGATCGTTACCGGCGATAACGAACGCCACGTGCAGTCCATCGTTGACGAAGTCGAGGATCACCTGGCCGAAAATGGCACGAAGCCCCTGCGCCGCGAGGGGCGCGGTGAGGGACTGTGGGTGCTGCTGGACTACGGCGACGTCGTCGTCCACGTGCAGCGCCGCGCGGAGCGCGAGTACTATGCGCTGGACCGTCTCTTCCTCGACGCCCCGCAGATCGAGGTCGAGGGCGTGGAGCAGGTCGATCGCGGAGCCAACTGGGACCCGGATGCCGAGGTGGATGTCCTCGACGTCCAGACCATCGACGACCTGCCGTTGGCTGGCCCAGAGCCCGACGCCGACGAGCTCTAAACCCAGCCACGATAAAACACGACCAAGAAGAACACCGCCATGACTGCTAACGCGAGCCAGCGCAGGCTCATCCTGATGCGCCACGGAGAGACAGAGTACAACTCCGCAGGGCGCATGCAGGGCCAGCTGGACACCCCGCTATCGGACGTCGGCCGGCAGCAAGCCCGCGACGTCGCCGAGGTGGCTCGCGATTGGAATGTCACAAAGGTGGTCGCCTCTGACCTGGAGCGCGCGGTGGAGACGGCGAGCATCGTGGCCGAGGCCTGGGGGCTGGATGTTGACGTCGACCCCCGGTTCCGGGAAACGCACCTGGGGGACTGGCAGGGCGGATCCCACACCGAAATCGATGAGCAGTACCCCGGCCAGCGGGCCTATTGGCGCCACGATCCGCGCTGGTCACCGCCCCGCGGGGAGACCCGGCTGGATGTGGCCGAACGCACTGCGGCGGGGATCGCGGACCTTATGGCCTCCGATGCCTTCGAAGGCACGGTGCTGGTGGTGGCGCATGGTGGGTCGATTGCGGCGCTGACCTCGCGTTTGTTGGACGTGCCGGCGGAGCACTACCCGGTATTTGCCCGGCTTGGCAACGCGCGCTGGGCAGAATTGGTGGCGCGCCCGCACTTCCCGATGACTGAGCTGGGGGACGGGCCGCAGACCTCGCCGGCGGTGGATGGTTCCACCGTCCCGGAGGTACCGAACGCTGCGGCTGAGTGGTGGCGCACCCCGCGCTGGTACCTGGAAGGCTGGAACGTCGGAGTGCAGGTTTCGGGCCAGCAACTGGATAACCCGGATGAAGGGGGTGCAGCACGGTGACCGTTCATGTGATCACGGACTCCGCCAGCTGCCTGCCCCGTGAGCTCGCCGACGCTGCGGGCGTGACGGTGGTGGACCTGTACACCTCGGGGCAGGGGGCGGAGAAGACCACCGCCGGGCTGGGGGCGCTGGAGCTGACCGCGAATTATGCCCGCCTGCTGGAGCGCAGCGGGGACGAGGGCGTGGTCGCTTTACACCTGTCCAAGGAGCTGTCCTCCACGTGGTCCAACGCGGTGACCGCAGCCGGGGTGTTGGAGGGCAAGGTGCGCGTCGTGGACACGAACACGGCGGGTATGACGCTCGGTTACGCTGCGTTGGAAGCCGCGCGGGTGGCTCGTGCTGGAGGCAGTCTCGATGAGGTGGCTGATGCCGCGGACCGGGTGTTGAGCACCGCCACCCTGTGGCTGTACGTGCACAAGATCGATAGCCTGCGCCGGGGTGGGCGCTTGTCCACCGCGCGCACGCTGTTGACCACCGCTCTGGCGATCAAGCCGATACTCAAGCTTGCGGATGGGGAGCTGCAGGTGGCGGCGAAGACCCGCACCCAGGCCAAGGCAATGGCGAAGCTGGTCGAGATGACCAGCGAGGTTATCGTCGCCGAGGCAGACGCCGCTGCCGAGGAATCGCGGAAGCCCCGTCGCATGAAGATCGGGATCATGCAGTCGGAGGCGGTGGAGCCGGCCAAGCACCTGAAGCAGTTGATCGAGGAGCAGCTGGCTGAGCTCCCGGCGGTACTGATGGAACGCGCCCTGAAGCTGGAGAAGTCGAAGAAGTCCGAGAAGGCGGATAAAGCCGACAAGGCGGCGAAGGCTGCGCAGGACGCCACGACGGAGGCCGCCGTCGGCGGTGCTGCGGCTGAGCCGAAGCCGCCGGCACTGCCCGAGGTCGACGTCGAGCTCTTTGAGGTTTCCGAAGGGCTCGCGGTTCACACAGGTCCGGGCGCGATCGGCGTGGCCGTAGTCTGCGTATAACACGCTGCATCCACAGGACGGGGATGTCCACAGGCTCCTGGGGTTTTGCCACGGGAGTTGCCTCCCGCTGCGCTGGGCTTGCCCGCCGACCGTGATTTGCTGGGCGGCATGGGAGGCAGTTTTCAACGCAAGCAGGATCACAGCGCGCTCCAGGAACGGATCGCCTCGCTGACCCAGCCGATGCCGGGGCACGAAACGGCGCTTGTGGACTTCGAGAAGCGCTCGTGGTTGAGCGCCGCGTCCGCCAAAGTGCTGGTGGGAATCGCCGCCGTGCTGGTGATCGGAGTGGGGGCCATCGGCCTGCTCTCTCGGTCCGGTGGGCAGGCGCAGGAAGTCATCAACCCAGCGGGCAGGAACGTGAATAGCGGGGACGCCGAGACGGGGCTGTCGGCGGAGGGAGACGGAGCCAGCGGCGTGGCGGCGAACGATGGTGCTGACGGTGACGGGGGTGCTGGAGCAGGCGTCACCAGTCAGAGCAATGGCTCCGCTGCGTCGGCGGGTGATGGAAAGCAGGACGAGAACGCGGCAGTCGTCGTATCTGTCCAGGGCAAGGTGCGTAAGCCGGGGTTGCTTGAGCTGGCAGGAAAACAGCGGCTGGGCGAGGCGATTAGTCAGGCCGGTGGAACGTTGCCCGGCGCGAATCTCAATAACGTGAACTTGGCCGAAAAGGTCTCCGACGGCCTGCAGATCGTTGTGGACCAGCACGGTTCCTATGTACTGCGGCCAGGCGAGGCCGGGCCGGCTGGTGCGGGTGGCCCGTCGGGTGGAGCTGCTGCTGGCACGCCGACTGGTGCGGCTGGGGGAGGCGGAGCTGGCGGGAAAGTTAACATCAACTCCGCAGATGCCGCTCAGCTCGAAACACTGGACGGGGTGGGGCCCGCGACGGCCAAGGCGATCGTCGAATGGCGGGAGGCCAACGGGCCATTCCGCTCCGTGGAGCAGCTCATGGAGGTCCGCGGCATTGGACCCGGCAAACTCGCGGCGATGAAGGACGGGGTCAGCTTGTGAGCGTGCGGCTGCATTCGGGTGGGGATGCCCAGGCCGTGGAGTCGGCGGCGGGCCGCAGGCCCCCGGAGGCCACCCGGGACCCGCGTTCGCCCGATGCGCAGCGAGCCCGCCGTGGTCCGGACCTCAGGCTGTTGCTTCCCGCCGTGGCAGCGTGGGCAGCGACGGCGGCGACGATCCTACTTCGGGGCCCATGGGTGGCCGTCGCAGCGGCGGGCGTAGCGCTCGGTCTGGCCACGGTGCTGAGCACGCCACGGGTGCGCGGCTACCTGCGCTGGCGCGGGGGCCTTCGGATGGCTGGGTGGAATCTCGTTGCTGCGGCGGTGATTGCCAGCCTGGCTGCGGCGGGCACGGCGCTGCAGGTTAACCGGGTGGATAGTCACCCGTTGATGCGCGAACTCAGCGCTAGCGAATCGGGTGGCCAGGATGGCGAGAGCAATAAGGGGGAAGCGCGGGCTCACTTTCGGGGAGTAGTCACCGTCGCCGGTGGGGCTCGGGTCCTTAATGGAGGCAGCCTGAAAGTGCCGGTGCGCATCACTGGGCTGGGCGAGCTTCCGCTTTTCATCAGCGACCGCCACCGTAGCCCGGAGCTGCTTTCTGCCCAGCCCGGCACCACCCTTGAACTAGCGGCGACCGTGCGGGCCGATGAGCGCCCCGGGCTGGTACCCGCAAGGCTATCCGCGACCCGGCAACCAACCGTCACGGCAGAACCACGGGGTCCCATGGGACTTTCAGCACGGCTGCGCCGCAACATCAACGAGCTGGCTAGCACGGGGCCGATGGCTATGTTGGCCAACCAGGAGTGGTTCTCCGGTGCAGAAGCATTGATTCCGGGCATGCTTATCGGGGACATCTCCCAGATGCCACAGGATATCCGGCAGCACTATATCGTCAGTGGCCTCTCCCACCTGACCGCCGTCTCCGGGCTCCACGTCGCCGTGTTGATCAGCGCGGTGACCATCGCCGCCACCGCGTGTGGGGTGTCCCGGCGAGGCAGGTGGGTCATCGTCATGGGCACCCTCGTGGCTTTCACGATGGTGGTGGGCCCGTTGCCGAGCATCCTGCGCGCCGGGTTCATGGGAATCGTCGGAGCTGTGGCTGTGCTGAGCTCCCGGTGGAGCGACTCGCTGGCAGCCCTTGGTGGGGCGGTCCTGGCTCTGGTGCTGATCCGTCCTGGCATGGCAGTGGAATACGGCCTGCTGCTTTCGGTGCTGGCGACCGTGGCGATCGTAACCGCCGGCCCGCGGATTGGCCGCTGGCTCATCCTGGGCTGGGGTCGGTTCACCCAGCGCCGCTGGGCTCGGGAGCCGCGGGTGGTCGAGGGCATGCTTCTGCGTGCTCTTGCGGTCTCCTTCGTCGCCGATGTGGCAACACAGCCGGCGATTGTCATGATGACGGGCATTGTCTCGCCCGCAGCGGTGCCCGCCAACTTCGCAGTGGGGTGGGCGGCTGCCCCACTGATGGTGTTGGCGCTCGCTGCTTGCCTCGTCGGCAGCGCTGCCTTGCTCGTCGGTATGCCTGCGGGACTGGCTGCCTGGCTACTCGTTCCCGCAGCCCCCGCGGCATGGTGGATCCATGCCGTGGCCGAGCGATGCTCCCGCACCTGGGTGCTCCACACCCCTGGCGGGCCCTGGTGGGCGCTGGCCTGGGCAGCAATGCTCGGGACGATGATCCTCGCAGCAATGGGGGTGCTGTGGTGGCAAACGATCCCCGTGCTCATCGCCTGCGTGATGATTCTCGTGCGCATCGGCGCCTGGCAGCTCGGGCCATACGAGACCGCGGCCCACGCACCGGGGTGGGGCAGCGACCTCGGTGCCGAATCACACTGGACCGTTGCGGTCTGCGGCGGGGGACACGGGACACACGGCTGGCAGCTTCGCTATCCCACTGGCAAGCGCCAGCCTTGCCAGACGCCGCGGGGCAAGCTCACACTGCAAGCCGGTGGCGTCGTCCAAAAGAACGGGGAAACGGGTGTGGAAAAAACGCCGAAGGTCGTGACGGTGAGCAGCGAGGCTCAGGCCTTAAGTATCCAGGAGGCAGCGCTCATCGTCGTGGTGGACTGCGAAGGGTTCGCCGAGGGCAAAGGCAATCGCAGCCACGGACGGCCGAGCCGCACACCAAATGGGGTGCCCGTGCACTATCCCTGCGCCGACGGGGCGGGGTTGCTCACACCGACGGGGCTGGTTGTTTCCGGAGGCCCGCGATGATCTGGCATGATTTTGGGCATGGCACGTGGCGAACAGGCGAGTAAGAAACCCCCGGCAATCTCCGCGGTCAACATGATCGTGGGCGCGGAGGAATTCCTTGCCGAGCGGCAACGCTTCGCCATCGTGAATGCGGCTCGCAAGAACGCGGGTAACCCAGAGCTGCCCGTGGAGCAGCACAAGGCCACCAATTTGAGCGAGCCGCAGCTCATCGAGCTGCTGAGCCCCTCGCTGTTCGCAGAGGATCGGATCGTGGTGATCTCCGGGGTGGCGGACTGCGGGAAGGAGACGGTGGCGCTGCTGAAGTCAGCCATCGATACCCCGGCCGACGGGGTGGTGCTGATCCTGCTGCACAGTGGGAAGGGGCGCAATAAGCGGCTGGTCAATGAATGGCAGAAGCTCGGGGTGCGGATCTTCCCAGCAGAGCCACTGCGGCCCAGGGAGCGGCGAGCTTTCGTGGAGCAGGAGTTCCGCTCCTATGGGGTGAGCGTGGGGCCAGAAGTCGTGGACCGGATGCTCGACTCGGTGGGCTCCGATCTGCGCGAGCTGGCAAGTGCGGTGAGCCAGCTGGTCGCCGACACCGATGCGAACGTCACCCCGGCTGCCGTGCAGCGCTACTACCAGGGGCAGGCGGAGGTCACCGGTTTTGATATCGCGGACTTGGTGTTGGCCGGCCGTCAGGGGGAGGCCGTGGCTGCGGCGCGTCGGGCGATTCAGCTGGGTGTGCCACTGGTGCTCATTGCGTCGGCGCTGTCCACCGCGATGCGAGACGTGGCGCGCGTGGCCGGTGCCGGACGGATCGATCCACGGCGTGACGCGTCGGCCTTCGGGATGGCGCCCTGGAAGCTAGAGAAGACGCTGCGGGTGGCCAGGCAGTGGCCCCCAGCGGCGGTGTCCCGGGGCGTGCAGCTGGTCGCGCAGCTGGATGCCGGGGTGAAGGGGCAGCTTCCTGCCCCGGAGTATGCGGTGGAGGACACGGTGCGACAGCTCGCGGGGCTCATCGCCCGCCGTTAGTGCTGTCGCCCGGTGGCGCTGTCATCCGGCGGCCACCCCATAGCCTCCCCCGACCGGGGAACTAGGCGCCGAACCCGGCCCAGACCCCGGAGTGGATCGCCTGATCGTAACGGGACCCGAAGTCATAATCGCGGGTCGCCTCCCAGCGGGTATCCGCCAGGTGCGCGCCGATCAGCGCGCCCGTCAGCGCGGCGCGGGAGTTGCGGTTACCCTCCCAGCTCACGGCGACGTGCAGGAAGTCCTGTGGGGCGTAGCGCTCAGCATTGTCCAGGTACAGCTGCGCCAGGAGCAGCGCGGAGGCGGTGGCAGAACCCGCGCCCCAGCCACGTCCCAGGATCTTCAGGAACTTGTGGCTATCGCGGTAGAGCTCCTCGAAGTCCCCGTTGGCCAGCATGGGGCTGATCACCTTGCGTACCTCGATCACGCGGTTCACCAGCTCGATGAGTGGCACATCCGGGCCCGGGAGGTCCGTGATCAGCGCGTTTTCCAGGTCTTCGATGATGTCCGACTTCTCCTGGTCGGTGAGGATCGTGTCCTCATCGAAGTGGCGGTCGCCCGCTAGTCCGGATGCCACGTCCAGTAGGTCAGAAGCTGGCTCCGCGAGCAGCGCGCACGCCACGACCGCTGCCGCCGCACGTGCCGGGCAGGAATCATGGGTCAGCGTCGTCTGCAGCACGCTCCAGCCCACGCCGGTGCCTCCCTGGCCGAGGAACGCAGAGGCCGAGGAGCGCAGCACTGCGCCCGACCCAGGGGAGTGGGTGGATACCTTGTCCCACTCCTTGGGGCCGTGTTCGAGCAGGCGATCCAGGGACTCGGTGTTCGACGCGCCCGGGTAGCGCTGGTAGTCCGGGTCCCGGCGGTACGCGATGAACTGGCTGGCGATAGTCTCCATGCCCTCGTCGCGGTCCATGTCGCCCTCATCGATCGCCAGCATCGCGGCAGTCAGCGCTAGCGTCATCTGCGTGTCGTCACTGATCTTGAGCAGATTCGGCAGCGGGGTGCTATCCGACTGGGGCTCGGCATTATAAGGAAAGCCCCATGCGTCCCCCAACGCGGTGCCGAACAATGCCGAACGGAAGCGTTCCTTCATAGAACTCGTGGCTCCTTGGATTCTCAGAAGAGGAGTGCAACCGTGAGATATCACGGGTAAGCAAAAAGGGACCGGATGACCGATCCCTTCGTACTCTAGTGGAACCCCGCAGCGGGGAAACCCCCGCGCTGCGCGGTCCCCCTGAAACGGCGTACTTTAGTTCATGCCGTTCAGGTGCGCGGCCATGCGGGACTTCTTGTTCGCAGCGTTGTTGCGGTGCAGAACTCCCTTGGTGACGGCCTTGTCGTACAGACGAGCAGCAACGCGCATCTGCTTCTCGGCTGCATCCTTGTCGCCGGCCTCCACGAGTGCGTGGAACTTGCGGGACTCAGTGCGCAGACGGGAGCGGACTGCCTTGTTGCGCTGACGTGCGATCTCGTTGGTGAGAACGCGCTTCTTAGTCTGCTTGATGTTTGCCATGTGCTGGCTACCTCTTCCTTAAAAATCAGTGTTCGTGAAAACCATGGTGGCCGAGTGTGTCCAACGACGTTCTCTCACACGATGCCCAAGGTCCTGCGCCGTGCGGTCGGTGGCCCGAATCCGCCATGGGGAACCCGAGGGATTTTAGCAGCTGCTTGGCGCGAAACCTAACCGCGCCGGCGCGACACCTTTCCAGAGAGATGCGAAAGTATGAGCATCTCGCCGGGGAGGTCGCTAGTGCCAGCCATAGTCCTGGCGTAGCCGCTGGGCGATGCGGTCGTAGCGTCGCTCCGGCATGTGCAGTCCACGCCGGAGGATCTGAGCCTCAGGGATCTCGAGGATCTTGTCGAGGCGTACCCAGCTTTCGCTACGGTTCATGTCCCACGCGCCCGGCCCGATCGCCGCCCAGTTGTCGTGGTTGCGGTGTTCTTCGTTCGACGAGATCAGCAGGGTCAGCAGCGTGTGGTGGTTACGTCCGACGATGAGGACGGCCCGTCGCTGGATCTCGGCCCCACGGTTGGGGCGGATATCCGCCCACACCACCTCGCCGGGGTCCGCCTGCCCGTCCATGTCTGGCGCATAAATCGTGGCGCGCGCATGAACGCGCGTGGGGGTTTTGACGGTGGGTTCGGGTGGCACGTAGCGCACGCTGGCGGATTCTGTGAGCCCTAGTTCGGAGTTCAGCAGCTCGAGCCCCTCGGCCAGGTTCCCGTAGTGCCGGAAGTGCCGGTTGAGCAGTCGGGTGATCCGGCCAGGCCGGTCCTGCTGCTTCGGTTGCGGTGGCGTTCGGTCGAAAAGGGGCATAGCGCTGATCTTATCGCGCCCGGCTGGCGGGGCGTGGGGAACGAGGCGCGACGATAGTGCACAATTCGCGGAACATAGTAGGGTTTGGATAGCGATTTACCCCCGCAC
>JBHWRM010000104.1:0-5235 GCA_043426695.1 Corynebacterium sp. | reverse complement strand
TGTGCCGCGCCCGGCGCGCGGCCCGACTTACTTATTTCACGCTTCATCCAACGCCGCCCCTGGCCAGCGTGTGAAGCTACTCACCCGCGCACGAAACACGCGCTGGAGTGAGATACGCGACATCATGGACCTGTATTAGCGGGCCCGGCCAGCACGCAGACATTCGCCTAACGCGCAGATATACTGGTATATAGCTGTTTTTATGCTCGCGGCGCCCGCTTGATGTCGGTTCTGTCCGGCATGGCGCTGCCGTGGCAGACATGGTGAAGAACGAGGGATTCTTATGCGTTTTGCACTCGACGTTGTGGTCACGGCCGTCGCGCTGTGGCTGGTCACCCTGGTTATCCCTGGTGTTTCCGTGATGGGCGGTATCGGCGCCTTCATTTGGGCCGCTCTGGTGTTCATGTTCGTTAACGCCTTCATCGCCCCGGTTGTGCGGCTGCTCAGCCTGCCGCTGCGGATCCTTACCCTGGGGTTGTTCTCGCTGATCGTGAACGCGCTGCTCTTCGCCCTGGTCGGCTGGATCTCCAACGGCATCGGGAACGGCCTGGTGGTCAGCGGATTCTGGGCAGCGTTCTTCGGCGCGATCTTCATGGCCATCGCCACCTGGATCGTGGAGGGCACGCTCAAGGCCCTCGGCCTAGGCTCCGCCCTCGCAGCTCGCTAACGGTCCCCGCCCCGTGTGCCGCGCCCGGCGCGCGGCCCGACTTACTTATTTCACGCTTCATCCAACGCCGCCCCTGGCCAGCGTGTGAAGCTACTCACCCGCGCACGAAACACGCGCTGGAGTGAGATACGCGACATCATGGATTTGTACTAGCGAAACGACTGTTTTAGCAGGCTATTCGCAGGCTGCGGCGCTACGCTTGAAAGCCATGAGCATCCATACAACTACAAAGACCCTGACCGGTTGGGGCCGCACTCAGGCCACCACGGCAGAGGTGCTGTCCACGCCAGATGTGGAGACCATCGCGAAGGCCGTGGCCCAGGTCGCGGACGATAATGCGGATAAGCCCAGCCACCTCAAGCGCGGCGTCATCGCCCGCGGCATGGGCCGCAGCTACGGCGACCCGACCAACAACGCCGGCGGTCTCGTGATCGATATGCGGGAGCTCAACAAGATCCACGATATCGACCCGGACACGGCGATCGTGGACGTTGATGCTGGTGTGACGCTCGATCAGCTGATGAAGGCTGCCCTGCCTTATGGCCTGTGGGTGCCCGTCCTGCCGGGCACCCGCCAGGTCACCATCGGTGGCGCGATCGGGCCGGATATTCACGGCAAGAACCACCACTCCGCGGGTTCCTTCGGTAACCACGTCCTGTCCATGGAGCTGCTCGTCGCCGACGGGCGCGTCCTGCACCTGGAGCCGGAGGGCACCCCGGATGACCCGAAGGGTGAGCTGTTCTGGGCCACCGTCGGCGGCATGGGCCTGACCGGCATCATCCTGCGCGCCCGCATCGAGATGACGCGCACGGAGACCGCCTACTTCATCGCGGACACCGACCGCACGAACACGCTGGACGAGACGATCGAGTTCCACTCCGATGGATCGGAGCACAACTACACGTACTCTTCCGCCTGGTTCGACGCGATCTCCGGCGGCAAGAAGCTCGGCCGCTCCACCATTTCCCGCGGTTCTCTGGCGACGTTGGATCAGCTGAAGGAGTTCGCTCCGAAGCTGGCGAAGGACCCGCTGAAGTTCAACGCCCCGCAGCTGATGACCGTGCCAGACATCTTCCCGTCCTGGACGATGAACAAGCTCTCCCTGATGGCGATCGGCGAGGCGTACTACATGATGGGCTCGCCTGCGCGGAACCAGATCCAGAACCTCACGCAGTTCTACCAGCCGCTGGACCTCATCGGCGAGTGGAACCGCGGCTACGGTTCCAAGGGCTTCCTGCAGTACCAGTTCGTCGTCCCGACCGAGGCTGTGGAACCGTTCAAGCAGATCATCCGCGACATCCAGGCGTCCGGCCACTACTCCGCACTGAACGTCTTCAAGCTCTTCGGTGAGGGCAACCGCGCACCGCTGAGCTACCCAATGAAGGGCTGGAACGTGTGCGTGGACTTCCCGATCCGCCCGGGCCTGGGCGCGTTCCTGGATGACCTGGACCGCCGCGTCATGGAATTCGGCGGCCGCCTGTACCTGGCGAAGGAATCCCGCACCTCTGCGGAGAACTTCCATAAGATGTACCCGGGCATGGAGGGCTGGCTGAAGACCCGCCGCGACATCGACCCGACCGGGGTGTTCGCTTCCGATATGTCCCGCCGCCTCGAGCTGCACTAAACACCGACGAGCCTTTTAAAGGAGTTATTACATGATTGATGCTGTTGGAAAGCCACAGTCCATCCTGCTGCTCGGCGGTGCGTCCGACATGGGCCTGGCCGTGGTGGAGGAGTTCCTCTCTCGTGGCCCGGCACGCGTAGTGCTGGCTGCCCGCGACGGCGAGAGCCTGGATGACGCCACCCGCCGTTGCCAGGCCGCCGGTGCGTCCGAGGTGGAGACCCTGGCGTTTGATGCCGTGGATTTTGATTCCCACCCGGCGGTCATCGACAAGGCCTTCGAGGCCGGCGATATCGACATCGCGATCGTCGCCTTCGGCATCCTGGGCGATAACGAGAAGCAGTGGCAGGACCAGAAGCTCGCCGTGCAGGCAGCGCAGGTGAACTTCACCGGCGCGGTCTCCGTCGGTGTACTGCTGGGTCAGAAGATGAAGGAGCAGGGCCACGGCCAGATCGTCGCCTTCTCCACCGTCGCCGGTGAGATGGTGCGCCGTTCGAACTTCGTTTACGGCTCCACGAAGGCCGGCACGGATGGCTTCTACCGCCTGCTCGGCGAGGCGCTGCGCGGCACTGGTGTGCGCGTGCTGACCGTGCGTCCGGGCCAGGTCCGCACGAATATGACGAAGGATTTGGACGACGCCCCGCTGACCGTCGATAAGACCGACGCGGCGAAGGCGATCGCCAAGGCCGTGGACGATAAGAAGACGATCGTCTGGGTCCACCCGCTGTTCCGCCCGATCATGCTGGTGCTGAAGCATCTGCCGATGTGGGTGCTGCGGAAGCTGCCGATCTAGCGGGATTGACCTTCGCAAAACCGGACGTAGGGTGTAAAAACCCAGTTTTAAAGCCCCATCCCCCGGATTCTCCCGCGGGGATGGGGCCTTTAGGCGTTACCTGGGGTCAGCGCTCCGTTTCGCCTGGCCCGTCGGGGCTTGTTTCCTTGCCGCTATCCGGAAGATCCGTCGCAGTCGTGTCCGCAATGACCTCGGCAGCAGTCTCATCCGTCTCGGATTCCCGGTTGATCTCGCCGTGGACGGTGATGTCGCCTTCGAAAACAGCGCCGGTGGGGATGATCAGGCTACCATCTTCATCGAGAATGGGTGCCGGTACCGGCTGGCCGTCAGGCCCATACCCGGGCGCCGGAGTGGATTCCTGCGCCTCCAGTGATTCGGGTGTGAGTGCAGGCGACCACTGACGGGTCCGTGGTTCCGGCCGGGCAGCGGCGTCGTCCTTGATGCCCTTGATCAACGAGGCCATCATGATGAACCCAAGGATGAAGAACGGCAGGCCAACCACGGTGATTGTGTCTTGCAGCGCAACCAACCCGGTTTCGCCCGCACCGACGAGCAGCACCCCAGCGACCAGGCCGATCAGCACGACCCACAGGACACGTTGCACCGGAGTGGATCGACGCTCGTCGCCATTGGCCATCATGTCCAACACCATCGACGAGGAGTCGACGGAAGTGGTGAAGAAGACCACGACGATGAGTACGGAGAACAACGACATAACGGGAGCCCACGGGAAGCTCGAAAGGAATTCGAACAGTGCGCCCGGCACGTCCCCCTGGTCGACCACGACGTCGACGAGACCGCCGGATTCCTGCTCCACGCGGAACGAGGCCATTCCGAACACACCAAACCAGATCAGCGAGAAGCCGACCGGAAGCGCGAGGACTCCAGTGACGAATTCACGAATGGTGCGCCCACGGGAAATGCGAGCGATGAAGATACCCACGAATGGTGCCCACGTGATAGTCCAGGCCCAGTAGAAGACGGTCCATCCACCCTGCCAGCCGGGATTCTCCTCGAAGGCATCGTTCCACAACGCCAGGCGCGGCAATTCGACAATGTACGCACCGACGGATTCGATCGTGCCGCGCAACAGGTACAGGGTGGGCCCGGCGAGCAGCACGAAGATGAGCAGGACAATCGCGGCGATGATGTTCGCGTTCGACAGGCGCTTGATTCCTTTGTCTAGCCCCAGAGCCACGGACACGCAGGCGACCAGGGACACAATGACGATCAGCAGGACCTGAACCACGACGGATTCGTCGAGTCCGTAGAGGCGGTTTAGGCCGGCGCTGATCTGCATCGTGCCCAGGCCGATGGATACCGCGACGCCGAAGACGGTACCGACGATCGCGATGATGTCGACGGTACGTCCCAGCGGGCCGTAAATACGGGTGCCCAGCAGTGGCGCCAGGATTGAGGACACGCGGGCTGGCAGCTTGCGCTTGTAGATGAAATAGGCGAAAGCCAGGCCCGGCAACGCGAAGATTGTCCAGGTGTGCAGGCCGAAGTGGTAGAAGGTGAAGCTCATCGCCTCACGTGCGGCGTCCGCGGAGTTCGGTTCAACATCGGCCATCGGCGGGTTCGCGAAGTGGTTCAGGGGTTCAGCGACTCCCCAGAACATGAGAATCGTGCCGATGCCCGCCGCGAATAGCATGGCAAACCAGGTTGGGGTGGAGTGTTCCGGCCGTTCATCGTCACCGCCGAGGCGTATGCGACCGAAACGGGAGATCGCGATCCACACGAGAAACGCCAGGAAGGTGGTCACGCCGAGGATATAGAACCAACCAAGGTTTTCCTTCAGCCAGTCGGCGGCGGTGGAAAATGTCGAAGTCACCGTCGAGACGCTGACAAGCGTCCACACCACGAAGGCGAGAATGACCACAACGGATGGCCAGAATACCGGAGGGTCAGTGTGGAATCTGAAGCGCCTGCCGGCGGTGATGTCCCCCGGCGGCCCCGACTCAGGGTCGGTGTTCTTAGCGGGCTGGGACATGGGTACCACCTCAGGAGGTTTACTCGCCTTATCGTTTTGTCTTCTAGAACAACACGAAAAAGGGTGCCCCTCAAGCAAAAGTGCAGAAAGTGCGTTTTCTGCGCAGTTCTTCCCCCGCGCCGCTGCTTTGCCGATGTGGGTGCTGCGGAAGCTGCCGATCT
>JBHWRM010000103.1:0-35889 GCA_043426695.1 Corynebacterium sp. | reverse complement strand
ATGCTGAAAAACCTTAGAGCTCGCCGTGGGTTCAAGCGTGCCACTGCCGTCGCTTTCAGTGGGCTGCTGGCGCTGGGCTTGGGCCTGGGGGAGTTGCCCACCACACCTAAGGCTTAGGCACAGCTGCCACCGCTGCCAGCCGTCCCGCAGTCTTCCGACTTCCAGCTCCCGCAGGTTCAGTTGCCGAACCTCGGGGACATCCGCCTGCCGAATGGCCAGCGGGTGCAGGACGCCTTCCCAGCGGGCTCCAGCCTGCCGGGCGCGCCGGCACCGGCGCCGAAGGGTCGCCCGAATAACGCGAAGCCGGCTCCGCGCATCGGCAACGGCAAGTCCATCAACGTGTACACCAAGTCCACCGGCCGCAACCGCCGGTACATCATGCACGTCCCGACTCACTACAACCCGGCCCGCCCCGCCCCAGTGGTCTTCGGCTTCGCCGGCTGGCGCGATAGCCCGGAGAACTTCCGCCGTTACTCCCGCCTGCACGAGACTGGTGCGGCCCGCGAGGCCATCCGCATTTACCCGGAGTCCATCAACCACGGCTGGGACGGTGCACCGTACGCCAGCGTCCGTGGCGGCGAGGACCTGCGCTTCGTCACCCAGATCATCGACGAGATTGACCGCACCTACAACGTCGACCGCCGCCGCATCTACGCGACCGGCCACTCCAACGGTGGCGGCATGACCGCTGTCGTCGCCTGCCACCTGCCGCACGTCTTCGCGGGTGTCGCGTCCGTCAGCGGCGCCTATTACAACCCGGTGAACTCCGGCTGCAAGAACCTGCCGATCCCGATCCTCGTGATGCACGGCACCGGTGACACGATGATGCGCTAGAACGGCGGCACCCGCCACGGCGGCCGTTGCGCCCGCGCTGAGACGCAGCTGATCACCAACCTGCAGAACCACACCTGGAACCGCGTGCCGGATGCCAGCCAGGAGGTCTGGAATTTCCTGAAGCGCCAGCGCCTCTAAAACCAGCTACTGAAAGCGAGTAGGAAGGCTCCCACCTAGGGTGGTGGGCATGACCATCCACCTCGACTTCCATCAATCCGCCGAACACACCGCACCCCTCCTGTTAGGAGGGATGCTTCGCTTTGGTCAGGTAGCGGTACGCCTCACCGAAGTCGAGGCCTACGTGGGGCGCAATGATCCCGCATCGCATGCCTACAACGGCCCCACACCCCGGTGCGAAACGATGTTCGGCCCACCGCAGCGGCTCTACGTTTACGCCAGCTACGGGATCCACCGCGCCGGGAACCTGGTGTGCCACCCGGAAGGCGAGGCGGGCGGGATCCTGCTGCGCGCCGGGGAAGTCATCGCGGGAAAGGAACTCGCGCGTCAGCGGCGCGGAGAGAGTCATGCCGAGGAGAACCTGGCCCGCGGTCCCGGAAATTTCGGCCAGGCCATGGGCTTCGACCTGCCCCTCGACGGTTCGCGGGTAATCCAAGTCGACGACGCACTGGCCGTCGCTGACCCCGAGGATGGGGTGCTGTACCTGCAACCGCCGGCGGACCGGGCGGACTTCGTCGCCGGGCCGCGCATCGGGATCTCCAAGAATGTCGCTGCGCCGCTGCGCTTCTGGATCCCGGGTGATCGGACGGTCAGCTCGCCGCGCGGCCGACCGCGCGGTTAGTTCGGCGCTTCACTGCTGGCGGTGGGGCGCTGGGGCAGACCGGGAGACCTCGTTTTAGCACGGGCTGGAGTAGTCTGCGACGGGCTGGAGTTTACGGGCATTGCCCTCGCCGCGGCTTTCGGCGGCACAGACGCCAGCCAGGTCGTTGCCGTATTTGATGTAGACGGGATAGACGGACGCGCCGTTAACGCGGCCTCGGAAAGCCGCGCACTGGTCGGGGTAAGTAGCCTCCGCACCGGGGTGGGCCGCGAGGCTCTTGCGGACCAAGGGCTTCGGATCCTGCCCCGGGGGTACCACGACGGAATCGACGATCAGGGCATAGCTGCCGTCGCAGGCCGGGTAGGGCAGCCAGTCACCACTCTGTGGGAGATCGTCCGAGGGCAGCGCGTTGCTCTGCCGGGAGCCGGAGGAGGAATCGCCGGATGACCCCGGAGTGTCATCGCACAGCAGGTGGCCCTGATACATCTTGTTCACCAGCCGCGACGGGACCTTGTCTTGAACCAGGGTGGCGCGCTCGTAGCAGGGGCTCAGCGCTCCGCTTGAGTGGCGACCATGGTTCTCGTAAGTGCGCCAGGCTTCGCCCGACCAATGGAGCAGTTTGGTGTGGTCGGTGCCGGTGTCACCAACGAGGGCCCATGTGCCATCGCAAAAGGAACTGGCCGGGCGGCGCATTCCGGATTCAGCAATCGCTTCATCGCAGGACCCCTTGCTCGGGGTAGCGGCCTGTTGGGTGCTCGTCGGCGACTCCGATGTCTCGGCGGTGGACGGGGCGGCGGACTCCTTCAGGGCAGTGGAGGACGGCGATTCCTTCGCCGCAGAAGCCTCCTCCGATGCGCTACGTTGCCCGAGGTACCAGCCGCCCCCGCCGACGACTGCGAGGACCAGGGTCACGATGAGCGTAATGATGAGCGGTTTCTTCGATGAGCTTCCTGGTGCATTAGGCCCGTCGGGTCCGCTCTGCTGCGGGGGCGGGTTATTGCTCCAAGAACTGGTGTCCTGATTGGAAGAGGAACTCGGCTGCTTCCATGGGTTGTCTTCGGCCCAGGGGTTGGAAGGTTCCAATGGTGCTCCTCCGTATATTCATGTGATTACCCACGGACCACATGTCTCAGGCTTCCTGCTTGCGCCGTAGATTTTACATTTTCCGGCACCGTTGAGACCGCGAAATGGGAGTTTCACACGGGGCATCTCCGGCTAGGCCCAGCTGAGGGGAGTGGTGAGAAATCGGCGTTACGGGGGAGGGGGCTGCAAT
The DNA here is from genome assembly GCA_043426695.1 of Corynebacterium sp. GTDB lineage: Bacteria > Actinomycetota > Actinomycetes > Mycobacteriales > Mycobacteriaceae > Corynebacterium. The sequence goes on along the minus strand of JBHWRM010000103.1, from coordinate 33,004 downwards.
CCGACGGGCTGTTGCGTTTCGAAGGGGATTGCCGCGAGGTGGAGCATAGAAAGAACCGCACCTGCTGGGAAGCAGATGCGGTTCTTTAGCACTTAGAGGCGGTGCCTCTTGGCCTGGCCCTTAGGCGTTAGGAGCGCCTGGGGCACCCGGTGCGCCCGGGGTGTTGCGGGTCAGCTTGATGACCCCACCCTCGGTGGTCGCGCCACCGGCTGGCTTATCCGCCGCCGGAGCGGCCGGAGCCTCAGCGGCCTTTGACGCCTCCTCGGCTGGGTTCTCCTCAGCGGCTGGCTCCTCAGCCGGGGCCTCGGCCTGCTCTTCGGCAGGCGCCTGCGGTGCTGGCTCCGCCGGAGCGGCTGGCGCTGCAGCCTGCGGCGCAGCAGCCGGTGCGACAGGAGCTGCTGGTGCACCCGGTGCGCCCGGAGCACCCGGGGCGGAGGCAGCGAGCTTGATGACGCCACCCTCCTCGGTTGCGCCCGATGCTGGTGCAGCGGCCTGCGGTGCCTCAGCTGCCGGGGCAGTAGGCTCAGCTGGCGCCTCGGCCTGCTCACCCTGTTCGGCTGCCGGCGCGGCGGGAACCGCTGCAGGTTCAGCTGCTGGAGCAGCTGCCGCTGGAGCTGCTGGTGCACCTGGGGCACCCGGAGCGCCTGGCGCGCCCGGGGTGGTGCTGCCCAGCTTGATGGCGCCGGACTCGGTCTTCTCCGCAGCCGGTGCTGCTGGCTTCTCAGCTGCAGCGTTAGCCGCGTCGGCAGGGGCTGCCGGTGCCGCCGGAACGGATGCCCCCGGGGCGGCCGGTGCGCCCGGTGCCGACGGAGCAGCAGGAGCCTTCGGCGCGGCTGGGGCGGAAGCACCCGGCGCAGCCGGAGCGCCTGGAGCAGCCGGAGCGCCTGGAGCAGCCGGAGCCTTCGGCGCGGCCGGAGCACCTGCAGAAGGTGCAGCAGGAGCTGCTGGTGCACCCGGAGCGGCAGGAGCTCCCGGAGCCGCTGGGGCGCCTGGGGCAGCAGGAGCGCCTGCAGATGGCGCAGCAGGAGCAGCTGGAGCGCTTGCAGACGGCGCAGCCGGAGCCGCCGGTGCAGCAGGGGCCGACGGTGCAGCAGGGGCCGACGGTGCGGCCGGAGCACCTGGTGCCGCTGGGGCAGCCGGGGCACCTGCAGCAGGAGCGGTAGGAGCACCTGGTGCGGCCGGAGCAGAAGGAGCGGCCGGGGCACCACCAGGCGCACCCGGAGCGGCGGCAGCGGCACCCGCGGCGCCAGCTGCTGCAGCGCCACCGGCAGCAGCGGCAGCCGCCTTCTTCTTGTCCTCTGCAGCCTTGGCCTCAGCCTTGCGCTTCTTCTCCTCTTCAGCGCGGCGCTTCTCTTCCTCAGCAGCCTTACGCTCGGCCTCCTCGCGGGCCAGCTTCTCCTCATCGACCCAGCCACGCTCAGGGGCGGCCAGGAACTCAGGGGAGCGCGGTGCCGGCAGCTCGCCGTCGACCAGGATGGACTCGCGGAACATCTGGGCGATATCCAGAACCTGGGTGCGCTCGCTCTTGTCCTCGATGTCTGCCTGACGGTTGTTCACACCGTCGTTGATCATCGTCTTACAGAACGGGCAACCAATCGCAATGGCGTCCGCGCCGGTGGCCAGCGCCTCGTCGGTGCGGTTCAGGTTGATGCGGGAACCGAGGTCCTCCTCCATCCACATGCGGGCACCACCAGCACCACAGCAGAAGCCGGTGTTGCGGTTGCGCGGCATCTCGGTGAGCTCAGCACCGGAGGCGCCGATCAGCTCACGCGGGGCGTCGAAGACCTTGTTGTGACGGCCCAAGAAGCACGGGTCGTGGTAGGTCACGGTACGGCTGGAGGACGGCGTGTTCACCGGCTCCAGGTAGCCCTTCTGGACGAGCTTGTTCAGCAGCTGGGTGTGGTGGATGACCTCGTAGTTACCGCCCATCTCTGGGTACTCGTTACGCAGAGAGTTGAAGCAGTGAGCACAGGTGACCACGATCTTGCGCTGCTTCGGTGGCACGCCCTCGAAGGCGTTGTCCAGGATCTCGATGTTCTGCTCAGCCAGCATCTGGAAGAGGAACTCGTTACCGGCGCGGCGGGCGGAGTCACCCGTGCAGCCCTCGTTCTCACCCAGGACGGCGAACTTCACACCAGCGGTGTACAGCAGCTCAGCGACCGCGCGGGTCGTCTTGGTGGCGTTGTCGTCGTAGACGCCGGCACAACCGACCCAGAACAGGTACTCGGTGTCGTCGAAGTTCTCGATGTCCTCGCCGAAGACCGGCACCTCGATGCCGTCGGCCTTCGCCTTCTGGATCCAGTCCGAGCGCTGGTTGTTGTTCTGACCCCAAGGGTTGCCCTTGGTCTCCATGTTCTTGAACAGGCCACCCAGCTCGGTCGGGAACTCGGACTCAGCCAGCACCTTGTAGCGGCGCATGTCGACGATGTGGTCGATGTGCTCGATGTCCACCGGGCACTGCTCGACACAGGCACCACAGTTGGTGCAGGACCACAGGACGTCCGGGTCGATAACACCCATCTCGCCCTCGGCGACCAGCTGCAGCAGTGGCATGTCGGCGTGCGCCTCAGCTGCCGGATCTGCTTCGGTAGCGTCGCCCGTGAACAGGCCGCCGCCGGCAGGGGCGGAGGCCTTCTCCAGCAGGTACGGGGCAGAAGAGACCGCGTGGTCACGCAGATCCATGATGAGCTTCTTCGGGCTCAGCGGCTTCTCCGTGTTCCACGCCGGGCACTGCTCCTGGCAGCGGCCACACTCGGTACAGGAGGTGAAGTCCATCCAGCCCTTCCAGGTGAAGTCCTCGATGGCGCCGGCGCCGATGTTATCCGTGTCCGGGTCGGCGTTTTCCATGGTCAGGATGCGACCCTGGGAAGTCATCGGCTTCGCCGCGCCGAGCGCGTTACGGCCGTCGGAGTTGCGCTTCAGGAAGATGTTGAAGAACGCCATGAAGCGGTGCCACGCGACACCCCAGGTAATGTTCTGACCCACGATGAACAGCCAGACCATGCCAGAGAGCAGCTTGATCAGTGCGAAGACGGAGACCATCAGCGGGGACTCCGGCAGGATCTTCGCGATCTGCATCGTCAGGAAGTCGGTGGCGACGTGGCCACCCTCGTAGCTGGCGAAGGTGGCGATCTTGCCGGCCTTCACGAACATCATGCCCAGGCCCTCAAGGAGGACCACGATCTCAACGAAGTACGCGGCCTTGGCGTTGGAGCCGTAGAAGCGGGCCTTGCGCTCCTTATCGCCGATGTTCTGGCGGATGATGATCAGGGCGATGATGCCCAGCGTGGTGCCGATGCCCAGGATCTCGTCAACGAAGTGGTAGACGGCCCAGTCGCCGATGATCGGCCAGCCGCCCTCGGGGTTGAAGGTCTGGATGTAGGCCTCGAACCAGACCAGGGATCCCAGGAGGAAGCCCACCATGACGAACCAGTGGGCGATAGCGACACCAGGCTTCTTGGCCATCTTCGTGTGGCCCAGGATTTCCTTGATCAGGTTGCCGAGGCGGGCCCCGGGGTTATCCGTGCGCTTCAGCGCTGGCTGGCCCAAGCGGATCGTCTTGAAGATCTGCAGAGCACCGCGGATGAAGAAAATCCAGGCTGGGATGGAGAGCAGCGCGCCAATGATCCCCAGGGGGACCGTGACATTCCACGGAATGTCCGTGCTTGTCGCCTGCCCTGCTGCAAGCAGGTACATAGAGTACTCCTTTATAAGCCAGTCTCGGATGAGCTGGATACCTATAATTCCGTTACTTTATGCGTACGTTAGCAGCTTAACCGCAGGTATATACACTTTTTCGACCTCGCCCCGGGGGCGAAATAAGCAATAGAAATGTTGCGTAATTTGTGTCCTGGCTCACGAATCGGCGCTCTACCACTAGTGATGCAGAACACAGGGTCATCAGCGTCGCGGTTTAGCTCTCCTGCCCCTGCGCGATGCGGATCATCTGACGGCGGTCGCGACGCCCCTCGCTCGTCCGGTGCAAGTGGTACATGTAGACGGTTCCCTCGACGCGTGTGACCTCCACCGGCACCTCCGCGTTCTTCAGATCCTTCTCGAGTCGGCGCGCGTCCCGCATTGGCTGGCTGTGACCGCCGACAAAGATGTGGAAGGCGGAGCCTGCCCACTGGCGCCATTCCTGGCGCCCCATGACGCCGGGGTTGACCTTCGCGTTATTCAGCTGGCCGCCGGCCCAACGATGGGAGACCTCCTTGAGGTAGGACGCCACCCTTCCTGTGTGTTCCTGCTGCCAGCCGCTAGCCACGAGGTCGTACCAGGGGTCGGCGAGGATGACGTTGGTGGGGCAGGCGTCCGGCAGGAACGCCAGCAGGCTGCCGAGGGCGAGCGCGGCACCGGAGCCATCGGCGATGACCGTGATGTTCTCCGCCCCGTGCTCCTTCAGCAGATCCTGGTATGCCCGGCGCACCAAGGGGACGGCCTCCCGGGCGGTGTAGTCCGGAAGTCGGCCAGAAAGGGGGATGTCGACGCGCAGGCCGGCGTCCACGAGGTCGGTGACGAAGCGCCAGGCGGCGGTGGGCATGTAATCGGAGAAGTCGCCCCCCGGGATATAGAGGACGGCACGCTTGGCGGTCTGTTGGGGTGTGAGCTCGTCGAGGGCTGGCGCGTTCGGGTCATACTCCTGCGCCTCGGCGGACTGGGAGTCTCCGAAGACCATCTGGGTGATGGAGAAAATGGGAAAGCCTGAGTGCCAGCGCTCGAAGACCGCATAGTGCTGGCGCACCTCGTGGGGCGGGTCCGGCACGATGGCGGTCTTTCGGGCAATGCCGGTTTGCTTCTTCGCGCGCTGAACGCGCGGATCTGGAAAGAGTGCGGCGATGTGCATCGACAGGCTCATGGCTGTTTAGCCTAGTCTGCCCTGCAGAAATCGTGGAAGCTGAGCGTGGCGCACTCAATTTGGCTTGACCCGGAATGAAATTTTTGGATACTTGGTTACAGAAGTTGAGGCGCTGGCACTCAGGCAGAGCCTCCGAGGTTGCCCAAGGGCTCAAAACAACTGAAAATCGCTAGTCGCCGGGCAAAATAAAAAGATTTTTCCGGCGCTGGGAATAAAACTTGAGTCTAGGGCGCTAAGGCTTAGTGAGGGGCCCGCAAGGGCCAGCACATAAAACCCACAACAAAAGGAGAAAAGACAATGGGACGCGCAGTAGGTATTGACCTGGGAACCACGAACTCCGTGGTGTCGGTGCTCGAGGGCGGCGAGGCAACCGTTATCGCCAACTCCGAGGGCGCACGCACCACGCCTTCCATCGTTGCCTTCGCTAAGAACGGCGAGGTTCTGGTCGGTCAGTCCGCAAAGAACCAGGCGGTCACCAACGTGGACCGCACCATCAGCTCCGTCAAGCGCCACATCGGCGACGACAGCTGGAACGTCGAAATTGACGACAAGAAGTACACCGCACAGGAGATCTCCGCACGTACGCTGATGAAGCTGAAGCGCGACGCTGAGTCCTACCTGGGCGAGGATGTTACCGACGCGGTCATCACCGTGCCGGCTTACTTCAACGACTCCCAGCGCCAGGCGACCAAGGACGCCGGCCAGATCGCAGGCCTGAATGTCCTGCGTATCGTCAACGAGCCGACCGCCGCAGCACTGGCATACGGCCTGGAGAAGGGCGATAAGGAACAGACCATCCTGGTCTTCGACCTCGGTGGCGGTACCTTCGACGTCTCCCTCTTGGAGATCGGCGACGGTGTCGTCGAGGTCCGTGCAACCTCCGGTGACAACAAGCTCGGTGGTGACGACTGGGACCAGGCGATCGTCAACTGGTTGGTCGAGAAGTTCAAGAACGCTAACGGCATCGACCTGACCAAGGACAAGATGGCCCTGCAGCGCCTCCGCGAGGCCGCTGAGAAGGCGAAGATCGAGCTCTCCAGCTCCCAGCAGGCAAGCATCAACCTGCCGTACATCACCGTCGACGGCGACAAGAACCCGCTGTTCCTGGACGAAACGCTGAGCCGCACCGAGTTCCAGCGCATCACCCAGGACCTGCTGGATCGCACCAAGAAGCCATTCCAGGCCGTCCTCAAGGATGCTGACGTCGATATTAACGAGATTGAGCACGTCGTCCTGGTCGGTGGTTCCACCCGCATGCCAGCCGTGACCGACCTGGTCAAGGAGCTGACCGGCGGCAAGGAGCCGAACAAGGGCGTGAACCCGGACGAGGTCGTCGCCGTTGGCGCCGCTCTGCAGGCCGGTGTTCTGCGCGGTGAGGTTAAGGACGTCCTCCTGCTCGACGTCACCCCGCTGTCCCTCGGCATCGAGACCAAGGGCGGCGTGATGACCAAGCTCATCGAGCGCCACACCACCATTCCGACGAAGCGTTCCGAGACCTTCACCACGGCTGAGGACAACCAGCCTTCCGTGCAGATCCAGGTCTTCCAGGGCGAGCGCGAGATGGCGCAGCACAATAAGCTGCTCGGCTCCTTCGAGCTCGGCGGTATCGCTCCGGCACCGCGCGGTGTCCCACAGATCGAGGTGACCTTCGATATCGACGCCAACGGCATCGTGCACGTCACCGCGAAGGACAAGGGCACCGGCAAGGAGAACACGATCAAGATCCAGGATGGCTCCGGCCTCTCCCAGGACGAGATCGATCAGATGATCAAGGACGCCGAGGCTCACGCTGAGGAGGACAAGAAGCGCCGCGAGGAGCAGGAAGTCCGCAACTCCGCAGAGTCCACCGTCTACCAGACCCGCAAGTTCGTCGAGGACAACAAGGACAAGGTCTCCGAGGATATCCAGAACAAGGTTGAGGAGGCAGCCAAGGCTGTCGACGAGGCCCTGAAGGGTGAAGACATCGAGGCCATCAAGGACGCCATGGAGAAGCTCTCCGCGGAGTCCCAGGAGATGGGTAAAGCCATCTACGAGTCCGAGGCAGCTCAGGCTGGCGAGGCAGGCGGCGCTGAGGACGCAGGCTCCGAGGATCCGAACGTCGTCGACGCTGAGGTTGTCGACGAAGACGACAGCGAGGATGAGAAGAAGTAATGACGAACGCACACACCTCCGGCGAGATGCCGGATAACCCAGGTGATCCGGCGGTCACTGACCCAGAGGCGGATGCGGCCGTCGACAATGCCGGCGAGGCACCGGGCGAATCCCCCGAAGCGGCCGTGAAGGCCCAGGAGGACGCCCAGCGCGACGCCGCAGAAGCAGCAGCCGACGACGCTGCGGCCGACCTGGCCGACGGCGACGACACGGTCGACCCTTCGCTGGACCCGGAGGCTGCCGCCAACCCGGCCGAGGCCGAGCTGGCTGAGCGCACCGAGGATCTGAAGAGGGTCACCGCCGAGTACGCCAACTACCGTCGCCGCGCTGAACGCGACCGGGAGGCAGCGGTGGAGGCAGCCAAGGCTGGCCTGGCCACGGACCTCCTGCCGATCCTGGACGACCTGGATCTGGCCGCCGAGCATGGCGACCTGACCGGGCCGCTCAAGGCGATGTCCGACAAGCTGAACACGGTTCTGCGCGGGGCCAAGGTGGAGGTCTTCGGCGCCGAGGGCGATGCCTTCGACCCGGAGCTTCACGAGGCCGTGCAGGACATGTCCTCTGGCGACGACAAGACTGTCGGTACCGTTCTCCGGAAGGGTTACCGCATGGGGGAGCGAGTGCTCCGTCACGCGATGGTTATCATCGCGGATCCGCAGTAAAAACCGCGGCATAAGACCCGGCACCCATCAGGGTGCCGGGTTTTTGCTGTCTATGGTCCGGATCTACTTCGACCAGCGCCGAAGCAGCCGCAAGGCTCTTGTAAATGGCCTCTCAAGCGTCAGTGTGCCGGTGGGGAATTGGGGGCTTAAGGGGGCGGTGAACTCAGCGTGAGGGGGATGCACGCGAGGTTGATCGATTAAGGAAAACAGTGACATAGTTTGCTCGCCAAATGTAATATGCGTCACAAGCTCATCTGAGCTCAACCAGAAAGGGCAGTACATGACTATTTATGCGAACCCAGGGACCGAAGGTTCGATCGTCAACTTCCGTGAGCGCTACGACAACTTCATTGGCGGCGAGTGGATCCCACCAGTCGATGGTGAGTACATGGACAACGTCACCCCCGTTACCGGTGAGGTGTTTTGTCAGGTGGCTCGCGGCAAGGCTGCAGACATCGAGCTCGCGCTCGACGCAGCGCACAAGGCGGCGCCAGCCTGGGGCAAGACCTCCCCAGCCGAGCGTGCCCTGATCCTGCACCGCATCGCCGACCGCATTGAGGAGAACCTCGAGGAAATCGCCGTCGCCGACACCTGGGATAACGGCAAGGCAGTCCGCGAAACCCTCGCCGCGGACATTCCCCTGGCTGTCGACCACTTCCGCTACTTCGCCGGCGCCCTACGCGCCCAGGAGGGCAGGCTCTCCCAAATCGACCACGACACCGTCGCCTACCACTTCAACGAACCGCTGGGCGTTGTGGGTCAGATCATCCCCTGGAATTTCCCAATCCTCATGGCTGCCTGGAAGATCGCACCGGCGTTGGCTGCCGGTAACGCCATCGTCCTGAAGCCGGCGGAGCAGACCCCGGCCTCCCTGCTGTACTTGGTCGAAAAGATCGCAGACCTGCTGCCCGATGGCGTCCTGAATATCGTCAACGGACTCGGCTCAGAGGCCGGTGCTGCTCTGTCTGGATCCACGCGCATCGCCAAGATCGCGTTCACCGGCTCCACCGAGGTTGGCCGCATCATCAACAAGGTCGCAGCCGAGCGGATCATCCCCGTCACCCTGGAGCTGGGCGGCAAGTCCCCATCCCTGTTCTTCCCGGATGTCATGGACAAGAAGGACGAGTTCTTCGACAAGGCCCTCGAAGGCTTCGCGATGTTTGCCCTGAATCAGGGAGAGGTCTGCACCTGCCCGTCCCGCGCGCTGGTCCACGAGTCCATCGCTGACGAATTCCTGGAGCTCGGTGTGAAGCGCGTGAACGCCATCAAGAAGGGCAACCCGCTGGATACCGAAACCCAGATGGGCGCCCAGGCCTCCCGCGAGCAGATGGACAAGATCTGCTCCTACCTGGAGATCGGACCGAAGGAGGGGGCCGAAACCCTCACCGGCGGTAACGTCAACAAGATCGAGGGGCTGGAGGATGGCTACTACATCGAGCCAACCATCTTCAAGGGCACCAATGACATGCGGGTCTTCCAGGAGGAGATCTTCGGCCCGGTGCTGTCCGTGGTGACCTTCAAGGACTACGACGAGGCCATCCGTGTTGCTAATGACACGAACTACGGCCTGGGCGCCGGTGTGTGGACCCGTAACGGCAACACCGCCTACCGTGCCGGCCGGGACATCCAGGCGGGCCGTGTGTGGGTGAACCAGTACCACAATTACCCAGCTCACGCCGCGTTCGGCGGATACAAGGAGTCCGGTATTGGCCGCGAGAACCACCTGATGATGCTGTCTCACTACCAGCACACCAAGAACCTGCTCGTCTCCTACGCGGAGAATGCCACGGGCCTATTCTAGGTCGGTTTTCTTAGGGCTCTTGGCTCGAATGAAAGGCCCCGCCATTGGGCGGGGGCCTTTCGCGTTCCGCTTTTCCTTGGGGCGGAAGCGGGGCTGCGCGCGGGGCGCCTAGTTTTCTGGACGCCACCGGCCGGCCTGGAGTACGGGGCTAGAGCCCCGGCCCGCCTGGGCCAGGTTCGCCCGGGCCACCCGGCCCACCGAAGCCGAAACCACCATCGCCGTCCAGACCATCGCTAATCCGACCCATCAGATACGGGGTGGGCTTGACCTGGATCTCCACCTGGCGATCCTTATCGCCCCACACGACGTCCGTGAACGTGGTGACTTCACCCATGTGCAGCAGGTGCAGCCGCGGGCTGATCTGGCCCGGCTTCGAGCTGTACTGCTCCGCCGCCATCGTTGCCATCAGTCCGATCGAGCCCATGAGGTCATTGCCATTGGTGACCTCGCGCGCCAGTGTCAGGTGGCGGTGAGGGCTGGCGAAAATGATGCCCGAGCTCAAGTCCACATCAGGGCGATAGCGGGCGAAAAGCTCTTCCAGGAACAGCGGGGCGGAGCCGGCATAGTAGGAGCTGGACTCGATGCACCACACCATCTCCGGGTCCTGCTCGCCATCGTGAGGCAGCACGCCCGAATCCGAACGCACCTCCCGGAAGTGCAGGTCCGAGTCGATCAGGTCCTGCCACAGGTTGCGGTAGCCCATCCGGTAGAGATGCTCCACCAAGCCACGGTCGTCGAGGTCGCGCTCCGTGAGCGCTCGAATCCCGCCGGGGCGGTCCAAGCACAGCCGAACGATGAGGTCATCGGCGTAGGGGCGGACCGGGGCGTCCTTATCGAACTGGAACGCTCCCTTCGGGGCCACACCCAGTTCCTTCTTCACTGGCGCCAGGCGTACGCGCATCGCGGCGTAAAAATCTGCATCGCGCATCTGGGAGACCGGGATCTCGGAGGGGGCCTGCGGGACGTTATCCTGCGGGGCCGCGGGGGAGCCATCCGTCTCGCCGTTGAGGCTCGCGGCGTCCGGAAAAGATGCAGCGTCAGGCTGCTGAACCGGGGTGCTATCCGCACCGCTGGCGGCGGCGGGCTGGCCGAAGAGCCGTTCAAACCAATTGGGCTTCCGAGGGGTCATATCCTCCAGCCTAACTGTTCGGGCAGAAAACCCCAGAAGGAGGAATACTTTGCCCGCAGAATCGTTGAGGCAGAATGGAAGCGCAAAGTTCAGCGCGGTAGACTCAAGGTTGAGTTCCAGGGCGTGCCCTGAGCAGCGCCGAACGGCACCGCCCATAACCGCAAAATTTTAGAAAACAGCAGATTAGAACGAAGGCAGAAGACAATGAACCGTGAATGGATAGACAAGGATTATTACAAAGACCTCGGCGTGAGTGAAAGCGCCAGCGCTGAGGAGATTAAGAAGGCCTATCGCAAGATCGCGCGGGACAACCACCCGGATAAACACCCCGGGGATACTGCGGCCGAGAACCGCTTTAAGGCAGCCTCCGAGGCCTACTCCGTCGTGGGTGATAAGGAGAAGCGCAAGGAATACGACGAGCTGAAGTCCATGGTCGCCTCCGGCGGCATGGGTGGCGGCTTTAGCGGCTTCGGCGGCGGCGGAGGCGGCCGATTCGGCGGCTTTAGCGGTGGCACGGGGATGGGCGAAGAGTTCAATATCTCGGACATCTTCGGCGACGTCTTCGGCGGTGCAAGTAGCGGCGGAGGCGGCGGATTTAGCGGCTTCGGTGGCGGTGGCGGGCGGCGCCAGCGCAAACGCAGCCGGGGCGCGGACGTCGAAACCGAGATCACCCTCGAATTCCGGGAAGCCACCAAGGGCGTGACCGTGCCCATCCGGCTCACCAGCGCGGCCCCCTGCACCAACTGCCACGGCTCCGGAGCGAAGCCCGGCACCAGCCCGCGCACCTGCGGGACCTGTAACGGCAATGGGCTCATCTCCGAGGACCGCGGCGCCTTCGGCTTCTCCCGCCCCTGCCCGGACTGCTCCGGCACCGGCACCCGCATCGAGGACCCCTGCCCGGACTGCTCCGGCACCGGCCAGCAGCACCGCCCCCGCACCATCACCGTCCGCGTGCCAGCCGGCGTGGTCGACGGGCAGAAGGTTCGCCTGGCAGGGCAGGGTGCCGCGGGCGAACGCGGCAAGCCTTCCGGCGACCTCTTCGTCACCGTCCACGTCAAACCCGACAAGGTCTTCACCCGCAGCGGCGACGACCTGCAGCTCACCGTCCCAGTCAGCTACACCGAGCTCGTCCTCGGTGGCGCGGTCACCGTCCCGACCCTGGACTCGAAGGTGCGCGTGCGCATCCCGCAGGGCACCGCGGACGGCACGACCCTCCGGGTGCGGGGACGCGGCGTCCACAAACGCAACGGCAACAGCGGCGACCTCCTGGTCACCGTGAAGGTTGAGATCCCGAGCAACCTCGACGAAGGCGCGATGAGCGCGCTTCGCAGCTACGCCGAGGAGGAGAAGCGCTCTGGCTTTGACCCTCGCGCCAACTGGGCCGGTCGGGACTAAGCGCGAAGAAGTGGAGGTGAAAGCCAATGTCCGAGGCAAAGAAGAATCAGGGGCCGAACGAGCAGGCCGGGTCGGAGCCCGGCGCGGCCGGAGCCAGAGGCAAAGAGGAACAGGAGGTCTTCGTGATCTCCGTGGCCGCCGAGATCACCGGCATGCACGCCCAAACCCTGCGCACCTACGACCGCATGGGGTTGGTCACCCCACAGCGCACCCGCGGCGGCGGGCGGCGCTACTCCCGGGAAGACATCGCCCAACTGCTGGAGATCCAGCGGCTCTCCCACGAGGAGGGCGTGAACCTGGCGGGAATCCAGCGCATCATCGAGCTGGAGGAGCGGCTGCAGGCTGCACAGCAGGAAAATGCGGTGCTGCGCCAGCAGCTGGCTAATGCTCGCGGCGAATCGCGGGGCCGCAGCCGCGGCGAGATCGTGCACGTGCCGCGCTCCACCGCGGTGGTGCTGTGGGAGCAGCGACGCAAGCGCTAGGCAACCGCTGGCCCACATTGTCGCGCCGGGTCTAGCCTGCCGCGGCGAACTGGCTCTTGTAGAGCTCCGCGTACACGCCCCCAGCTGCCAATAGCTCCGCATGGGTACCCTGCTCGGCGATGGCACCCTCCTTCATGACAACGATGACGTCCGCATCCTGGATCGTGGAGAGCCGGTGCGCGATGACGAAGCTTGTCCGTTCCGACTGCAATGCCGTCATCGCCTGCTGAATAAGCAGCTCGGTGCGGGTATCCACCGATGAGGTCGCCTCGTCGAGAATGAGCAGCTCCGGAGCAGAGAGGAAAGCCCGAGCGATAGTGATCAGTTGGCGCTCGCCCACGGAAATCGCCCCGGAATCCTGGCTGACCATCGTCTCGTAGCCTTCCGGCAGGGCACGGACGAAACGGTCCACGTAGCTCGCCTTTGCGGCAGCGATGACCTCCTCATCGGTGGCGTCCAACCGGCCGTAACGAATGTTCTCCATGATCGTGCCCTCGAAGATCACCGCGTCCTGGAGCACCATGCCCACCCTGGACCGCAGCTCGGCGCGGCCAAGGTCGCGGATATCCACCCCATCGAGCGTGATCGCGCCGGCGTCGATCTCGTAGAAGCGCATGATGAGGTTCACCAGGGTGGTTTTTCCAGCGCCTGTAGGCCCGACGATCGCCACCGTCTGACTGGGACGCACGGCGAGATTCATATTCTGGATCAACGGCGCCTCGGGGGAGTATGAGAAGTCGACACCACGGAACTCCACGGCACCGGTGGTGCGTGGCGGGGTGGCGTTGGTCTCCTTCGTGCGGGTGTCAGCCTTCGCTCCAGGCGCGGCAACGGTTGGCTCAGCTGGCGCGACTTCCGCCGGGGAAGAACGGTCCTCGACCTCCTCCTCGGCGTCGAGCAGTTCGAAAACGCGCTCTGCGGAGGCAACCCCGGATTGCAACTGGTTCATCATGCCCGCCATCTGTGTGAGCGGCTGGTTGAATTCGCGGGAGTACTGAATAAAGGCGGTCACCGCCCCCAAGCTCATCTGCCCAGACGCCACCCGAAGGCCACCTGCCACCGCGATGCCCACGTAGCTCAAATACGTCAGCCAGTTCATGATCGGCATCATCATCGAGGAGTAGAACTGCGCCTTCGCAGCCGCTTCGTAGAGCTCCTCGTTGCGGGCGTAGAACTCGGCCTGCATGTCCTCAGAGCGGCCAAAGGTGCGCACGAGGTCGTGGCCCGTGAAGAATTCCTCAATCTGCCCATTGACCCGGCCAGTCGCCCGCCATTGCGAGGCGAACAGGGCCTGGGACTTGGTGCCGATGATGCCAAGAACAATCGCCGAGATTGGCAGTGCGACCAGCGCAATCAATGCCAGCTGCCAGGAGACCGCAAACATCATCACGGTGACTCCAATGACAAGCAGGAGGGACTCGATGAGCTGCGCGACCGCCTGCTGCAAAGCCTGCTGAATATTATCCACGTCGTTCGTTGTTCGGGAGAGGATATCGCCGCGCTGTCGGGTGTCGAAGTAGTTGAGCGGCAGGCGGTTGATCTTGCGCTCGACATCCCTGCGCAGCTGATAGACCACCCGCATGGTCAGGGCGTTCATGATCAACCCCTGCAGCCACATGAAGAGTGCGGCACCGACGTACATCAGCAGAACGATGATCAGCAGTCGGCCCAGCGCACCGAATTTTATGCCCTCGCCGGGGGTGAACTCCATGCCGGAGAGCATGTCCGCCAGTTCCGTATTGCCCTCGGCCTGTGCACCGGCGATGACCTGCTCCCGGCTCAGCCCTTCCTGCATGCGGCCGGAGACCGCGCCCGAGAAGATGATGTCCATCGCCTGACCCAACACCCTCGGGGCGTAGACCGTCAGAATGACGGAGGCGACCACGAACAGGAACACCACAGCCAGGGTGAGTTTGCGGCTCGCCAGCAGGCCCAGCATCCGCATCGCAGAGGGCCAGAAGGCCTTCGCCTTGCGTGGCGCGCTGCCGAGACCTTCCGGATCAATACTGTCTTCGAGCTGGGCGATCTCCTGCTCGCTCACCTCGGCCTGCGACGGGGAGGTTTTCTTGTTCTTTCGGCTCATGCCTTCTCCTCCGCGTTCAGCTGAGATTCGGCGATCTCCCGGTACGTTGGCGAGTTCTCCAGCAGCTCCTGGTGTGTCCCGCGAGCGACGATGCGCCCCTTTTCGAGGACGAGAATCTGGTCGGCGTCGGTGATCGTCGCAATCCGCTGGGCGACGACGATGACGGTGGCGTCCTTGGTCCGAGGTGCGAGGGCGCCCCGTAGTCGCGCATCGGTGGCGACGTCCAGCGCGGAGAAGGAGTCGTCGAAAAGGTACAGGCTCGGCTGCCCGACCAGCGCCCGAGCGATGCAGAGGCGTTGCCGTTGTCCGCCGGAGACGTCCGTTCCCCCTTGGGCAATCGAGGAGGCCAATCCGCTGGCCTGCTGCTCGCCTTCGCCCGTCGTGCGCACGCTCACGAACTCCTCGGCCTGGGCGATACGCAGCGCATCCCAGAGCTCCTCGTCGGTGGCGTTGTGCTTACCGAAACGCAGGTTTGTGGCGACGGTGCCGGAGAACAGGAATGGCTTCTGGGGAACGAGCCCCACCCGGTCGGCGAGAGTCTGTTCGGCAAGCTGCTGCACTGGCACCCCATCGAGAAGGACCTGGCCTTGCGTGGCCTCGTAGAGGCGGGGGATCAGGTTCAGCAGGGTGGTCTTCCCGGAGCCGGTGGAACCGATGATGGCGGTGGTTTGGCCCGGCTTGGCGGTGAAACTGATGCCGTCGAGCACCGGCTCGTCTGCGCCGGGGTAGGTGAAGCCGACCTCCTGAAACTCGACCTCGCCGGTGTTGGCCTCCGGGACTACTGGGTTAACCGGTGCGCGCAGGGAGGGCTCGTGACGGAGAACCTCGTTGATGCGCTCGGCACAGATGATGGCGCGGGGCAGCATCATCGCCATGAAGGCGCCCATCATCACGGCCATGAGGATCTGCAGGAGGTACTGCATAAACGCGGTAAGCGAACCAACCTCCATCGCCCCGGCGTCCACCCGCTTCCCGCCGAACCACAGGACGGCCGCGGTCGCGAGGTGGAGAATGACGGTGATGACCGGGAACATCAAGACGAAGACCCGGCCGATGCGAATGGACGTGTCGGTGAGATCGCGGTTGGCGGCGTCGAAGCGCTTGGTCTCGTAGTTTTCCCGGACAAAGGCGCGGACGACCCGGATGCCCGTGATCTGTTCCCGAAGCACCCCGTTGATGCGGTCGATCTTTTCCTGCATGACGGTGAACATCGGCAATAGCTGGGCGATGAGTAACCCGACGATAGCCAGCAGGATCGGCACCGAGACCCAGACCAACCAAGACAGACCGGCGTCTTCCCGGATCGCCATGATGATTCCGCCGATGGACATGATCGGCATCATGACCATGAAATTCAGCGCCATGAGAGTGACCATTTGGATCTGCTGAACGTCATTTGTCCCGCGCGTGACCAAGGTGGCGGTGCCGAATTGCGCCATGTCTTGAGCGCTGAAGGAATCCACCGTGCGGAAAACATCCCGGCGGATGTCCCTGCCCAAACCCATCGCGGCGTGAGCGCCGAACCAGACGGCCACCACCGAGGCGAGGAGCTGCACAAGAGCGACGGCCAGCATGATGCCACCCGTGGACCAGATGTAGCCGATATCCCCGGTGGCTACGCCGTGATCGATGATCCGCGCATTCAGGGTCGGCAGGTAAAGCACCGCCAGGGTGGCGGCGAGCTGGAGAATGATGACAGCCACCACGTGCCAGCGGTAGGGCCTGATGTGCCCCTTGATGAGCCGGATGAGGTGCACCGGCGCTCCTTTCTACGCCCGCGCGATGGGGTCAACCAGGCGTGCGGGTCCGGGGTGGGGAGCGGGGCGTCGGTGCGGTGGCGCTCTCGGCGTTTTAGAGCGTGATCTCTCCGGTGAGGATGAGCCAGAGCCCCGCAATAGAAGAAATAGTCACAATAGCAGCGATGAGCCACTCAAAGGCATTGAAGATCCGCTCGTTCGCAGAGATACGGGTGAAGATGTAGATGATCATGCCAGGTAGCACCAGCAGCGTGCCCAGCAGCACGAAACGCAGGTCGGCGGCGTAGAGCAGCCACAGCGAGTAAATGAAGGCCACCCCGCCCAGTACGAGGTGAAGCCGGTTGGTGGACTTCGGGATCTCCGGGCCGGAGAGGTTGAACAGGCGGCCGGCATCCGGGTGAGCAATGCCCGCGCCGCGGGTGGCCAGGAACAGCAGGTACAGCGAGCTGAAGACGTAAGGCAGCAAGTAGAGCGAGGTCGCCAGCTGCACCATCGTGGAGTACGTGGACTCGTTGAGGTAGAAGATCACGATGAACACCTGGATGATCAGCGCGGAGAACAGCTGGGCGGTGACCGGGGCGCCCTTCGGGTTCGTCTTACCAACGAACTTCGGCAGCAGGCCATCCTGGGCCATCAGCATGATCGGCTCGGCGCACAGCATCTGCCAGGAGACATAGGCGCCCAGCACACTGATGCACAGGCCGATGGAGATCAGGCCCGCGCCCCACGGTCCGACGACGAGTTCCAGGACCTCCGCCATCGAGTTATCGCCCATCGCGGCGAGCTCCTCGCGGCTGGCCACGCCGAAGGACAGGAAGCTGACGAGCACCAGCAGCAGGAAGACGACGAGGAAGCCCAGCAGGGTGGCGAGGGAGACGTCCTTGCGGTGGCGCGCCCGCTTGGAATAGGTGGACGCACCCTCCACGCCGATGAACGCCCAGACGGTGAAGAGCATCATGCCCTTAACCTGGTCGGTCAGGGTACTGACCTGGTTGCCGTCCTCACCGAAGGTGGCGGCCTGGCCCCAGAAGTCCGCAGTGAGGACCTCCGGCTTGAAGCCCACGAAGGCGACCAGCACGAGGAAGGCAATGATCGGCAGGATCTTCGCGACCGTAGCGACCACGTTCATGATCGCCGCCTGGCGGACGCCGCGCGAGAGCACCAGGAAGATCGTCCAGGTCAGCGCGGAGACCGCGAGGGACTGAACGAAGGGGTGATCGCCACCGAAGATGGGGAAGAAGAAGCCCAGCGAGCTGAAGAATAGGGTCGCATAACCCACCTGGGCGATGATCGTGCCCAGCCAATAACCCCACGCCGAGGCGAAACCAATGAAGTCACCCAACCCGGCGCGCACGTAGCTGTATACGCCCGAGTCGAGGTGTGGCTTGCGCTGCGCGAGAGCCTGGAAGACATAGGCCACACACAGCATGCCGAGGCCGGTGATGATCCAGCCGATCATCGCAGCGCCTGGGGAGGCCACCAGCGCGATGTTCTGCGGCATGGCGAAGATGCCGGCGCCCACAGCGCTGCCAATGATCAAACTGACAAGGGTGCCAAGCCGGACGGTACGCGGGTCGTCGGCGACCAGGACCTCCGGGGTGGACGGCTGAGCGTTAGTCTTCATCTTTCGTAGGCTACAGCGAAGAAAGCACCGACGCGAATAAACACGAAAAGGGGGTATCCCCAGGTGAGGGCGCTATTCGCGCAGGGCTGCCACCACCGCCGGATCGTTGTAATAAGCGCTGTGGGAGCCCGTCGTTCCGCCCGCGGCGAGCCGCGCGTCGTCGACCCGGTTGATTCCGTACTCCAATAACTGAGAAATACCAGCACTCTCGCCGCTGCCGCCCGGATTCAGGAGGTCATCGGCCCCGAAAAGTGGGGAGGTGGGATCGGCTCCGTGGATGCCCTGGTTCTTCGGCAACACGGCGGCGGGGTCGTACGCCAGCTTCCCGAGGGTGGCGGCGGAGCTGATGTTTTCGATGAGGTCGCCGGGTTCGGTGTAGGCCTCGACCCGCGCGCCGGGGTTGAGCCGTAGCTCGCTGGCGTGGTTGACGGGGACGCCGGGGCTGCCGAGGAAGGTGACCCGGTCGGCGTCGAGGTGGCCGTCGGCCGCGCTCTGGCCGACGACAACGGAACCGTAGCTATAGCCGTTGACGTGCAACGTGGCGTCGGGGTTAATCCGGCGCAGGCTGTCCTGGAAAGCCCGCAGCCGCGCCCCACCCGTCGTGGCGAGTTCCCCACTAACGCCGCTGATCAGGTTGCTGGGTGCGTGGTAACCGTTCCAGGACACCACCGCGACTTTCTCCCCGGCGAGCTGTTGGGCGAAGCGCACCTGTTTGGCTTTGGCGGCCTCCCCGCGGGAGCCCACCCCGCCGACGAGGGTGATGACCCGCTCGGCGCTGGCCACATCTCCGACCACGGTTGCGGTGCCATAAGGCAGGTTGATGCTCTGAGCAGGCATCACGGCCGCCCCACCCGGTTCGGCGCCACCCCAGCCCACCACGGGGACCGGTCGGGCATGGGCGGCCAGCGCCTCGACGGCGGAACCTGCCGCAGCGTCGACCGCCCGCACCAGCGTGAGCGCAGACTGCGCGATGCCGGTGAGCGTTCCGGCGACGGGCTGAAGTGTGGGAATCGCCGTGTGCGCCACGCCAGCACTGTCGATGTGGATCATGGGCTCAACCCAGCGCAGCGCCTTGAGGATCCCCTGGGCGATCTGCAGTGTCTGGGCGTAGCCACTGGTCGAGGTGCCGCACAGGCCGGCTGCCCAGCCCGTGGAGTCCGCCTGTGTGAGCGCGGTACTAAGCCGGTGGTGTGCCGCGTCCGCCGCCGCGCCCTGCCACACCTCCGGTTCGGTCATCCCCAGGCCCCGGCACTGCGCGGCGAGCTCGGAGATGTGCTCGCCGGCATCCGACCAGGTACGCGCCTGCTCCACGATCTCGCCGGTGGCGGCGTGCTCCACCGCGGGAACCGTCACGCCGCTCATTGGGACTCACCTCCACCGGTGGGCGCCAGGCAACGTGCAGCCACCGAATCGGCCGCGGTGTTGGCGTCCTTAAATGACGAGATATCGGCGCACATCCGCTGCCACTGATCCAGCTGGGAACGCAGGGCGGTGGGAATGGCGGCGTTGGCATGCGCCACGGCCACGCCCATGCGTGGGCCAGGGCCGGGTGACAACCCCGGGCTGAGCCTTTCGGCCTGGTCGGAGGTTTGCGCATGCAGCTTCTCGTTGGACATGAGGACGTGCTCCAGGGCGATGGGGTCGAGATGGAGGACGTCGCCGTAGTCCAGCTGCGTCCTATCGCTCACTACTTCGTCCGGGGCACCCGGCTCGCCCCCGGGTTCGGGGGAGGAGAGCCCGCCTAGGCTGCCCTCCACCTGGTCCGTGAGTTCTGCGTGGTTGGTGAGCCCTAACCGGGCGCGTTCGGCGCCCGCCTGCACAACATCCTCGGCGGTCTGGTTCGCCGTGCTGGATACTGCTCCTCCGATGCGACCGAGGATGTGCTCGATCCCCGGCGTGAGCGTTGTGGTCTCTGGCATTGTTCCCCCTCGTGTTTGGTGGCCTGGTGGCGGGGCTAGTCGCCGCCGGCGGCCGGTGCGTTTAGAAAAACACCGCGGGCGGTAATGCGGAAGGCAGTGCGGTCCGAGTGGCGTTTTCTGTGGATAGCCGCCGCGGGGATATCCACAGCGGCCGCGGAAGCACCTAGGTCTAATCCCCACGAGCGCCAGCGCGGGGTGTGGTTTCTCGTTACCCTGGTGGCATGCGAATTTCCGTGATCCAGATGAGCGCCCAGCCGGATGTCGAGGCGAATCTCGCCCTCATCCGGAAGTACATCGCTGGCTCCGCGCAAAACGGTGCTGACCTCGTGGTTTTCCCCGAGGCCGCGATGTTCCCCTTCGATGCCGGGCGCCTTGACACGGTCGCCCAACCCCTCGACGGTCCCTTCGGCCGGGCCATCAAGGCCACCGCTGAGGAGCATGGGATCGTCGCCGTGGTGGGCATGTTCACCCCGGCGGATTCGGTTTTCCGGCTGCCCAATGGCGAGCTGTCCACCGAGCGTCCGGACGATAGCGGTGGCA
The DNA here is from genome assembly GCA_043426695.1 of Corynebacterium sp. Lineage (GTDB taxonomy): Bacteria > Actinomycetota > Actinomycetes > Mycobacteriales > Mycobacteriaceae > Corynebacterium. The sequence continues at coordinate 12,606 of JBHWRM010000103.1, read as the reverse complement.
TTCAGGAATTCCGCCGAGTGACCAACACCCTGCTGGTCGCGGGGCCGGGAATTTTCGCGGGCTACGACAAGATTCACTGCTTCGACGCCTTCGGCCACCAGGAGTCCGCCACCGTGCGCCCCGGGAACCGTCGCGTTACTTTCGAGCTCAACGGTGTGAAGATCGGCCTGGCCACCTGCTACGACATCCGCTTCCCCGGCCACTTCATCGCCCTGGCTCAGTCCGGCGCGAAGGTTATCATCGTGCCCACCAGCTGGGCCGATGGGCCAGGCAAGCTCGATCAGTGGCGTGCGCTGACCTCCGCCCGGGCCCTGGACTCCAGCTCCTACCTGGTGGCCGCCGGCATGGCCCGCCCTGGCAGCCCAGAGGATTACGGCAAGCCAGAGGGCCCCACCGGCATCGGGCACTCCGTGGTGGTGAGCCCGCAGGGGGCCAAGCTCGCGGAGACCGGCTACGCCGCCCAGGTGCTGACGGTGGATATCGACCCGAATTCCGTGGACCACGTCCGCAAGGGCCTGCCGATCCTCGGCGGCCACAACCTCGACCGCGAGATCACCGAGACGATTCACATCGAGCCAGAGGACTAGCCCCAGAGGATTAGGCTAAGCCCTATCCACGCTGAGCTGGCCGGGATCCGCGCCCGCTGCCAGCAGCGCGTCCACGCTCGCGTTGACCTGTGCCTCATTCCCGGCGACGAGCACCCGGGCATCCTGCCACGCACCGTCCCGGATGGCGGCGTTGACGGCATGGCCGACCCGCAGCAGCCCATCGAGCTCCGCCGACGTCCCCGTCAGTTCCTCGATCCCGGCCGCCTCCGCCGCCACGGGTACTACTCGCAGCCAGTCCCAGGCGCGCGCAAAGCCCAGCAGGCTGGGCAGCTCGTAGAATTCGGCGACGGTATCGGCTCCGACGTACAGCGCGGTCTCCGGGGACTCGGGCCGCTGCGCGAGCTCCAGCAATAGGGCCCGCAGCGGAGCCAGCCCCGTATCCTGCGCGACCATGCACACCGGGCGCTCGTCCTCAGCATCCACGCTGAGGAAGCCATAGTTCGCCCCGAGCACCCACTGATCCCCGACCTGGGCCTCCGCGAGGATCGCGCGCCGGGCGTCGCTGTCCCCACGCACGTGGAACTCAATCAGCCCGTCCGGGTTCGCAGGCGTGGCGGGGTGCAGGTATTGCCACTGTGAGTCGCCATAGGGGGTGCGGACGTCCAGGTACTGCCCGGTCCACCAGGGTTGTGGCGAGCTTTCCTGGACGCGAATGACGCCGATCGCGGGACGCCCGGCGGTCTCGTCGCCAGGGCAGGCTTCCGTCACGTCGAGGACTTCGGCCGTGCGCGTCGCGGTGGCGGTGCTGCGCTGGGCGCCGAGGGCCAGCAGGTGGCAGGTCAGGTCTGCAGCATCTTCCAGCGTGGCCTGCGCTTGCTCATCCAGGGTGAGGACGTCGGCCCCCGCTTGGCCGAGCGCATGGGCGAGCGCACCGTAGTGCTCGGCCTCCAGCCCGTGCTTGCGGAGGTCGTGGCCGAGGGCAAGCAGGAAATCGGCTTCCTTCTGGGGGTATTCGCCGGTGTAATTCCCAGGGTGCTCGGCCAGCCCGAGGTTGGTGAGCAACGGGCGAAGGCCACGGGCTAGGAGGGGCTGATCTGGTTTCAGGTCCGACCATGTGGTCGGGGTGGCGTCCGGAGACTCTCCGGTGCGCAGCGGCTGCGCGGTGGGCGCGGGTGCGGGTGCTTGAGAGTCAAGGCTGTCGCGGACTCGTGCGCTCAGCGGGCCGAGTTCATTGAGGATGGGGGAGAGCAGGTCAATGGAGCCGCGGTCGCTGGGTGCTGCGTGGCGTGACAATGCGTGGGGCTCCCTTCCTGGGCAGCTGCTGCGGGGATGCGGCGAGCTGTGATGCGGGCTCATTGTCCCACGATCTTGGCCCCAAGGCCATCATCGTGGGTTGCGCGGCGCGGGCGGGGTGAGGAGGGGTAAAAGTGGGCTGAAGCGACCAGAAAAAATTTTTAGGTTGAGTGGAATAGACTCAAGGCTAGCGTGGTTGAGTCTAGTGAACTCAATTAGGATAGGTAGCAACAAACCTCACCACAGAAAGGTCACACATCATGAGCTCCTTCACCCCAACCACCATGACCCGCGAAGCAATGCAGACCGCCCTTCAGGACGCCTCGCACCGCGGGAACCCGGACATCCGCCCCGGCCACCTCCTGGTGGCCCTGCTCGAGCAGCAGGACTCCATTACCCAGCCGATCCTCACCGCAGCTGGCGTCAACGCCGACGCCGTGCGCACCCAGGCGAAGTCCCTCGTGGAGGGCTACCCCACCGCGCAGGGCTCCGGCATGGCCAATCCGCAGTTCAACCGCGACGCCCTGAACGCCATGACGGCCGCCCAGGAACTCGCTGGGGAACTCGGTGACACCTACGTCGCCACCGAGGTGCTGCTCGCCGGCATCGCCAAGGGCAGCTCGGACGCCGCGACGATTCTGCACAACCTGGGCGGCACCTTCGACGCCCTGCGCGGCGCCTTCGAGAGCGTGCGCGGCAACCGTAAGGTCACCACCGAAGAGCCGGAAGGCCAGTTCCAGGCGCTCGAGAAGTACTCCACCGACCTCACCGCTGCCGCTCGCGCCGGGAAGATCGACCCGGTCATCGGCCGCGATCAGGAGATCCGCCGTGTGGTCCAAGTGCTATCGAGGCGCACTAAAAATAACCCCGTGCTCATCGGCGAACCGGGCGTGGGCAAGACCGCGATCGTCGAGGGGCTGGCCCGCCGCATCGTCGCGGGCGACGTCCCCGAATCCCTGAAGGGTAAGAAGCTGGTCTCCCTGGACCTGGGCGCGATGCTCGCGGGAGCGAAGTACCGCGGCGAGTTCGAGGAGCGCCTGAAGGCTGTCCTCGACGAGATCAAGGAAGCCGACGGCGAGATCGTCACCTTCATCGACGAGCTGCACACCATCGTCGGGGCTGGCGCCGGCGGGGACTCCGCGATGGATGCCGGCAACATGATCAAGCCGTTGCTCGCGCGCGGTGAGCTGCGTCTGGTCGGTGCGACAACCCTGGACGAGTACCGCCAGCACATCGAGAAGGACCCAGCCCTGGAGCGCCGCTTCCAGCAGGTCTACGTCGGCGAGCCGACCCCGGAGGACACCATCGGTATCCTCCGTGGGCTCAAGGAACGCTACGAGGTGCACCACGGCGTACGTATCCAGGACTCTGCCCTAGTCGCCGCCGCCAGCCTCTCGGATCGCTACATCACCAGCCGCTTCCTGCCGGATAAGGCCATCGACCTGGTCGACGAGGCTGCCTCCCGCCTGCGCATGGAGATCGACTCCCGCCCGGAGGAGATCGACAACGCCGAGCGCATCGTCCGCCGCCTCGAGATCGAGGAGATGGCCCTGGCCAAGGAGACGGACGCCGCCTCCAAGGACCGCCTCGAGCGCCTGCGCTCGGAGCTGGCCGATGAGAAGGAGAAGCTCGCCGGACTAACCGCCCGCTGGGAGAACGAGAAGTCCAGCATCGACTCGCTGCGCGGGATCAAGGAGGAGCTCGACGCCCTGCGCCGGGACTCCGAGATCGCGGAGCGCGACGGGGACTATGCCAAGGTCGCTGAGCTGCGCTACGGCCGAATCCCGGACGTCGAACGACGCCTGGAGGAGGCCGAGCAGGCTCAGGCTAAGGCGCAGGCCGGCAACCAGGAGATGATGCTCACCGAGGAAGTCACCCCGGACACCATCGCCGATGTTGTCTCCGCGTGGACCGGCATCCCGGCCGGCAAGATGCTGCAGGGAGAAACCGAGAAGCTGCTGGAGATGGAGAGTGTTCTGGCAGGCCGCGTCGTCGGCCAGAAGCAGGCCGTCAACGCTGTCTCCGACGCCGTGCGCCGCGCCCGTGCCGGCGTGGCTGACCCGAACCGTCCGACCGGCTCCTTCCTCTTCCTCGGCCCCACGGGCGTGGGTAAGACGGAGTTGGCCAAGGCGTTGGCGGAGTTCCTCTTCGACGACGAGCACGCGATGGTCCGCATTGACATGTCCGAGTTCGGCGAGAAGCACTCCGTCGCCCGCCTGGTCGGCGCCCCTCCGGGATATGTCGGCTACGACCAGGGCGGTCAGCTGACCGAGGCGGTACGCCGTCGCCCGTACACGGTCGTGCTCTTCGACGAGGTGGAGAAGGCCCACCCGGACGTCTTTGACATCCTGCTGCAGGTTCTCGACGAAGGCCGCCTGACTGATGGCCAGGGACGGACGGTGGACTTCCGCAACACGATGCTGATCTTGACGTCCAACCTGGGCGCCGGCGGTAACCACGAGCAGATCATGGACGCGGTGAAGGCCCACTTCAAGCCGGAGTTCATCAACCGCCTGGACGATGTGCTGATCTTCGACCCGCTGTCCGAGGAGCAGCTGGAGCACATCGTGGACATTCAGATCGGCGGGCTGGCGGATCGCCTGGCCTCCCGCCGCCTCACCCTGGATGTCTCCCCGGAGGCGAAGGCTTGGCTGGCCAAGCGTGGCTACGACCCGGCCTACGGTGCCCGCCCGCTGCGCAGGCTGATCCAGAAGGCCATCGGCGATGCTCTGGCCAAGGAGCTGCTCTCCGGCGCGATTCGGGACGGCGATACCGTCCGTGTGGACGTGGACCCGCACGAGGTCGAGGGCGTGGACAGCCTCTGGATTCACCGCGGCGAGTAAGCGCTCCCGCCTGGGGCGGGGGAATACCTGCCCCAGATAGTCGAACGCCCGGCGGCCACTCAGTAAGTGCTGAGTGCCGCCGGGCCTTGTCCTCTGCTCGCTGCTCTTATGTAGGGAGCGAAACGAGAGGCCTAGTAGTTCGACTTATAAACGGCCCTCGGCAGGCGCTGGGAGTCCAGCTCGCCGCCGTCAGCCGCGATCACGCGCAGGGTCTTGCCGTCGATCACGATGGTATTCGGCGAGGCAGGGACGCGGAACTTGCCGCGGGCCACGTCCGCGGAAGCCATGTCGACGTCCTCCTCATATCCCATCCCGTCGCTATAGCCGCGGTAGTAGTAGCGGCCGTTGTTCGGGTTCTCGCAGATCGAGACGTAGGTGGAGCCGTTGGTCGCCGCGTATACCCACTCATCGGTGGAGTTGCAGCGGGCGTCATCGCTGACCGCCCAGCCCTGACCAGTCAGGCCCGAAGGGTAGTCGGACGGGGACGAGACCGCCTTCGGGCCGTTGGAATCTTCCGGCTCGGAGGTCTCGGTGTCCTCGTCTTCGTCCTCGTCGTCTTCCTTGGCGGTCGTCTCCTCGGAGGAGGTTTCGTCTTCATACTCCGTCTCATAGACGGTGGCTGGTTCCTCGCTGGAGCCGCCGTCCTTGGAGCCCGCGAGGAACCACCACAGTCCGCCGCCGATCAGCGCGAGGATCAGGAGGACGATGAGCGCGATCAGCCAGCCCTTGCCCGACTTCTTCTCCGGGGCTTGCTGATAAGGACCCTGCTGGTGTGGCCCCTGGGCGTAAGTCTGCTGGTAGCCGCCTTGCTGGTATCCACCCTGCTGATAAGGGCCTTGCTGATAGCCCTGTCCGTTCGGCGGCCCCTGCTGGAAACCTTGCTGATAGGGGCTTTGCTGGTACGGGCCCTGCTGGAAGCCCTGACCATAGCCCGCCGCTCCAGCCGCCCCGCCGGCCGACGCTGCGCCCCGCTGGTAGTTCGGCGGTTGCGGCGAGTTCGCGAGCCCGGCCCAGTCCTCCTCCGGGTTCGACGAACGCAGGTCCGGGTCGGTGCTCTCCTTCCCCGAGTTCCGCGGCGCGTTGGGGGACGTTGGCGTGGGCTGGCCGGCATTGGGCTGGCCGGCATTGGGCTGGCCGGCACTGGGCTGCTCCGCGCCGGGCCGATTCTGTGCCCACGGATTATCCGAAGGCTGATTCCATGGGTTCTCCGCCTGGCCGTCATCGGAGTGAGACGGCTTCTTCTCCCACGGGTTCTCAGACATCCACTGCTCCAGTCTTTGAAGGGTAGAAAGCTAACCTAAAAAGCATATAAGAAAGCGCGCCTGAGCGGGGAATAGACCCCAATAGAGGATGCTTCCACGGGGCCCTGCGGGGGCGCGGCTGAGTAATGGAAACCTCAGTCGCGCACAATCTCTAGGATGGTGACCATGAGCCAAGCAACTTCCCGGCGCGTGCACGATACCTTCTCCAAGATCCCGGGCCCATTCATCAGCGGTGAGCAGCTTTATGAGGCCTATCGCCTCGGCGAGCGCATGACCATCATCGACTCCCACTGGGCCAAGACCGAGAACAGCGCGTGGGAAGCCTACGTGGGCCAGCACCTGCCAGGAGCGATGTTCTGCAACCCCCTCCAACATCTGGCCGGCACCCCCTCCCGGGCACGGGGCCGCAACCCCATGCCGGGCCTGGCCGCCCTGCAACGCAGTTTCTATAACTGGGGCATTACGGAGGGCCGCCCCGTCGTCATTTATGACGCCGGACGCAATATTTACGCTGCTCGCGCCTGGTGGATCCTGCGCTGGGCTGGCGTCGAGAACGTGAAGATCCTGAACGGCGGAACCTCCCAATGGGAGGAAGCGGGCGGCGACGTCGCCGGTGGCATCGGCGCCCTTCGGGGGCGCGGGGACTTCAAGATCCGACCGCGCTCCATGCCGGAGCTGTATATCGACGAGATCGACGTCTGGTGCCGCGACCGAATGTTGGTCGACTGCCGCGATCCGGAACGCTTCCGCGGCGTTCGCGAGCCCTTCGACCACCAGGCAGGTCACATTCCGAGCGCTGTGAACATCCCCGTGGCCTCCCTGCTGGATGAGGAAGGCAAGGTCCTGGGCAGTACCCAGCTGCGCGAGATCTTCGCCAGCCACGGCATCGTTGAGAACACCGAGCTGACCGTGCATTCCGGATCCGGGCTGGACTCCGCCCTGTTCCTGGCTGCGATGGAGGAGGCGGGCCTTCCCGTCGGGCGGCACTTTGTGGGGGGTTGGTCACAATGGTCCGCTTCCTCCTCCCGCAAGATCGCGCGCGGTTAAGCTGGGGAAGCATGACAGACGGGCACGATTTTGAGGACCTCGGCGCCGCAGGCTTCGGCGCAACCGACGTGGATGCCGTCGCAGGAGACCGCGGCGGAGTTCCGCATGCCGAGTGCACTCCGGTGGGAGCGCCGCTCGCCGGAACAACCGCGCCGCTGAGCGCAGTGCCGCACCCTGTGTTCGCCTCCGGTTCGGCAGGCGCGGGCGTAGCCGTGATCCCGGACCCCGATAAGGAGATCGTGGAGGTGCAGTCCCCGGTTGCGGGAACCCTCGTGCGGGTGCAGCCCCACATGTTCGTCGTGGAACTGGAAGATGGTAGCGCCCGCGTGCTGGTGCAGATGGGCATCGACACTGATCAACTCGACGGCCAGGGTTTCGCCACCCGCTGGGCGGAGGGCTCGACCGTGCAGGCGGGAACCCCGGTGGTCACCTATGCGCCCAAGGAGGTCGGCCGCCTCGGCTACGACCCGATCGTGCTGGTGTTGGCGTTGAGCCACGGGTCGGGGGAAATCGAGTTTCCCGTCGCGCTGAGCGGACCGTGCGCGGCGCAAGACGAGCTGTTTAGGGTCTAGCCACATGGCACGGCGCCTATTGAACCTCGTCGCGATGCTGTGGATGCTCGCCGCGTTGACGGGCTTTCCGCAGCTGCTGGATGCCGACGTATTGCGCCGGTTGGCGACCTACTACTTCCTGGGGCTGCTTGCGCTGCAGATCATCCCCTTGGTCATGACCTACAACGGCAGCTTCGGTCACCGGCTCCACCCAATCAACGTGGCCTATATGGCGCTGGCTTCAATCGGTCTGGTTGGCAGCGTGATGTTGGCGATCGTATTCGGGGTAAACGGTGGCCCGGCAGTCACCATCATCGCGGGCGCGTTGCTGTTCATGGGTATCGTCGGCGCGACGGTGCTCGCGCTCTTTGCCCGCCCGTGGCGCGATTGGGCCTTCAAACAGCGCGAGAGTGAATATTTGGAGCGGATGAACCATCGCTTGGACGTGCGCACGGAGGTGCGCTCCCAGCTGCAATCTGCCTTTGGGGACGAGGGCCGCAGGAAGCCCAACGAGGGGGACTAGCCCGCGAATCTGGGATTTGTCCCGCTTTTATAGGCCGTGCTTGGCGCGCATGATGCGCAACATCGTCTCCTGGGGCACGAGCCGCTGCAGGATATAAGGCAACGGCGCCAGGGAACCCCGGGCGTACACCGCACGCGGGCGCGCCTCTGCCACCACGGTGCCCACCAGCTCCGCGATGTCCTCGGCGCTGATTCCCTTGGCCTCGTTGTCATTGAGGGTGTCGAGCATCCGGTGGAAGTCCCGCGAGTATGGGCCGGCGTCGTCGACGTAGATGGTGCGCCGCGAACTGAGCCCCGTCGCGATCGCGCCGGGCTCCACGGTGGAAATGCCGATCCCGAACGGCGAAAGCTCGCTGCGCGCGGAGTCGGCGAAACTGCGGATCGCGGCCTTTGAAGCCACATAGCTGCCCCGGTAGCTCAGCGGGAAACTCCCCAGCATGGAGCCGATCATGACGATTCGGCCGCAGCCTTTTTCGCGCATCGCGGGCAGGAATTTCTGGGTGAGCTCCACGTGTCCGATGACGTTGACTTGGAACAGCCGCTCCAGCGCATTCCGGGGCAGCTCCTCCAGCGGGCCGTTCTGGCTTTCTCCTGCATTATTGATGAGCACGCTGGGCGCGCCGAGTGCCAGGACCTCCGCAGCGAAGGTCTCGATAGAGGTCGGATCTGCAAGGTCTAGAGCCACATACTCCACATGTGGCAGGGGGTCGGTGAGCGTGGCGGGATTCCGCGTGGTCCCGACCACCCGGAAACCGGAAGCCGCGAATCGGGCGGCGACCGCCTTGCCGATCCCGCTGCTCGCGCCGGTCACGACTACGAGGCTGCCGTCCGGGACCTGGGGAAGGGCAGGGGGAAGGAACCAGGAGCTGAAGGAATTCATAGGGGTCTTTTTAGGCACAAAAGGAACCCTACCCCTGAAAACGTGACCCCGGCCACTATTGTCTTGAGCCTCCGATAGGATTTAGGCGGAGTAAGCACACCACAAACCGGAAAGTTTGAGCTTGATGGCTACTGATCACGCAGCTTTTGTCCACCGCCACATCGGGCCCAACGGCAGCGATACCCAGGAGATCCTGGATTTCCTGGGCTATGAGTCCTCCGCAGCGCTCGCGGAGGCCGCCCTTCCTTCCTCCATTGCTCAGGAGGGGCCGATCGGCCTGCCCGACGCGCTGAGCGAGACCGATACGCTCGCCGCGCTCAAGGCGATGGCATCGAAGAATAAGCCGATGAAGCAGCTCATCGGTAACGGTTACTACGACACGATCACCCCCGCGGTGATCCGCCGCAACGTGGTGGAGAACCCGGGCTGGTACACCGCCTACACCCCGTACCAGCCGGAGATTTCCCAGGGGCGCCTGGAGGCGCTGCTGAACTTCCAGACCATGGTGCAGGACCTCACTGGTCTGCCGATTGCGGGCGCATCCCTGCTGGACGAAGCCACCGCCGTCGCGGAAGCCGTGCAGCTCATGGCCCGCGGTAACACCAAGGCCGCCAAGCAGGGTGGTGTGGTGCTGCTGGACTCCTCCCTCCACCAGCAGTCCATCACCGTCACCGAGGCTCGCGCCGAGGCTGCGGATATCCCGGTCAAGGTCGTCGATTTTCAGGACGCCACCGCCGCCGATTTCGCCGCCGCTGCCGGGGACACCCCGCTGGTTGGTGTGGTGGTCTCCAACCCGGGTTCCACCGGCCGGATCCGTGATCTGAGTGGCCTGATCTCCGCTGCGAAGGAGGCCGGGGCACTGGTCACGGTCGCTGCTGACCTGCTGGCCCAGGTCCTGGTGACCTCCCCGGGCTCCCTGGGTGCGGACATCGCGGTGGGTTCTGCCCAGCGCTTCGGTGTGCCGCTGTTCTTCGGCGGCCCGCACGCCGGCTTCATGGCCTGCGTGGATTCCCTGCAGCGCAAGATGCCGGGCCGTCTCGTTGGCGTGTCCAAGGATGCCGAGGGCACCCCAGCATACCGTCTGGCGCTTCAGACCCGTGAGCAGCACATTCGTCGCGACAAGGCGACCTCGAATATCTGTACCGCTCAGGCGTTGCTGGCCGTCGTGGCGAGCTTCTACGCCGTCTGGCACGGCCCAGCTGGTCTGCGTCAGATCGCCACCCAGGTGCACGGCCGCGCGGTCGCCCTGGGCGTGGGCCTGTCCGAGGCCGGCCTGAGCCTGGCACACGACTCTTTCTTCGACACCGTGACCGTGGACGTGTCCAGCGTGGGCGGTGCGGATGCCGTCCTACAGCGTGCGGTGGACGCGGGCTTCAACCTGCGAAAGGTCGACGAGGACCACGTCGGAATCTCCGTCGGCGAGTCCACCACGGATGAGGACGTCGCCGAGCTGCTGGCCGTCGTCGCGAAGAAGGAGGGCGCGAGCGCGGATACCTCCGGCTTCGACCTTTCCGCTGGCCCGCTGGCTGACCTCGGGGTGCTGCGCGAGGACGAGATCCTCACTCACCCGATCTTCACCGCCATCACCTCTGAGACCCAGATGATGCGCTACATGCGCAAGCTGGCAGACCGTGACCTGGCGCTGGATCGCACGATGATCCCGCTGGGCTCCTGCACCATGAAGCTCAACTCCGCCATCTCCATGGAGCCGATCACCTGGCCGGAGTTCGCGGGCATCCACCCGCACGTCCCGGCCGATCAGGCCGCGGGCTGGCTGGAGCTCATCGATGACCTGGAGGAGCGCCTGGCCAAGATCACCGGCTACGCGAAGGTCTCCGTTCAGCCGAACGCTGGTTCCCAGGGCGAGTTCGCAGGCCTGCTGGCGATCCACCGCTACCACCTCTCCCGCGGTGACGATCAGCGCGACAAGGTGCTGATCCCCACCTCCGCGCACGGAACCAACGCCGCTTCCGCCGCGCTGGCTGGCCTGAAGGTCGTGGCCGTGAAGTCCGCCGAGGATGGCTCCATCCTGCTGGACGACCTGGACGCCAAGCTCGAGAAGTACGGCCCGGAAGTCGCCGGCATCATGATCACCTACCCGTCCACCCACGGTGTGTTCGAGGAGCACGTCCGCGAGGTCTGCGACAAGGTCCACGCTGCGGGCGGCCAGGTGTACATCGACGGGGCGAACCTCAACGCGCTGGTCGGCCTGGGCCAGCCGGGGCAGTTCGGTGGCGACGTTTCCCACCTGAACCTGCACAAGACCTTCACCATCCCGCACGGCGGCGGTGGCCCGGGCGTGGGGCCGGTCTGCGTGGCCGAGCACCTCATCCCGTTCCTGCCGACCGACGCGACCGTCGAGCAGTCCGAGGACCCGAACACTGGCCTGCCGGTCTCCGGGGCAGCGTACGGCTCCGCCGGTGTGCTTCCGATCACCTGGTCCTACATCGCGATGATGGGCGACGAGGGGCTGACCGAAGCCTCCCGTATGGCCCTGGTCAACGCGAACTACATTTCCCGCAAGCTCGCCGACTACTTCCCGACGCTCTACACGGGCAAGAACGACCTGGTCGCACACGAGTGCATCCTGGACCTCAACGCACTGACCAAGGCCTCCGGCGTGACCGCCGAGGATGTCTCCAAGCGCCTGATGGACTTCGGATTCCACGCCCCGACCCTGGCCTTCCCGGTGCCGGGCACCCTGATGGTCGAGCCGACTGAGTCCGAGGACAAGGACGAGCTGGACCGCTTCATCGAGGCCATGATCACCATCCGCGGGGAGATCCAGGAGATCATCGACGGCAAGCTCACCGTCGAGGAGTCTGTCCTGCGCCATGCGCCGTTCACGGCATTCAGCGTGACCCGCGACGACTTCGAGGAGGCCGTTTCCGGCGGCAAGTTCTCCCGCCAGCAGGCAGCCTTCCCGGTGGACGGGCTGCGCACGACGAAGTACTTCCCGCCGGTGCGCCGTATCGACAACGCCTACGGCGACCGCAACCTCGTGTGCTCTTGCCCGCCGCTCGAAGCATTCGCCATCGAGGACTAAACCCCAGCACGTTTGAAGGAAGGTTTTGCAATGACTGATTCTGCAAGCACCCCGAAGCACACCGCCTTGCACCACGTGCATGAGCAGCTCGGTGCCCGCTTCACCGACTTCGGCGGCTGGGACATGCCCCTGAAGTACGGCAAGGAACTCGACGAGCACCGCGCCGTCCGCGAGACCGCCGGCGTCTTCGACCTCTCCCACATGGGCGAGGTGGAGGTTTCCGGCCCGCAGGCCGCGGAGTTCCTGGACTACGCGCTGATTTCCCGCCTGTCCGCCGTCAAGGTCGGCAAGGCGAAGTACTCCATGCTGTGCACCGAGGACGGCGGCATCGTAGACGACCTGATCACCTACCGCCTCGCGGATGACGACTTCCTCGTCGTCCCGAACGCCGGCAACGCCCCGCGCGTCGCCGAAGCGCTGGCGCAGCGGGCCGAGGGCTTCGACGTCACCGTCGTGGACCAGACTGCGGAGAAGTCCCTGGTCGCGATCCAGGGGCCGAAGGCCGCCGAGGTCATGCACGCGATCGTCGAGAATGTCACCGACGCCCCGGAGGCCTCCGGCGCGACCGAGGACGTCAGGGGCGCGGTCGACGGCCTGGGCTACTACGCCGCTTT
>JBHWRM010000102.1:0-7437 GCA_043426695.1 Corynebacterium sp. | reverse complement strand
GAGGTGACCTCGTGGACGAGGTGGAGGTCGATGTACAGCAGGTCCGGGTCGCCGTCCGATCCACTGGCGACGAGGTGGTCGCGCCAGACCTTCTCGGCGAGCGTCAGCGGCTTTTCTGTTGCGCCGCGGGTGGTATTAGTTGTGGTGTTCACTACGCTCTCCTCATTTCCAGAATCTTGCGAACCGCGGGAGTCATCCGAAAGTTCGCCAGTTCCACTTGATGGAATGTATAGTATCAAATCATGGGATACACATCTGAGCGAAACACCAACTCGGCACCGCAGCCACCCCAGTTGGGGGTCGACCCCGGGAACGCGCACCCGGCCGGCGCCGAGAAGCCAGACATCCCGGCGATCAGCGGCATCCAGGTTCTCGACCGCGCGGTCTACATCCTCTCCATCATCGCAGCCCGCCCGCACAACCTCTCGGAAGTCTGCGACGAAACCGGCCTGCCACGGGCAACCGCCCACCGGATCTCCGTGGCACTGGAGAAGCACCGGCTGATTGAGCGTCAGGCCGACGGCCAGTGGACAGCCGGCCCCGCGCTCGCCGAGCTCGCCCCGCGCACCAGCCCGCGTCTGGAGGAAGCGGCCGAACACCTGCTCCCGAAACTCGTGGAGCAGACCAAGGAATCGGTCCAGGTGTACCAGCTTTCCGGCTTCGAGCGGCTCTGTGTGGCCAACGCGGAACCTGCCACGGGTCTTCGCGACACCGTTCCTCGCAACACCAGGATGACGCTCAACGCTGGCTCCGCTGCCCGCATCCTGGTCGCCTGGGCTCCCGCCTCACTGCAGCAGGCGGTGCTCCCCACCGCCGCGTACAGCGCCGCGGAGCTGGAGCGCGTGCGTCAAACCCAGATCTCCGAATCCGTTGCAGAACGCGACGCCAGCCTGGCTTCCGCCTCCGTCCCAATCTTCGACTCGACCGGCACGATGGTGGCTGCGCTATCCGTCTCCGGCCCCGTCGCCCGTATGGGTGACTCCCCCGCCGAGAAGTTCGGAGACGCGCTTCGGCAGACAGCAAAGGAAATCGAGATTCACCTCTAGGGCTTGTGGGGTCTACGATCATCTCAGAACATGAAGTTTTGACCAGAAAGTTCGCCCCATGTCCAGCTCAACAGGCACCGGCAATGCGGCTGTAGGCACAGGCCCTATAGCGCCCCGCCGCTCCCCCGTCCGAGAGTTCACCTTCCGTGCGGTCCTCCTCGGCGGCATCATCACGCTCGTCTTCACGGCAGCCAACGTCTACCTAGGGCTGCGCGTCGGTCTGACGTTCGCCACCTCGATCCCCGCGGCCGTGATCTCCATGGCCATTCTACGTAATTTCCAGGATCACACGATCCAGGAAAACAACATCGTGCAGACCATCGCCTCGGCGGCGGGCACTCTCTCGGCGATCATCTTCGTCCTCCCCGGCCTGATCATGGTCGGCTGGTGGCAGGGCTTCCCCTACTGGACCACCGCCTCCGTGGTTGCCATCGGCGGCATCCTCGGCGTGACTTTCTCCATTCCGCTGCGCAGGGCGCTCGTCACGGGCTCAGATCTCCCCTTCCCCGAGGGCGTGGCAGCCGCCGAGGTACTCAAGGTCGGCGACACCCAGAACCAGGACTCCGCGGAGGAAAACAAGACCGGGCTGCGTCTGATCATTCTTGGCTCCATCGCGTCTGCGGTGATGTCCATCATCACCGCCATGAAGCTGGCAGCATCCTCGGTGTCCTCCTACTTCCGCCTCGGCCCTGGGGCCACGATGATGGGTGGCTCGCTCTCGCTGGCCCTCATCGGCGTCGGTCACCTCGTCGGCATGTCCGTCGGTGCCGCCATGATCGTTGGCCTGATCATCTCCTACGGGGTGCTCATGCCACTGCGCACGTCGGGGCTCATCCCGGCCGAGGGTGACATCTCCGAGATCGTCTCGGCCACCTTCTCCTCCGAAGTTCGCTTCATCGGCGCTGGCACCATGGCCATCGCCGCGGTGTGGACCCTCCTGAAGATCATCGGCCCCATCATCCGTGGCATCAAGGAGGCTCTCGCCTCCTCTCGTGCTCGCCACGATGGCCAGGCTGTGGACCTCACCGAGAGGGACATCCCGTTCCCCATCGTCACCGGGGTCACGCTGGCGTCGATGCTGCCAGTAGGCCTGCTCCTGTGGCTCTTCGTGAAGGACACCACCATCACGCACCACATGACCGGCCTCATCGCGCTGTCGATTATCTACACCCTCCTGGTGGGTCTCATCGTCGCGTCGATCTGTGGCTACATGGCCGGACTCATCGGCTCCTCGAACTCCCCCATCTCGGGCGTCGGCATCATCGTCGTGCTGTCCGCTGCCTTGCTGATCAAGGTCGTCGTGGGCGGGGAGACCGACTCCACCGCACTCGTCGCCTACACCCTGTTCACCGCGTCGGTGGTCTTCGGCATCGCGACGATTTCCAATGACAACCTCCAGGACCTCAAGACCGGCCAGCTGGTCGACGCCACCCCATGGAAGCAGCAGGTGGCTCTCATCTTCGGTGTCATCTTCGGTTCTGCGATTATCCCGGCGATCATGGAGCTCATGCGCAAGGGCTTCGGCTTCGCTGGCGCTCCGGGCGCCGGCCCCGGTGCTCTCGCAGCGCCTCAGGCTGCACTGCTGAGCTCCGTAGCCGAGGGCATCTTCGGCGACTCCCTGGACTGGGGACTCATCGGCCTGGGTGCGGCCATCGGCGTCGTGGTGATCATCATCAACGAGGTGCTGAGCAAGGCCTCCTGCTACTCCCTGCCACCACTGGCGGTGGGCATGGGCATGTATCTGCCGGCCTCTCTCACGCTGATCATCCCCATCGGCGCAGCCCTGGGCTACGTGTACAACAAGTGGGCTGACAAGCAGGCCAATCCGCAACGCAGCAAGCGCATGGGCGTCCTCATGGCTACCGGCCTGATCGTCGGCGAGTCCCTCTTCGGTGTCATCAACGCTGGCATCATCGCGGCGACCTCCAACGGCGACGCCCTGGCCGTGGTCGGCGAGAGCTTCGCCGGACCGGCGCAGTGGATCGGCATCATCGCCTTCGTCGGACTCACTGCTCTGGTCTACTCGCACCTGCGGACCGTCACTCGCCGCTAAAAACGCTGCTCGCCACGGGGAGGGTGAGCTTGCTCACCCCGCGCCGCGGAGGCGCAGGCAGGCCTGATAGGGTTGCTATATTAGGTTCCTGAACTAAACTATTTCTCCTTCTAGCCCCCTAAGGAGCGTGGCGCTCATGGCTGCCTCTGCCCCGCGCGGAGACAACCCCTCCCAGTCCTCAACACCCCGAGCCTCCAGGGCGATCCGGGGCGCCGTCCACCGCGTCCTGAAAACGCTGACCACTCCCCTGCTTCCAGCGGACATCGCAGGGCTTTTCGACCCGCTCGCCGGGCGCGAACTGCGCGGGCGAGTCGAGGCCGTCGCCCAGCACGGGGAACTCACCACCCTGAAGATCACTCCCTCCCGCGGTACCCCGCTGAGCTTCCGCCCGGGCCAATTCATCGGCCTCGGCGTGCAGATCGACGGCCGGTGGCAGTGGCGGTGCTTCTCCATCACAAACGCCCCCCGCCCGAACCTCAGCTCCGTCACCTTAGGCATCAAGCAGGTACCGGACGGCGCGGTGAGCACGCACATCGCCACCGTCGCCCGCGTCGGCGACATCATCCGCTTAAGCCAGCCCGGCGGCGAGTTCTACCTCAGCCACCCGGTGCCGAACAAGATGTTCTTCCTCACCGCAGGATCCGGCATCACCCCCGTGATCTCCATGCTGCGCTGGCTGAAACAGGAGTACGCAGGCGAGGGCATCAGCATCCGGCACATCCACTCGGAACGCGGCCCGCTGACCCCGGAGCCTTTCGCCACGGAGCTCGGCGCCCTGAACACCGAGCTGCCCGGCTACGAAATGCAGCATTGGGACTCCTCCAGCCAGGGCCGCATCGACCCCCGCGAGCTGGCAAACCTCGTGCCCGACATCGCGGAACGCGAGCGCTTCGCCTGCGGCCCCGGTCCACTGCTGGATGACATGAAGAAGCACTTTCCCGGCACGAGGGTCGAACGCTTTTCCACCCGGGATTCCACAGGCTCTGCTGCCGGCGGCAGCATCTATTTTTCGGATCGGCAAGACCCCGTGGCCTGCGACTCCTCGACGAGCATCCTCGAGGCAGCCGAAGGGTCCGGGGTGGGTTTGACCCACGGTTGCCGCATGGGGATCTGCCACACCTGCACGGCCACGGTTCTCGACGGCCTCGTCGTCGATGCTCGCACCGGGCAGTCCCACCGGGAGGGCGAGCGGGTTCGCACCTGCTGCTCCATCCCCGACGGGGACGTCCGCATCACCCAGGGTTAGCGCCCAGAACCAGTCCCTCCCCAGCACGCCAGTCACCGCACACCCGCCCCGCACAACAGCAAGGAGAAGAAAAATGGCGATCAAAGACATCCCCGCCTATGCCCACCTCAGCGAAGAAGACATCGCCGAGATCGGTCGGCGCTTCGACAAGATCGAGAAGCGCCACCGCGACGCCCTGGGAGAGAAAGACGCCGCCTACATCCGCGGCCTCATCCGAACCCAGCGCGGCATCGAACTGCTCTCCCGCCTCGCCACCGTTTTCCTCCCCCAGGCGACAATTCCCGCCGCGGCGACGATGGGACTATCGAAGATCCTCGAAAATCTCGAGATCGGCCATAACGTCATGCACGGTCAATGGGACTGGATGAACGACCCGGAAATCCACTCGGCCACTTGGGAGTGGGACAACACTGGCCCCTCCGAGGGCTGGAAGCATTCCCACAATTACAGCCACCACACCTACACAAACATCATCGGCATGGACAATGACGTGGGCTACGGGGTCATCCGCGTCACCCGCGACCGCAAATGGAAACCCACCACCGCCCTCCAGCCGCTAACCAATGTCGTGCTCGCCGCCCTGTTCGAGTACGCAGTGGCCTTCTACGACGTCGAACTCGGCCGATTCTTCACCGGTCGACAGAGCTGGGAGGAGACCAAGCCCTCCCTCATGCTCACCCTGCGCAAGATCGGCTCGCAGGTCACCAAGGATTACATCGCCTTCCCCGCACTCGCGGCCGCGGTGGGCTACCTGCTGCCCACCAAGACTGCTTTCGGTGCCAGGCGGTGGGCGGTGGCGTCCGGAAAAAACCGGAGAAAAGAGCGGGCAAAGAAGCACGCGAAGAGCGCCGCGCAGGCGGCCCTCATCGCCAACCTCACCCGCAACCTCTGGGCCTACGCCGTGATCTTCTGCGGGCACTTCCCCGATGACGCGGAAACCTTCACCAAGCGCGCCCTCGAGGAAGAATCCAAGGCGGAGTGGTACCTGCGGCAAATGCTGGGCTCGGCGAACTTCCGGGGCGGCAAACTGCTGACGATCCTGTCCGGCAACCTCAACTACCAAATCGAGCACCACCTCTACCCCGATATGCCGAGCAACCGACTGGCACAGATCGGCAAGGAAGTGGAGAAGATCGCCGCGGAGTTTGGCCTGCCCTATAACACGGATAGCTTCTCCCGGCAGTTCCTCGAGGTGCAGCGCACGATCCTCAAGCTCACCCTCCCCAACCGCTTCCTCCGCGCGCCGAAGTACAATGCGCCGGAGGTGCGCTCGGACGAGGTCTTCGATAAGTACCAGGAGGTCAAGGCGATGATGGGTCCCCGCAAGCTCGCCGCCGGGCTGGCTAGGCTCAAGGAGCTGCGGCCGAGGTTCCTCGCCTAAAAAGGCAGGCACATCACAGCAAAAACTCCCGTTCTCAATGGCTTAGAGAACGGGAGTTTTCTTTTGTACCCCGTACGGGATTTGAACCCGTGTTACCGCCGTGAGAGGGCGGCGTCCTAGGCCGCTAGACGAACGGGGCGCATAGGACACACAAAACTAGCTCTTTACCGGCGTGCCGGTGGCGTGGCAACCAGCTCTGTGATCGAGAACAAAGCCTACAGGCAACTCCTGCAAGTCTCCTAATCCACTGGTCAATGCCGGGTTTTAAGAAGTTTTCGCGTTAGCATTAAGGCACCAGTTCTACCGATGCGCCGAGGATGCCAATGACCCGTTCCGAGAATGACACCCCCGACCCACTCGTGATGCCGGCCGGCGGTGGCACGGGCCGACAGGCGATTTCTCCGGAGCGTTACTCAACGGAGGTCACCAGCGAGCATCGTTTCCCCGGCCCGAAGGCCTGGGGCATGATCGCCAAGCGGCTGTACGCGGAATTTTTCTACCGCGGCCTTCCCGAT
This sequence comes from Corynebacterium sp., assembly GCA_043426695.1. Lineage (GTDB taxonomy): Bacteria > Actinomycetota > Actinomycetes > Mycobacteriales > Mycobacteriaceae > Corynebacterium. The sequence continues at coordinate 1,196 of JBHWRM010000102.1, read as the reverse complement.
AAGGGCGCAACGCTGAGCTTCTACTCCATCTTCACCGCGATCCCCACCCTCATGGCCTTCTACGCGATCGTCATGCTGGTGCTCGACCAGAACCGCGACCAGGTACTGGGAGTGACCGGAGAATTCATCAACCGCAACATCCCGGCAGACTTCGCGGCTCAGGCGTCAAACATCATTGAAGCGATCATCGGCACCACGCAACGTTCCCTGATCACTCTGATCATCGCTATCCTCTTCGCACTCTTCTCTTCCTCGGCCTACGTTCGCGCCTTTTCTCGCAGCGCGAACGCGCTCTATGGCCGCGAGGAAGGCCGGTCGATCCTGCGGACCTGGCTCGTGATGTGGGGATTAACCATCGCCCTGGTGGCGGGACTTGTCCTCATCGCGGCGGGGTTCTTCCTGCGCGAGGATCTCCTCTCCCCCTTCTTCACCCATATCGCAGACCCGCTGGGGCTAGCTGGCCTACGCAGCTTCATGCTCGACTACTTCCTGCCCCTGTGGACGTGGCTGCGGTGGCCGGTGATCTTCGGGCTCTCCCAGATGCTCATCGCGCTGCTGTATCACGTCGCCCCGAACGTCAAGCAGGGACGTTTCCGTCTGTTTACGGCGGGCTCCGTGTGTGCGCTGGTCGTGCTCACGCTGCTCGGTGTGGGCTTTCGGACTTACCTCAATAATTTCCTGCACATCGGCATGTACGGGGCGCTTGGCGGCATCATCGGCGGCTTCTTCTGCCTCTTCATGGCAAATAACGTGCTGCTACTAGGCCTGCAGCTGGACGCTGAGCTCGCGCGCGCCCGGGAGCTCGCGGCGGGCTACGACTCCACCGAGCTCATCCTCGCCCCACCCCGTGCCTCAGGTGCCGCGGACAGTGAAAAGCAGCTCGCCGAAACGCTCCAGGCTGACGCCGAACGCTTCCAGCGTCGGGTACGGAACGCAGAGGACGACTAACAGGCAGCCTCTACTGTTTCCATCGCACCGCCTGACGCGCACTCTCGATCGCCCTCCCCCTCCTTCTAGCCTCGCCCCGACGCGCGACCATCAGGCATGAGATTGTGCAGAAAAAGAAAACAGCCTCGCCGGCGAACCGATGAGGCTGTTAATTTGTACCCCGTACGGGATTTGAACCCGTGTTACCGCCGTGAGAGGGCGGCGTCCTAGGCCGCTAGACGAACGGGGCATTAGGACGCGAGAGAAAC
>JBHWRM010000101.1:0-15484 GCA_043426695.1 Corynebacterium sp. | reverse complement strand
CCACCAGCCATCGCCAATGACGTCCAGGCGCAGGTTGGGGTGGCTCCGCTGCAGCGCAGCGAGGCAGTCGAGGGCGTGTTCGATTTGCTTGTGCGGCACCAGTCGGGACAGCGCTACCAGGTAGACGGGCTTATCCTCTCCCTCCTGGGCACTGTGCCCCCGTGCGGCCTCGGGCACTGCTTCGATGCCGTTGCGGATGATCGTGAAGTTCTCAGCCGGCACGCCCAGCGCGGCGAATTCCTCCGCCGAGGGCTGCGAGACCGTGACCCAGCGGTTTCGACGGTGGATCAGCGGGGAGATCTTGGATTCCACGAGCCAGCCAATCCGGGAGAGTACCGGGCCGGCGACGGACCACTGCTCGCGGTGGCAGTGGTGGGTGAGCACCACGGTGGGAGCCCCGGAGACGAGGGAGGCAAAGAAAGGCACACCGTTTTGGGTATCGATGACCACGTCCGGCGTGCCCATCTTCCCAATCGCACCGACCCGCAGGCCGAGCCGGGCCGCCAGCAGCGCCAACAGCGCGCGGGGATAGACGCTCAAGTTTCCCCCGGCGCGGGAGAACTTCAGCCAATAACCGCCGCGCTGGACGTGCTCGGTTTTCTTCGCTCCCGGGTAGTACGCGGTGCGGTAAATCACCTCGTGGCCTTGCGAGGCGAGGTACTGCCCCACCTGTTCGAGGTAGCGCTCCGACCCACCGCCCTCCGGGTGGTCGGTGTCGCGCCAGCACAGCAATATTACTTTTAGGGAACGACTCATTGTGCATCACACCCTACCCGGATTCGACCCCAAGCACGCCTCGTTATGTCACAATTCCTTCCATGACTTCCGCGCACCCCGCCCGGCGTTTCCTCCGGCGCATCAGCACTGCACTCACCGCCCCCTCGGGCAACTCCGCCCTGCGTTTTTGGCGCCCGAAAGCCAGCTTGCGGCGCGCGGTCGGCCTGCTGTCGGACTTCCGCTACGAGCAGACCCGCCCCGACATCTTCTACGGCCACCTGGCCGAGGACACGGTGGGGCTCATCGAGGCTCTGTGGCGCGGCGCGACGGACCGAGAGCTCGCTGGCTCCAAGATTTTGGACGTCGGTGGCGGGCCTGGTTACTTCGGTGTCGCCTTCGGCGAGGCGGGAGCGGAGTACGTGACCTGCGAACCGGATGTGGGCGAGATGGCGGCCGCAGGCATCACCCTGGCCTCCTCGGTGCGGGGCTCCGGGATGGAGCTGCCGTTTATTGATGAAGCCTTCGACATCACCTATTCCTCCAACGTTGCCGAGCATGTGCCGGAGCCCTGGGTGATGGCCGACGAGATGCTGCGCGTCACGAAGCCGGGCGGGGTGATGATCTACAGCTATACGGTGTGGCTCGGCCCCTTCGGTGGGCACGAGACCGGGTTGTGGGAGCACTACGTGGGCGGGGAGTTCGCGGCCCGGCGTTATGAGAAGAAGATGGGTAAGCCGCCGAAGAATCGCTGGGGCGAGTCGCTGTTCAACGTCTCCGCGGCCGATGGGCTGCGATACGGGCAGCGGGTTGCCGCCACAGGCGGCGCGGAGTTGGTGGCGGCGTTCCCTCGCTATCACCCCTGGTGGGCGTGGTGGATGGTGCGGGTTCCGCTGCTGCGAGAGTTCGCGGTATCCAACCTGGTTCTGGTGTTCCGGAAGCCCTAAGTGGCAGCACCCCAGGGAGACGGGAACTGACGTCCTAAAAAGAAGAGAATAAAAGTACAACTATCGGGTCGAAATAGATTAGAGTGATGCAGGACACATTTCTCGAACGATAGGAACCAAAGGACTGTCATGACGAGTAACTCTGGCGCCCCTGAGGCCTTCATTTACGACGCCGTCCGGACGCCCCGCGGAAAGGGCAAGCCCGGCGGATCCCTGCACACCGTCAAGCCGGTCAGCCTGCTCAGCGGACTGATCGAGGCCATCCTGGAACGTAACCCAGGCCTGGACCCGGCGCGCATCAACGACGTCATCGCAGGCTGCGTGACCCCCGTCGGCGACCAGGGCATGGACATCGCCCGCACCGCCGCGCTCAACGCAGGCCTGCCGTACTCCGCGACCGGCCTGCAGGTCAACCGCTACTGCGCATCCGGCCTGACCGCCCTCAACCTCGCCGCGCAGAAGGTGCGTTCCGGCTGGGACGAGCTCGTCTTCGCTGGTGGCGTGGAGTCCATGTCCCGCGTGCCGATGGGTTCCGACGGTGGCGCCCTCGCCCTCGACCCGGAGTCCAACTTCTACAACGACTTCATCCCGCAGGGCATCTCCGCGGACATCATCGCCAGCCTCGATGGCATGACCCGCGAGGACCTCGACGCTTTCGCCGCCCGCTCCCACGAGCGCGCCGCCAAGGCCTGGGAGGAGGGCCGCTTCGACCGCACCGTCGTCCCGGTCAAGGACCAGAACGGTCAGGTGCTGCTGGACCGCGACGAGACCATCCGTCAGGGCACCACCGTGGAGTCCCTCTCCGGCCTGCGCCCGGCCTTCGCCATGATCGGCGACCAGGGCGGCTTCGACGCCGTCGCGCAGACCAAGTACCCGCAGCTCGAGCGCATCAACCACCTGCACCACGCAGGTAACTCCTCCGGCATCGTCGACGGCGCAGCCCTGCTGGCCGTTGGCTCAGAGAAGGCCGGCCAGGAGATGGACCTCGAGCCGCGCGCCCGCGTCGTCTCCGTCGCCACCACCGGCGTGGAGCCGACCATCATGCTCACCGCACCGGCACCGGCGTCCCGCGCCGCACTGGCCAAGGCCGGCCTGAAGCCGGAGGACATCGACGTCTGGGAGATCAACGAGGCATTCTCCTCCGTCGTCCTGCGCGCACAGCGCGAGCTGAACATCCCGGATGAAAAGCTCAACATCAGCGGTGGCGCCATCGCCATGGGCCACCCGCTGGGCGCGACCGGCGCGATCATCACCGGTAATGCGATCGACGAGCTGCACCGCACCGGCGGCCGCTACGCACTGATCACCCTGTGCGTCGCAGCCGGCATGGGCGTGGCCACCATCATCGAGCGCGTCTAAGCGATCGACACCCGACAGTTCAAGCACTGCAGCCGCTGTCAGCACTGAAGCCACTCAGCGCTGAAAAGCACTGCCTAACTGCAAGATTCGAATACAGGAGAATCAATGAGCAACAACATGTTCGCGTGGGATGTCGACGCCGATGGCATCCTCACCCTGACGATGGATGACCCGAACGCGCCGGTCAACACCATGAACACCACCTTCCAGGACGACCTCACCACCACCGTGGCGAAGGTCAAGGAGGCCGTCGAGGCCGGCGAGGTCAAGGGTGTGGTGATCGCTTCCGCGAAGAAGACCTTCTTCGCCGGCGGCGATATCAAGTCCATGATCAAGGCCACCCCGGCCGATGCCGCCGAGCTGACGCAGCAGATCGACCAGATGAAGGCCGACCTGCGCGCCCTGGAGACCCTGGGCGTGCCGGTCGCGGCAGCCATCAACGGCACCGCCCTCGGCGGCGGCCTCGAGCTGGCTCTGGCCACCCACCACCGCGTCGCCTCCGACGCCAAGGGCCTGAAGGTCGGCCTGCCGGAGGTCACTCTCGGCCTGCTGCCGGGTGGCGGCGGCGTGACCCGCGTGACCCGCATGCTGGGCCTGCAGGACGCGCTGATGAAGGTCCTGACCACCGGCCGCCAGTTCGGTGCCCAGGACGCGCTGAAGACCGGCCTGATCGACGAGGTCGTCCCGGCCGATCAGCTGCTCGACGCCGCGAAGAAGTGGGTCAAGGAAAACCCAGACGCGAAGCAGCCGTGGGACACCGAGGGCTACAAGGTCCCGGGTGGCACCCCGACCAACCCGAAGCTGGCCGCATTCCTGCCGTCCTTCCCTGCGAATGTCACCAAGCAGATCAAGGGCGCGCCGATGCCGGCGCCGAAGGCAATCCTCGCCGCAGCCGTCGAGGGCCTGCAGCTGAAGAACATCGAGGAAGCCACCCGCGTCGAGACCCGCTACTTCGTGGAGCTCGTCACCGGTTCCACCTCGAAGAACATGATGCAGGCCTTCTTCTTCGACCTGCAGTACTGCAACGGCGGTGGCTCCCGCCCGAAGGACGTGCCGCGTAAGCAGTTCAAGAAGCTGGGCATGGTCGGCGCCGGCATGATGGGTGCTGCCATCGCCTACGTCGCTGCGAAGGCCGGCATGGAGGTCGTCCTCAAGGACATCAAGCTGGAGGCAGCGGAGAAGGGCAAGGCCTACTCCGAGGGGCTGGAGGCCAAGGCGCTGAAGCGCGGCAAGACCACCGAAGAGAAGTCGAAGGCTCTGCTGGACCGGATCACCCCGTCCGTGGACTACTCCGACCTCTCCGACTGCGACATCGTCATCGAGGCAGTCTTCGAGAACACCGAGCTCAAGCACAAGGTCTGGGCAGAGATCGAGGCAGCGGTGCCGGAGGACTGCGTCCTGGGTTCCAACACCTCCACCCTGCCGATCACCGAGCTGGCTACCGGCGTGAAGCGCCCGAAGGACTTCATCGGTATCCACTTCTTCTCCCCGGTCGACAAGATGCCGCTGGTGGAGATCATCAAGGGCGAGGAGACCTCCGACGAGACCCTGGCTGCGGCCCTGGACTTCACCGGCCAGATCCGCAAGACCCCGATCGTCGTCAACGACTCCCGCGGTTTCTACACCTCTCGCGTCATCAGCTTCTTCCTCAACGAGGCAATGCGCATGCTGGCCGAGGGCATCGACCCGGCCGTCATCGAGGCAGCTGGCCGCCAGGCTGGCTACCCGGCACCGCCGCTGCAGCTGCAGGATGAGCTGAACCTGAAGCTGGCCCGCAAGATCGGCGCCGAGACCAAGGCCGCGCAGGAGGCTGCTGGCATCTCCGTCGACGACGGTGGCGTCACCGAGATCGTGGACAAGATGCTGGATGTCTACGACCGCCCGGGCAAGCTCGAGGGCAAGGGCTTCTACGAGTACAACGAGGAGGGCCGCCGCACCGGTCTGTGGCGCGGCCTGTGGGACGAGCTGGGCGGCGGGTCCGTCACCGTCCCGGACGCCGAGTCCGCGACCGCCGGCCACGGCCTGGAGTCCATCTCCACCGAGGGCCCGGTCCTGGTTGACCTGGTGGAGCGCATGCTCTTCGCCGAGGCTCTGGAGACCCAGAAGTGCATCGACGAGGGCGTGCTGATGTCCGACGCGGACGCCAACATCGGCTCCATCATGGGCATCGGTTTCCCGGCGTGGACCGGCGGTACCCGCCAGTACATCAAGAACTACGCTCGCCCGGCTGCCGCTGCGCTGCCGGAGGGCAAGAAGGCTGATGTGGACGGCGGGGACTACCCAACCACCGGCGTGGCTGGCTTCGTTGCCCGTGCCGAGGAGCTGGCCGCGAAGTACGGCGAGCGCTTCACCCCGCTGGACTCCCTGAAGAGCTAGCAGGTGCGTGCGGGGAGCTCGCAAGGGCTTCCCGCGACTATCCCTCTGGTACCACCAGGGCACAGCTAAAGCCCCGGCCCTGTCGCTGAATCATTCTCAGTGGCGGGGCCGGGGCTTCGTTGTGCTTGGCTCCGGTTGAGCGGACGCCGGTTGGGCTGGCGCCGGGGCGGAGGCGAACTGCTTCCCCCCGCCTGAGCCCCCTGAGCCCTTGCGCCGGGCGTTAGCGCTGGAGTGCGTGAGCTCGAGCGCTGTGAAATCTAGCTCCGCGAGCCCCAACACTGCCCGCTCCAGCGCTGTCAGCTCTAGCACCGTGAGCCTCAACGCTGCCAGTCCCAGCGCTGTCAGCCCTAGCGCCCGCGACGGGTCAGGGCCACCAAGGCCACGGCAAGCACCACGAGCACGCCCGCACCGATCAGGAACCAGTTGATGGAGCTGCCCTCCTCAGCAGCGGCCTGCTCGGTCTCCTTCGGTTCCTCCGCCTTCTCGCTCTCCTCGATCTCCGTGTCATTGGAGACCTTTTCGAAGCTCGGGCCGGGGATCCTCTCCCCCACCAGCTCAGTGGTGAGCTCGTAGGTGGCGGTGGCGTTCTTCTCCTCGCTGATGTCGCGGTTAGCGCCAGCTTTGAGGCTCTTGTTCAGGAAGATCACGATGTACTGCTCGCCGTCCAGCCAGGCCTTCTGGGATTCGACGTCACTCGGTTGTTCCTTCCCGTCACCCACCATGTTGCGGTAGTTCACGCGCACGGGGTTACCGAAGGCCTTGGACTCACCCTCCCGGACGTGCACGCTCTCCGCGATCGCCGCCTTCTGGTGGGCGGAGTTGAGGACGTTGATGTCCAGCTGCTTGATCTCTGCGTAGTGGTCCTTCGGTGGCTCGCTGGTGACCTTGATTCCGCCACGGAGCTGCTGGCCGTAGTCGGTCTTGATCTTGTAGACGTGGGCCTCACCCGGGACGATGTCCGCGCTGACGGTTTCCTTGGCGTCCGGGTTCAGCTCTGTCGCGTCGTCGAACCATGCACCTGGTGTCACCTTGCGGGGTTTGCCGGCAGCGCTCGGCTCCTTGCGGTTCTCGGCCTTATCCGCCGTGAAGGGGTCCGGAACCTCAGAGAGGTCCTCGTTCGGCAGGCGCTTAATCGAGACCTCGGCCGGGATCTCCTCGCCCTTATAAGGGCCACTTTGGCGCACCACCTTGAAACGGAAGTCCCCGGCGGGGCAGTCCTCGCCGGCCTGCTTTGTGGTCCACGAAGCGAAGAAAGGGCCGTTGGAGTCAATGATTCCGAAGTCGTTGTCGTTAGCGAGGTAGCACAGAGGCTCGTCAACCTCGACCTTGACCGAGAAGTTCTTACCGAAGCCGAGTTCGCTGCCCTGGGACGGCGGCGGCATCGTAGCCACACCGATCGCAAGGCGCTCGCCCTCTGCAATGGGGGTGCTGAAGTACTCGGCGCCGTCCTCGTCATTCTTCGCGCCGCCGGACTTTTCACGCAGCGGGGTGGAGAAGAGCTCGACGTCTTCCGGGACCTCGGTGGCGGACTCAGCGTCGTCCCCGCCCTTAATTTCCGGGGCGTCGGACTCCGCGGTCTGGGCGGTGCGGGTCGCCAGAACCTTCATGGAGTCGGCGAGGGACTCGGCGTCCTTGGCGTCCAGGTACTCGCCGCCACCGGCCTCGGCGATGCACTGCAGCTCCTTGCGGGCAGCTGGGTCGACCAGGAAGCCGACGGTGTTGATGGTCAGGTCGATGCCCTGCTTGTGCAGGTCCTTGGCGACGTCGCAGACCGGTGGCGGGGCGCAGGTGTCCTCGCCGTCGGAGACCAGAACGATGGAGCGCTCGCCCTCGTGAGGAAGCTCCTTGGCGGCCTGCTTCAGGGCCGGGCCCATGGGAGTGTGGCCGGAGGCGTTGACCTTGTCGACCTCACCAGAGATCTTGCCCGCGTTGCCCTTGCCCACGGGCAGCAGGGTGGTGACGTCCTTACAGCCGGCCTCCCGCTCCTCCGGGGAATTGCCGACCTTGGTGCCATAGACCATGAACCCCAGCTCGGAATCCTCGGAGACAGAGCGGGAGAAATTCTTGGACGCTTCCTTTGCCGCGTCCAGGCGGGTCTGGCCGCCCGCATCCTGGGCCATCATGGAGCCGGATGCGTCGAGGATCAGCATGGTCGGCGGGATATCCTTGGCTTCCGCCGCGGCCTGGGGCTGCCCGAAGGGGACGACGATCCCGGCTAGAGACAGCAACAGCGCGATGGCGAAGACCATCGCGCTGCACTGTTTCATGCTGCTATGCAGGTTCATACTGCTGCGTGCCCGGCCAGCACGGCTGGTGTTGTGCTCAGGGCGGGTTGTTCCTGCGGGCGCCATGCCGGCTTCCCGTGGCTGTGCGTGCTGGGTTCTCGCTCGCATGAGGTTGCTTCCTTCCCTTACTTTGCCTTCCAAAGCTAGCAAGGAGCAACCACCCACCCCTGGGGCTTTTATTTAGTTTTTCACTGGAGTTTGCGGACTATTCACCTTTCTTGACGGTGATGGTCCAGCCAGCGTCGTCGGTCTGCTCGAAGTTCGTCACCTCGTGACCGTCGGTGGCCGCCCAGCGCGGGATGGCGTCGGTGGCCTGGGTGCAGTCGAAGTCGATCTGCAGGGTGTCGCCGACCTCCAGCTGAGCGATGGCAGCCTTGGCATCGATCAGCGGGAAGGGGCAGACCGCGCCGAGGGAGTCCAGCTTGTAGGTACGGTCCCCGACCAGCTCCAGGCCCGTCGTGGTGCCGGTGTTGTCGGACGTCGACCCGGCGGCCGTTGCAGCCTGCGGACGCTCCAGGAGAGCCACGCCGGTGGTCTGGAAGCCGTACTGGGCGCCGGCGGACTGCAGGTCGGCAGCCACTGCGGACGGCTCAGCTGGCGCGGCGACGGTCGGCACGGTGTCAGCCTTCGGGGTGTTCTGCGTCGGCTGGACGCTCTGGCCCGGGACGGCGTCGGTGGGCTTGAGCCACAGCTTGGCGGCTGCCCAGATGCCGATGGAGATGAACAGCAGCGCAACCCAGCCCTGGTAGCTAAACAGGGAGGTCTGGACCATGCCGTTGCCGACGGTGCAGCCGCCGGCAGCGGAAGCACCGACACCCATCAGGATGCCGCCGAAGACAGAACGCACGGCCTGGGTAGCGGACGGCAGGCGCAGCCGGAACTCGCCGGAGGCCTTGGCTGCGAAGAATGCGCCCACCAGCAGGCCGAGGACCAGCAGCACGCCCCAGTCCACAGTGTCCTCACCGCTGATGAGGAACTTGGAGAGGTTGGAGGACGGGCTGGTGATGCCGAGACCGTCGTTGCGGCCGGTGGCGGCGGACAGTGGCCAGGCGATCACGCCGAGCACGCCGATGATGGCCGCGGTTGGGTAGAAGTGCCAGGGCTTCTCCGCGAGGATGTGCGCCAGGCCGGTCTTCTTCGGCTTCAGGGTAGCCATCTTCGGGGCAGCCGCCTCTTCGGCGAGGAAGTGGCGGGTCAGGAAGGCTACGCCGATGGCGAATGGGATCACCAGCCACCAGACTGAGACCCCCAGGGAGGCGTTAATGGTGGTCAGTGGCAGAGTCCAGCTGCGCAGGCCTTCGTTGAGGAAGTTCAGCGCGCCACCCTTCATAGCGGCGGCACTACCTGCGTAAAAGACCAGCGCTAGCCAGGAGCCGATGAGCCCTTCGGCAGAGCGGTACCAGGTACCGGAAGCGCAGCCGCCGGCCAGCACGATGCCTGCACCGAAGAGCAGGCCACCGAGAGTCACGGCCAGTGGTGCGAATTCCTTGTAATCCGGGGTGATAACCCCGGCGGTGGTCAGGGCCGCCAGTCCCACGGCGTGGACGGCGATAACGATAAGTAGGGCGGTGAAGCCGCGCCATGTCTTATTGAGGAAGATATCGCGGATCATGCCGGTGACGCAGAACCTGCCACGCTGCATGACCCACCCGAGTACCACGCCAAGCGCGAGGCCGGTGATGATCATGTGTCTCTCTTTTCTGTCAGTAATGAACCGATCTGTCTATGTGTGGCCGAGAACATTAGTACCCCATCGGAATTTTGTAAAGCGCAAAGCGTACCGCTCTGTCTATATTTCACCTGGCGGCCACTGTCCGCGCAGCTAGGACGCCATAAAGTCGCCACAAAAGCAGCAGACCATGCGGTCCATTTCCCACTCCCACCAAGCGTCACCCGACACCTGCCCGGTAGCCCCTACCCGGCACCACCGATAGCCTCACCCAGCGCCACCAGACTGATGCGTTTTGCAGAGTTTGATGTCGCTTTTTCGCCAATTTCCGGCATCAAACTCTGCAAAACGGACACGACGCCTGAAAATGCACGCCACCTACAAAACACACCCGGCACTCACACGGCCGCGCTGCGACCCCATAGTGCATCCCCCGCCGCGCCATGCCCCCCTCTGCCGCGCCGCACCCCCATACTGCACCCTCTACAGCGGTGCGACTCTGCAGCGCTGCGCGACACTACCCCTAGCCGTCCCGCAAAATAATAAAAGAATCCTTTTAATAAACACCACCTATTAGGACTTGCACTATTAAAAGGTTCTGCTATATTAATGTGCAGAAGCTACGGCAGCGAAGCCCGCCGCAGCTAGGTACCCTTAAATAGTGAATGCCCACCCCGGGAATTCCACAGGCCACGACCGGCCCGTGCGCCCGGCCACCACAGGGCAGACAATTCAAGCGACAATGCAGGAAGGAAGTTCATATGTCTCTGATCAACACTGAGATTCTGGATTTCAAGAACCCGGCTTTCCACAACGGTGAGTTCTCCGAGGTCAGCAAGGACGACGTCCTCGGCAAGTGGTCCGTTTTCTTCTTCTACCCAGGCGACTTCACCTTCGTCTGCCCGACCGAGCTCGGCGACCTCGCAGACCACTACGAGGAGCTGCAGAAGATGGGCGTTGAGGTTTACGGCGTCTCCACCGACTCCCACTTCGTGCACAAGGCTTGGCACGAGTCCTCTGAGGAGGTCGGCAAGGTCAACTACCCGATGATCGGCGACTCCAACGGCGACCTGACCCGCAACTTCCAGAACATGCGCGAGGGCGTCGGCCAGGCCGACCGCGCGACCTTCCTGGTCGACCCGCAGGGCATCATCCAGTACATCGAGCAGACCGCCGAGGGCATCGGCCGCGACGCTTCCGAGCTGGTCCGCAAGATCAAGGCAGCTCAGTACGTCGCTGAGCACCCAGGCGAGGTCTGCCCGGCGAAGTGGGAAGAGGGCCAGGACACCCTGACCCCGGGCATCGACCTGGTTGGCAAGATCTAGCCTTTAGCTACCAGATCTTTTAAGCGGCTCAAGCTCGCAGCCGCGAATGCTAAGGCGGGCGGGCAGTGCGCCCGCCCGCCCTTTCCTTTACCCTTCGCCGCACACCCCGCGGCACCGCAAAAAAGCTTTCATAAATCACTGCCAAAACCGTCCCGCATGACACACCACGCCTTGAAGGAGGCAGCTAACCATGGCCAAGAAGCTCCTAGATGACAACCTGAAGGCCCAGCTCAGCCAGCTGGTCGACCGCATCACCGAGAAGGTCGAGCTCGTTTATTCCCTCGACGACCGCAGCCAGTCCGCAGACCTCAAGCAGCTGCTCGAGGACATCGCGGCACTCTCCGATAACATCACCGCCCGCCAGGACGACGAACTGCACGAGCGCAAGCCTTCCTTCACTATTCAGCGTGCAGGCAGCGACGTCGGCGTCAGCTTCGCGGGCATCCCGATGGGCCACGAGTTCAGCTCCCTGGTCCTGGCCCTCCTCCAGGTCGGCGGCAACCCGATCAAGGAAGAGCAGGACCTCATCGACCAGGTCGCAGCCCTGGACGGGGACTTCGAGTTCACGACCTACATGTCCCTGACCTGCCAGAACTGCCCGACCGTGGTGCAGGCACTGAACGCAATGTCCGTCATCAACCCGCGGATCAAGCACACCGCGGTGGAAGGCTCCCTCTTCCAGGACGAAGTCAACGAGAAGGGCATCCAGGCCGTCCCGACCGTCTACCTCAATGGCGAGGAGTTCGCCTCCGGCCGCATGGACATCCAGGACTTCGTCGCCCGCCTCGACGACGGCCACGCCGAGCGCGAGGCTGCGAAGCTCAATGAGAAGGAGCCCTACGACGTCCTCGTCGTCGGTCAGGGCCCGGCAGGCGCGACCTCCGCGATCTACGTCGCCCGTAAGGGCCTGCGCGTCGGACTCGTGGGTGAGCGCTTCGGTGGCCAGGTGCTGGATACCCAGTCCATCGAGAACTACAGCTCCGTCCCGAAGACCGACGGCCAATCCTTCGCCGCGAACCTCGAGGCGCACGTCAACGACTACGAGATCGACGTCATCAAGGCGCAGTCCGCAACCGGCCTGACTCCGGGCAAGGATGGCAAGCTCAGCACCGTCCACTTCGGCGAGAACGCATCCCTCAAGGCCCGCGAGGTCATCGTCGCCACCGGCGCGAACTGGCGCCTCATGGGTGTGCCGGGTGAGGACGAGTACCGCAACAAGGGTGTCTCCTTCTGCCCGCACTGTGATGGCCCGCTGTTCAAGGGCAAGGACATCGCCGTCATCGGTGGCGGTAACTCCGGCATCGAGGCTGCCATCGACCTCGCCGGCGTGGTCAACCACCTCACCGTCCTGGAGTTCGCAGACACCTGCCGCGCCGACGACGTCCTCATGGACACCCTGCGCAGCCTGAAGAACGTCGACATCGTCACCTCCGCCGCGACGAAGGAGATCATCGGCGACGGCAAGGAGGTCACGGGCCTGAAGTACGAGGACCGCACCACTGGTGAGGAGAAGACCCTCGAGCTTTCCGGTCTGTTCATCCAGATCGGCCTGCTGCCGAACACCAAGTGGCTGGAGGGCTCCGGTGTGGAGCTGAACCAGATGGGCGAGATCGTCATCGACGCCAAGGGCAAGACCAACGTGCCGGGCGTTTACGGCGCTGGCGACTGCGCCACCGTGCCGTTCAAGCAGATCGTGATCGCCACGGGTACCGGTGCGACCGCCGGCCTTTCCGCCTGGGAGCACAACGCGATCGGCTAATGCTGGCGCCGCTAAGCCCCACCCCGGGCTACTAAGCACGCACCCCGGATCCACCGCGATGGTGGCGCCGGGGTGCTGTTCTTTCTACAGGTGGCTCTGGTGGACTGCGCCCTCGGCGTCTACGCAGCCGAGCACCTGCCAGCTATGCAGCCTCCAGCGGTGGCCTCGCCACGTGCTACCAGCCCACCCACGGCAAGCCCCCTTAACACGCGAAAACGACCCCCACCCAGTGGGCGGGGGCCGTCATCCTTAAAAAGGCGCTGTGCGCTTACTTGGCAGCTGCGATGCGCTCCTTCAGCGCCTCGTGCTGCTCCCAGACCTCGGCCGGAACCTTCGGGCCCAGGAACTTCAGCCACTCCTCGTTGGAAGCCACGTCGCGGTCCCATTCCTCCGGGTGGACGCTCAGTGCCTCGCGGATGTCCTCCTCCGGCTCGGAGAGGCCCTCGGTGTCGAGATCCTCGAAGCGAGCGGTGTAGCCAACCACGGTCTCGTCGGCCTCGACGCGGCCCTCGATGCGGTCGACGATCCACTTCAGGACGCGGGAGTTCTCGCCGAAGCCCGGCCACAGGAAGCGGCCGTCCTCGCCGCGGCGGAACCAGTTGACCAGGAAGACCTCTGGCATCTTGTCGCCGCCCTTTTCGCCCATGTTGATCCAGTGCTGCAGGTAGTCACCGGCGTTGTAGCCGATGAACGGCAGCATGGCCATCGGGTCGTGGCGCAGGGAGCCCACGGCTGCCTCGGCGGCAGCGGCGGTCTGGCCGGAAGCCATCGTCGCACCGATGAAAGTGGCGTGGTTCCAGTCGCGGGCCTGAGTCACCAGTGGGACGGTGTCCGCGCGACGGCCACCGAACAGGATCGCGGAGACCGGCACGCCACGGTGGTCGTCGTACTCCGGTGCCGCGGTCGGGCACTGGGAGATCGGCGAGCAGTAGCGGGAGTTCGGGTGAGCGGCCTTGTCCTCGGACTCCGGGGTCCACTCGTTGCCCAGCCAGTCGATGAGGTGCTCCGGCTTGTTCTCCAGGCCCTCCCACCAGACGTTCTTGTCGTCGGTCAGGCCGACGTTGGTGTACAGGGTGTTACCCGGCTCCATGGTCTTCATCGCGACCGGGTTGGAAGCGTAGTTGGTGCCTGGTGCCACGCCGAAGAAGCCGTTCTCCGGGTTCACGGCGTAGAGGCGACCATCCTCGCCGAAGCGCAGCCACGCGATGTCGTCACCGACGACCTCCGCGCGCCAGCCCGGGATCGTTGGCTGCAGCATCGCCAGGTTGGTCTTGCCGCAGGCAGATGGGAAGGCGGCACAGATGTAGTACGCCTTGTCCTCCGGGCTGATCAGCTTCAGGATCAGCATGTGCTCGGCCATCCAGCCCTCGTCGCGGGCCATGACGGTCGCGATGCGCAGGGCGTAGCACTTCTTGGCCAGGATCGCGTTGCCGCCGTAGCCAGAGCCGTAGGACCAGATTTCGCGGTCCTCCGGGAAGTGGGTGATGTACTTCGTGTCGTTGCACGGCCACGGGACGTCCTGCTCGCCCGGCTCGAGCGGAGCACCGACGGTGTGCCAGCCCTTCACGAACTGACCGGTCTCGTCGATCTTCGCCAGGGCCTCTGCGCCCATGCGGGTCATGATGCGCATGGACATCACGACATATGCGGAGTCGGTGAGCTCGATGCCCAGCTTCGGCTCCGGATCGGAGATCGGGCCCATGCAGAACGGAACAACGTACATCGTGCGGCCGCGCATGGAACCAGAGAAGTGCTGACGCATCTCCTCGCGCATCTTCTCGGGCTCGACCCAGTTATTGGTCGGCCCGGCGTCCTCCTCCTTCTCGGAGCAGATGAAGGTGCGGGATTCGACGCGAGCCACGTCGGCCGGGTTGGAGCGTGCGAGGAAGCTGTTCGGCTGTGCCTCCTCGTCCAGCTTGATGAGGGTGCCTCCCTCGACCAGCTGCTCGGCTAGCCGGTTCCACTCCTCGTCGGAGCCGTCACAAAATACGACGGAGTCCGGCTGGAACAGCTCTACGGATTCTTCGATCCAGTCCAGCAGCTCCTGGTTCTTGGTGGGTGCCTCGCCGACAAGCCCTCGGATGGTCATCGAATATTTTCCTTACGCTCGGCTAATTCTCTGGCTCAACACTATCGGTTCTGAGCGCGGATGTGGGGACCAGACTCACGGGCCAGCCGGAATTGCCCACCTTTGTGTGGGCTACTCCAGCCGAGCCCGCATCCCCTGCCCCGGGGCACAGAATCGCGCCACGGCCGCTGAGGTGCTCATTCATACTGATGAGCGCTGATGCGCAGAGTTTTTCTTCACCCCCACACTAGCCCCACTCCCCCCGGTCCACACACTCCCAGCGCCCAGCATCCCAGGTTGTACTCACCTCATTGGGGGTAGATTCCGCCACCCCCTCCACAAGCTCACTCATTTCTTGTCCGTTTTCCATCGCGTCCGTCACTCCGTCAGGGCGCCAGGCCGTCCACTTACCGTCGTAGGAGACGTTGCTGACGTAATCCACGTGCCCGTCGCCGTCCAGGTCAGAGACGGTGGTAACCCCATCCTCGCCGGTGAATGTCGCGGAGTCTAAGCCCTGCGGGTTGGGAATGGCGTATTCCGAACCACCCACGGAAAAGACCATGTCCTGCCTCCCCGCAGCACCCGGCTCCGCTGGTAGGTGGGAAAAGATATCACCCAGAAAATCCATGCCTTATGCCCCCGTTCGCAGCGCCAGCTGCTCAGCCACCCGCGGAATGTTCATGCGGGCGATCGTCTCTGTAACTTGTGCACCCCAGGCCTCCTGGAGCATGCGGAAGTCCGCCTCTCGTTGAGCCTGATCGATAGCCCGCTGCTGCGCACTGAGCCGGAACCATCCCAGCGCCACCGCCGCAAGCAGCCCCAGGCTGAGCCCCAACCACGGGTACCCCGCCAGCCGCCCCACCGCGAACAGCAGGCCGACGGCCCCCAGCACCCCAGCTGCCAGAGTGGCCAGTTGCGCGGCACGGCCGGGCACCTCCACCGGCTTGGCAGCCGGCGGAAGCGCGGTATCCACCGGCGGGCA